>NZ_JAPHNL010000004.1 GCF_026274175.1 Streptomyces beihaiensis
CACCCGGCTGGAGCAGTCGCAGACCGCGCACGCCATGGCCGCCGTGTCGGCGGGCGGCCCCGCGGCCGTCCTCGCCGCGGCCCGCCAGGTCCTCGACGAGGCCGCGCGGCTGCGACCCCCGGTCGAGCTCGACTACGTGGCGCTGGTCGACCCCGCCGACTTCACCGATGTGACGGACGACTTCGAGGGTGAGGCCGTCCTTGCCGTCGCCGCGCGGGTGGGCACCACGCGGCTCATCGACAATCTGCCCCTGACGTTCGGAGTCCGACCGTGACCACCGCATCCTCAGCAGCGACCGGAGCCGCCGCAGGCGCCGGTACCGGAACCGGCGCCGGCATACGCCCGCCCGTCGCCCACCACCGTCCTCGACCGGCGGCGCCCCGCACCGGCCCCCTCCGTCTCCACGCGCCCGCCCCCGGCTGGTCCATCTCCGCCGACGTCGTGGTCGTCGGTTCCGGCGTCGCGGGCCTGACCGCCGCCCTGCGCTGCCAGGCCGCGGGCCTGACCACCGTCGTCGTCACCAAGGCCCGCCTCGACGACGGCTCCACCCGCTGGGCGCAGGGCGGCATCGCCGCCGCGCTCGACGAGGGCGACACCCCCGAGCAGCACCTGGACGACACCCTGGTCGCGGGCGTCGGGCTGTGCGACGAGAACGCCGTACGCACCCTCGTCACCGAGGGACCCGGCGCCGTACGCCGCCTCATCGACACCGGCGCCCACTTCGACGCCGCCGAGGACGGGGCACTCCAGCTGACCCGCGAGGGCGGCCACCACCGCCACCGCATCATCCACGCGGGCGGCGACGCCACCGGCGCCGAGGTCTCGCGCGCGCTCGTCGAGGCGGCCCGCGCGCGGGGCATCGAGACGATCGAGAACGCCCTGGTCCTCGACCTGCTGACGGACGCGGACGGTCACACGGCGGGCGTCACCCTGCACGTCATGGGGGAGGGGCAGCACGACGGCGTCGGCGCGGTCCTCGCCCCGGCCGTCGTCCTCGCCACCGGCGGTATGGGCCAGGTCTTCTCGGCGACCACCAACCCGCACGTGTCCACCGGGGACGGCGTCGCGCTCGCCCTGCGCGCGGGCGCGGAGGTCAGCGACCTGGAGTTCGTCCAGTTCCACCCCACCGTGCTCTTCCTGGGCGCCGACGCCGAGGGCCAGCAGCCGCTCGTCTCCGAGGCCGTGCGCGGCGAGGGCGCGCACGTGGTGGACGCGGACGGCGTGCGCTTCATGGTGGGCCGGCACGAGCTCGCCGAGCTGGCGCCCCGCGACATCGTCGCCAAGGGCATCACGCTCCGCATGCAGGAGCAGGGCGCCGAGAACATGTACCTGGACGCCCGGCACTTCGGCGCCGACATGTGGGAGCACCGTTTCCCGACCATCCTCGCCGCCTGCCGCGCCCACGGCATCGACCCGGTCACCGAGCCCATTCCCATCGCCCCGGCCGCCCACTACGCCTCCGGCGGCGTCCGCACCGACCTGCACGGCCGCACCACGGTGCCGGGCCTGTACGCGTGCGGCGAGGTCGCCTGCACGGGCGTGCACGGCGCCAACCGGCTCGCCTCCAACTCGCTGCTCGAGGGCCTGGTCTACGCCGAGCGGATCGCCGCCGACATCACCGCGCGGCACGCCGCCGGCGGGCTGCCCGCGCGCGTGCCCGCGCCCGTCGCGCACCCGCAGACGCCGGAGCACCCGCTGCTGGAGCCGCAGGCCCGGTTCGCGATCCAGAGCGTGATGAGCCAGGGCGCGGGCGTGCTCCGCTCGGCCGACTCGCTCGCCGAGGCCGCCGCGCGGCTCGACCGCATCCACGCCGAGGCCACCGAGGCCCTCGCGGAGAACGGCAAGACGGCCGAGCCGGGTGTCGACACCTGGGAGGCCACCAACCTGCTGTGCGTGGCGCGCGCCCTGGTCGCCGCCGCCCGCCGCCGCGAGGAGACCCGCGGCTGCCACTGGCGCGAGGACCACGCCGACCGCGACGACACCGACTGGCGCCGCCACATCGTCGTACGGCTCGACCCGGACGGCACTCTGGCCACGCACACCACATCCACCGCAGACTTCCCCCCGACGGCAACGACCCTTCAGGAGCAGTGACCGACGTGAGCGCCACCCCCGATCTTCCCCCGGCCGCCGACAGCGGCGCCTGCGGCGACCACTGCGGCTGCGCGCAGGACCCGTCCGCCGACGCCGCCGGAGTCACCGACGTCATGGAGTGCGGTCTCGATCCGTCGCTCGCGCGGCTCCTGACCGACGCGGGCCTCGACCCGGTCGAGATCGAGGACATCGCGCACATGGCGATCGCCGAGGACCTCGACGGCGGCGTGGACGTGACGACGGTCGCCACGATCCCCGAGGACGCCGTCGCCACCGCGGACTTCACGGCCCGTGAGAACGGCGTCGTGGCGGGCCTGCGCGTCGCCGAGGCGATCGTCTCCGTCGTCGCCACCGACGAGTTCGAGGTCGAGCGGCACGTCGAGGACGGCGACCGCGTCACGGCCGGCCAGAAGCTGCTCTCGGTCACCACCCGCACCCGCGACCTGCTCACGGCCGAGCGCAGCGCGCTCAACATCCTGTGCCGCCTGTCGGGCATCGCGACGGCCACGCGCGCGTGGGCGGACGCTCTGGAGGGCACGAACGCGAAGGTCCGCGACACCCGCAAGACGACGCCGGGCCTGCGCTCCCTGGAGAAGTACGCGGTCCGCATGGGCGGCGGCGTCAACCACCGCATGTCCCTGTCGGACGCCGCCCTGGTCAAGGACAACCACGTGGTCGCCGCGGGCGGCGTGGCCCAGGCGTTCAAGGCGGTGCGCGAGCGGTTCCCCGGTCTGGCCGTCGAGGTCGAGGTGGACACGCTGCACCAGCTGCGCGAGGTCCTCGACGCGGGCGCCGACCTGGTCCTCCTGGACAACTTCACGCCCGGCGAGACCGAGGAGGCCGTCGCCCTCACGCACGGCCGCGCCCTCCTGGAGTCCTCCGGCCGTCTCACCCTGGAGAACGCGGCCACGTACGCGAAGACGGGCGTCGACTACCTCGCCGTGGGAGCCCTGACGCACTCCGCGCCGACCTTCGACATCGGTCTCGACCTGCGAGAGGCAGACGTCTGATGCTGCTCACCATCGACGTCGGCAACACCCACACCGTCCTCGGCCTGTTCGACGGCGAGGAGATCGTCGAGCACTGGCGCATCTCCACGGACGCGCGCAGGACGGCCGACGAACTCGCCGTCCTGCTCCAGGGCCTGATGGGCATGCACCCGCTGCTCGGCGACGAGCTGGGCGACGGCATCGACGGCATCGCCATCTGCTCGACCGTCCCCTCGGTCCTGCACGAGCTGCGCGAGGTCACCCGCCGCTACTACGGCGACGTGCCGGCGGTCCTGGTCGAGCCGGGCATCAAGACCGGCGTGCCGATCCTCATGGACAACCCCAAGGAGGTCGGCGCCGACCGCATCATCAACGCGGTCGCCGCCGTCGAGCTCTACGGCGGCCCCGCGGTCGTCGTCGACTTCGGCACGGCCACGACGTTCGACGCGGTCTCCGCGCGGGGCGAGTACGCGGGCGGTGTGATCGCCCCCGGCATCGAGATCTCCGTCGAGGCGCTCGGCATGCGCGGCGCCCAGCTCCGCAAGATCGAGCTGGCCCGTCCGCGCAGCGTCATCGGCAAGAACACGGTCGAGGCGATGCAGTCGGGCATCGTCTACGGGTTCGCGGGCCAGGTCGACGGCGTGGTGAACCGGATGGCCAGGGAGCTGGCTGACGACCCGGAGGACGTGACCGTCATCGCGACGGGCGGGCTCGCGCCGATGGTCCTCGGCGAGGCCGAGGCCATCGACGAGCACGAGCCGTGGCTGACGCTGATCGGGCTGCGGCTCGTGTACGAGCGCAACGTCAGCCGTCTGTGACCGCGCACGGGTGACCGGCGACCGTCCACGGGGTGATCAGCCACGCCCACACATTGCCGGTTAAGCAGATTTGTCCGTAATCAGCCGTATGGTCGGATCATGCCCACGCCCTACGGAAACCGCGGCGGTATGGCGTTCGGTGCGGAAGAGCTGCGTGTGCTCCGACGCGCCCTCGCCCTCGCCCTCCACCCAAGCCCCGCCTCGGACAAGGACGTCCGGGAGTGTCTGCGACTCGCGGACCAGGTCGACGAGACCGAGCGGGAGAGCGCCCGTCTGCGGGCCTTTCTCCTCGCCGACCTCGACCGGTACCGCGCCGCCCTGCCCGGCACCGTCACCGGCTATCTGAGCCTCCTCCAGGAAGCTCTCGCGGCGGGCCACACCCCGGGCGTCGACGACCTCGCCGCCCTGCGCGCCCTGCGGGGCAACCGCACCGCGGCCGCCCTGCTCGACCGCTGCCGCGCCCTGGCCGAACGGGACGTCCGGGAGCGGCTCGCGGCCCGCCACCGCCCACGCGTCCCGGCCTCCCGCTCCCACCTCTTCGCCCTGCCCGGCGGCCGGGAGGGCGACGACAAGAAGCCGGCCAAGCCCCAGCCGGCTCGGCCGCCCCGCCCGGTCCCCACTCCGGGCGAGGTCTTCCCGCCCAAGCGGCGACCGGCCCAGCCGCCCGCCCAGCCGCCCGCCCGGCCGACGGCCCCGCCGAAGGAACTGGCCGCCGGATAGTTACTCTGGGAGGCATGGACTACGTCTCCGCGCTCGTGCCCCCGGTAGTGATGGCCGCGTTCTTCACCCGCCTGATCGTGACGATCGTGAAGTCCCAGGGCGGCGACAAGAAGGCCAAGGAGGACGCGGCCGTCGACGCGATCCTCTCGCGCGCCGAGGCCACCCGGCAGAGCACCGGCCTGCAGGACGCCGGAGCCTGACCGGCCCTCGCCCGGCCGCGCCGACGCCACGTTCGGACAGGGGCGCCCATGCGGCGCCCCTTTTGTCACCCTTCGCCACTGTTTGGCACTGTCCAGTGCTGTCCGGCACTGTTCGTCATTGTTCGCCGTGCCTGCGGAGGAATTTAAGACTTCTCCCACTATTGTGTTCTTGTGCCACGTCCTCTGGGAGAACTCGAAGACGCCGTGATGACACGGGTGTGGAAGTGGAACCGCCCGGTCACGGTGCGGGAAGTCCTGGAGGACCTCCAGCAGGAACGGTCCATCGCGTACACGACGGTCATGACCGTATTGGACAATCTCCACCAGAAGGGCTGGGTGCGCCGCGAGGCGGAAGGCCGGGCCTATCGATATGAGGCCGTCTCCACCCGCGCCGCCTACTCGGCCGCGCTGATGCACGAGGCATGGGGGCAGAGCGACAACCCCGCCGCCGCGCTCGTCGCGTTCTTCGGCATGATGTCGCCCCAGCAGCGCGAGGCGCTCCGCGACGCCATGCGCATCGTCCAGCCGGAAGCGGACCAGGAACCGGCGTCCGAAGTCCCGACCACCGAAGTCCCGCCCGGCCCCGCGGGAGCGGACGGCTCGGCGGAAGCGGGCGGCCCCGCGGAAGCGGACGGCGAACCAGGGCGATAGCGTCCGCTCATGCCAGCCGAGCACCCCGAAGTCGAGACAAGGCCCGAATCGACCGGTAATGCGGTCACCGTCCGCCGGGCGCGTACCGCCGATGTCCCGGCGGTGCGACGGCTCCTCGACGAGTACAGCCGGCGCCGGATCCTGCTCGACAAAGCCACCGTCACGCTTTACGAGGACATCCAGGAGTTCTGGGTCGCCGAGCGCGACGACAACGCCGAGGTGGTCGGCTGCGGCGCACTCCACATCATGTGGGAAGACCTCGCGGAGGTCCGCACGCTCGCGGTGAACCCGCAGGTCAAGGGGGCGGGCGTGGGCCACCTCATCCTGCAGAAGCTGTTGCAGACCGCTCGCTGGATCGGCGTTCGAAGGGTTTTCTGCCTCACCTTCGAAGTCGCGTTCTTCGCCAAGCACGGCTTCGTGGAGATCGGGGAGACACCGGCCGATACGGTCGACACCGATGTCTACAGCGAGCTGCTGCGTTCCTATGACGAGGGCGTCGCGGAGTTCCTGGGCCTCGAACGAGTGAAACCGAACACCTTGGGCAACAGCCGGATGCTTCTGCATCTGTGATCGCCGCCCTCGGTATGACCCCGCCGTATTCCGGCCCCGCGCCCGCACCCCGGTGCCCTATGTCCGATACGCGCATGTTTTAGGGCCGCGCGGGCAGCGTACAACTCCGGGATCCCGCCCGATCTCAGTCAGGGGTTTGTGTTTTCCCGGCAAAAGCGGTTTGCTTTCCGGCGTACTGCTGTACTGCATATAACAAGGGGACGGCGAAACAACGGCCGCGGAAGCGGGCGGGCAGTCGGCCCTTCGGATATGGATGAAAGGAAATCCCGTGGCACAGAAGGTTCAGGTCCTTCTTGTCGACGACCTCGACGGTGGCGAGGCCGACGAGACCGTGACGTTCGCGCTCGACGGTAAGACCTACGAGATCGACCTCAGCACCAAGAACGCCGACAAGCTGCGGGGTGCCCTGGAGCAGTTCGTGGCCAAGGGCCGTCGCACCGGGGGCCGCGGCACGCGCGGCAAGAGCCGCACCGCTTCGACCGGCTCCGGCCAGGACACGGCGAAGATCCGCGCCTGGGCGAAGGAGAACGGTTACGAGGTCAACGACCGCGGCCGCGTCCCCGCGACGATCCGCGAGGAGTACGAGAAGGCCAACGGCTGACCGGTCGACGCCTGACCGCTCGTCCGACCGCTCGACGTGCTCCGCTGCGCACAGGCGCGGCGAAGCCGGGCCCGGTGGCACTGCGTTGCCGCCATGTCCACGAGTCGTACGAGATCGGGGGCGCCCCCACCGCCCCCCGCGGCCGACCAGGCCGAGGCGGCCGACGCCGCCGGACCCGTCGGCGCGGCCGTCGGCGAACGGAGCTCCGCGAGCACCGGCTCGGTCTCGCGACCGGGCTCGGGGGGCCGCACCCACACGGCGGCCTCCTGCGGGCCCGTCATCCCCGGGGGCGTCGGCGCCCCGATGGAGCCACCCGCCCCGACGGCGACGAGGTCCTGGGGCAGCGAGCCCCACTCCAGCCACTCGAGCAGCCCCGGCAGCTCGTCCGCGCTGCCCGCCGCCACGAGGAGCTGCATCGTTTCCCCGGACAGCGCCACCGGGGAGCGCGGGTCGAGCCTGCGGAGCATCCCGAACCCCGCGTCGGCCGGCAGCTCCAGGACGTCGAAGCCCAGCCCCGTGGGCAGCAGCGGCCCGTCCGGGCCCCGCCGCACCGCCCAGCCGAGCTCACGCTCGTACCACTGCCGGACCGGATCGGGGCCGGTGACGTCCCCGGCGGCTTCGAGCGGACGCCGGGGCGCGGGAAAGGACGCGGAGAGTGTGGTGCCTGTGGTGGGGACCATGCCAGGAGCAACCGCCTCGGCCCCGCTCGGGTTACGCAGCGTCGTGAGGTGATCGCGCTGGGTGTCCGTAATGGGGGCGTACGGGGGTGTTCGGTGGCGCAAGGGTGTTCGCCCGTAGCGGAGGGAACCGGCGCGCGCCGCATGGAGTGTCAGTCCGTGCGGGTAAGACATCCCTAGTGGGAGGGGCGACACGTGCGGGACGGGCGGCCCACGTTCGCCATCGGCGTAGTGATGGTGAGGGTATCTGCCTGGCCTGCGGGAACATCGTCTCGCACCATCGAGTTGGAGCAGTTGTCGGCGCTGCGGGGCAGGAGGCCATGAACGGGTGTCGGCAGATGGAATGAGCGGTCCCCGCTTGCGGGACTAAGCTGCGGAAGGACAGGGAGGGGACCGACCCCTAACTGCCTGACCGCTCTGAGGAGCGATTAACGATGTTCGAGAGGTTCACCGACCGCGCGCGGCGGGTTGTCGTCCTGGCTCAGGAAGAAGCCCGGATGCTCAACCACAACTACATCGGCACCGAGCACATCCTCCTGGGCCTGATCCACGAGGGTGAGGGTGTCGCCGCTAAGGCCCTGGAGAGCCTCGGGATTTCGCTCGAGGCGGTCCGCCAGCAGGTGGAGGAGATCATCGGCCAGGGCCAGCAGGCCCCGTCCGGTCACATCCCCTTCACCCCCCGTGCCAAGAAGGTCCTGGAGCTGTCGCTCCGCGAGGCCCTTCAGCTGGGCCACAACTACATCGGCACGGAGCACATCCTGCTCGGCCTGATCCGTGAGGGCGAGGGCGTCGCCGCCCAGGTCCTGGTCAAGCTGGGCGCAGACCTCAACCGGGTGCGGCAGCAGGTCATCCAGCTGCTCTCCGGTTACCAGGGCAAGGAGACCGCCACCGCCGGCGGTCCTGCCGAGGGCACGCCCTCCACGTCCCTGGTGCTCGACCAGTTCGGCCGCAACCTGACGCAGGCCGCTCGTGAGTCCAAGCTCGACCCGGTCATCGGGCGCGAGAAGGAGATCGAGCGCGTCATGCAGGTCCTGTCGCGCCGCACCAAGAACAACCCGGTCCTGATCGGTGAGCCCGGTGTCGGCAAGACGGCGGTCGTCGAGGGCCTTGCCCAGGCGATCGTCAAGGGCGAGGTCCCCGAGACGCTCAAGGACAAGCACCTCTACACGCTGGACCTCGGCGCGCTGGTCGCCGGCTCCCGCTACCGGGGTGACTTCGAGGAGCGCCTGAAGAAGGTCCTCAAGGAGATCCGCACCCGCGGCGACATCATCCTGTTCATCGACGAGCTGCACACGCTGGTCGGTGCGGGCGCCGCCGAGGGCGCCATCGACGCGGCGAGCATCCTCAAGCCGATGCTGGCCCGCGGTGAGCTCCAGACCATCGGTGCCACCACGCTCGACGAGTACCGCAAGCACCTGGAGAAGGACGCGGCCCTTGAGCGCCGCTTCCAGCCCATCCAGGTCGCGGAGCCGTCGCTGCCGCACACCATCGAGATCCTCAAGGGTCTGCGCGACCGCTACGAGGCCCACCACCGCGTCTCCATCACGGACGAGGCGCTGGTCCAGGCCGCGACGCTCGCCGACCGCTACATCTCGGACCGCTACCTGCCGGACAAGGCGATCGACCTGATCGACGAGGCCGGTTCCCGGATGCGCATCCGCCGGATGACCGCGCCGCCGGACCTGCGCGAGTTCGACGAGAAGATCGCCGGCGTGCGCCGCGACAAGGAGTCGGCCATCGACTCCCAGGACTTCGAGAAGGCGGCCTCGCTGCGCGACAAGGAGAAGCAGCTCCTCGCCGCCAAGGCCAAGCGCGAGAAGGAATGGAAGGCCGGCGACATGGACGTCGTCGCCGAGGTCGACGGCGAGCTGATCGCCGAGGTCCTCGCGACCGCCACCGGCATCCCGGTCTTCAAGCTGACCGAGGAGGAGTCGAGCCGCCTGCTGCGCATGGAGGACGAACTCCACAAGCGCGTCATCGGCCAGACGGACGCCGTCAAGGCGCTCTCGAAGGCGATCCGCCGTACGCGCGCCGGTCTGAAGGACCCCAAGCGCCCCGGTGGCTCGTTCATCTTCGCCGGCCCGTCCGGTGTCGGTAAGACGGAGCTCTCGAAGGCCCTGGCCGAGTTCCTCTTCGGCGACGAGGACGCGCTGATCTCCCTCGACATGTCGGAGTTCAGCGAGAAGCACACGGTCTCGCGTCTCTTCGGCTCGCCCCCCGGCTACGTGGGCTACGAAGAGGGCGGCCAGCTGACCGAGAAGGTCCGCCGCAAGCCGTTCTCCGTCGTCCTCTTCGACGAGGTGGAGAAGGCCCACCCGGACATCTTCAACAGCCTGCTGCAGATCCTGGAGGACGGTCGCCTGACCGACTCCCAGGGCCGTGTCGTGGACTTCAAGAACACGGTCATCATCATGACGACCAACCTCGGCACGCGGGACATCTCGAAGGGCTTCAACCTGGGCTTCGCGGCCCAGGGCGACACGAAGACCAACTACGAGCGCATGAAGAACAAGGTGTCGGACGAGCTCAAGCAGCACTTCCGCCCCGAGTTCCTCAACCGCGTCGACGACATCGTCGTCTTCCCGCAGCTCAGCCAGCAGGACATCCTCCAGATCGTCGACCTGATGATCTCGAAGGTGGACGAGCGCCTGAAGGACCGCGACATGGGCATCGAGCTCTCGCAGTCCGCCAAGGAGCTGCTGGCCAAGAAGGGCTACGACCCGGTGCTGGGCGCGCGTCCGCTGCGTCGCACGATCCAGCGCGAGGTCGAGGACAACCTGTCGGAGAAGATCCTCTTCGGCGAGCTGCGCCCCGGCCACATCGTGGTCGTCGACACGGAGGGCGAGGGCGAGTCCCAGACGTTCGTCTTCCGCGGCGAGGAGAAGTCGGCCCTGCCGGACGTCCCCCCGATCGAGGACGCGGCGGCGGGCGGCTCGACCGGCCCGAACCTGAGCAAGGAGGCGTAACCCCTCCGGGGTGAGCCGATGCGGGTGGGCCCGCACCGTTCCTGAGGGGCGGTGCGGGCCCACCCGTTTTCCGTGCCGCCCGGACAGGCCCTAGCGCTGGTCGACGGCGATCTCGGCGTGCGGGAAGAGGCGGGCGTAAGGGGCGGTCGGGACGGTCGCGCCGGGGTAGGTCTGGAGGGTCACCCTGCGCACTCCGGGCAGGCGGGACGGCAGTACGCCCACGTCCTCGGTGCCGCGCAGGGAGGCCAGCCGGAGCTCCTCGACGCGCGGCAGGTCGGGCAGGGCCGCGACCGAGTCGGCGAAGTCGCTGAGGAGCACCCTGTTGAGGTAGAGGGTCCGCAGGGCGGGCAGCTCGGCGACGTACCGCCAGTCGTGTGCGGTCGGCGCGGTCGAGAGGGGGCCGAGGCTCAGCGTGGTCAGGGTCGGCCAGTGGTGCAGGCCGCGCAGTCCGGTGCCGTCGATCGCCTTGCGGCCCAGGAACAGGAATTCCAGCGGCGCCTCGACCGGGAGGCTGTCGGTGAGCGAGGCGCCGGGCAGCCTGTCGTAGAGCGAGATCCGCCGCAGGGAGCGCAGCCGCGTCAGCCCGTCCGTGCCGCCGCACAGGGAGATCCCGAGCCGGGTGAGGGGCAGCGCGGCGAGCGTCCCGAAGTCATCGACGTACTCGCAGCCGCCCAGCCAGATGCTGCTCAGCGCGGGGAAGGCGGTGAGCGGCTCCAGGTCGTCCGCCAGGGGGTTGTCCTCCAGGCTGAGGTACGTCACGGCCGCGGGATCGGGCACCGCCCCGGCGAGGTCACCGAGGACGTGCCGCCCGCGGAACACCACGTCGTGCCACGGACGCATCGCCCGCAGCGCCGGATACTGTTCGGTCGAGTGGCAGTTCAGGATGAGCCCCTCGCGGTCCAGGTGGTCGAGCACCTCACGCGCGTACTCGTCGGCGTCGAACCGCCGCCACGTGCCGACCAGCTGACGCCGCACGTCGAGCGACGGATGCTCGCGCAGACGCCGCAGCACCCCCAGCGCGCCGACCGGCTCCGCCTCGCCGAGGAGCGACGCCGTGACCGCCACTCCGTGCGCCTCCGCCTCGCTCAGCCCCTCGGGCCCCGGCAGCAGCTCAAGCACCAGGGGGCCCGCCTCGGCGAGGGCCTTGGCGTCGTCGGGCGTGCGGGGCGGGATCAGCGCGGCGGCCTGTTCCTCCACCTCGGCACGGACCGCCGGGTCCAGGGCCGTCGCGTGCTCCAGGCACGCCAGGGCGAGCAGGGTCAGACGTGGGGTGCCGCCCGACAACAACTCCCGCAGCAGCGTCGCACGTTCGCCGGGCCGTGCGTGCGCCACGGCCATCCGGATCGCGTCCTCGCCCTGCGGATCGTCGGCCAGGCGCTGGACGAACGGCAGGGCGTGGCCCTCGTCCACGGCGTGCCGGGCGGCCAGGTAGTCCTGGAAGGTGCGGTGGACGAAATCGACCGCGCCTTCCGCCGGTTCCCGCAGCAGTCCGCTGCGCAGCAGCAGCGTACGCAGGACGGCCGGCGCGTCGCCGAGGGCCGCCGCCGACGCCACCGCGGGCAGCCGGCGTTCGAGCAGGGACTCGGCGCCGGCGCGGCTCATCTCGGTGCGGCCGCCGAGGACCAGGGCGTACGCGAGGTGCTGGAGGAGCTCCAGCTGGGCCGCCTCGTCCAGGTCGACGCCTGACATGCCGCGCTCCCGGTCGCGCCGGGTGAGCAGCATCGACAGGGCGGCGTCGTACAACTCCTTGCGTCCGGTGGGCAGATAGCCGCGCCGCTCCCGGTGAAGCGCGCAGATCAGGCCGCACATCAGCGGGTTGGTGGCCAGACGCGCCAAGTCCCGTTTCGTACGCAGGGAGTCCAGGAGCGGTTCTTCGTACGCGTCGGCCTGTGCGGCGGCGTGCCAGCGGCGAACGAACGTGGCGACGTCGGCGGGCCGCATCGGCGGCAGGTGCACCTCCCGGAACCCGCTGTCGGCGAGCCAGGCGGGGCGTACGGCGGTGGGCCGGGACGTCAGCAGCCAGCGGTTGCCGGGGAAGGCGTCAGTGAGGCCGAGCAGCCAGTCGCGGACGCGATGGCGCTCGGCGGTGGGTATCTCGTCGAGGCCGTCGACCAGGATCAGCGCGCGCGAGTCGGACAGGACCCGCTCGGCCCATCCGTCAGGCGCGGTCAGCGGGCAGGACACGGCACGCAGGAAGTCGCCCGGGCCCGGCAGGGAGCCGTCCCGTACGAGGGTGCGCAGCGGCAGCACGAAGGGGATGCGCCCGCCGGTCCGGCCATCGCCGCCCTCGCCCACGGTCCCGCCCGCGCCCGCCGCCGTCACGGCGAGCCACTGCACGAGGGTCGTCTTGCCGGAGCCCGCCTCGCCGCGCAGCAGAACCCGGTCGTGGCCGCCCTCGAACGCGTCCTCGGCGCGCAGCCGCACCGGGCCGGACGGCGGCGCCGCGTGGTCGAGGTGGTCGAGCGGGTCGACGACCTGATCGGCCGTCGCCGTCGCCTCCAGGCTCAGATACGCCACTTCCAGCGGCCAGCGTTCGGGGGAGTCGCGCAGGTCGATGCCGTAGATGGTGAGGTGGCGGTGGCGTTCGGCGACGTGGCGCAGGTAGCGGTCCTCGAAGGCGGCGTCCGCGGAGCCCGTGGGCGGGGTGCGGGACAGCAACTCGTCCGTCTTCCGGCTGAGTTCATCGTGGTCGCGCCGCTGCTCGACCAGGGTGCGCGGGACGAACGTCGACCGCTGGCTGAAGAAGTGCAGGACGTGTCGGCAGGCGCCTTCGGTGGCCGCGCCGAGAAAGTGGACGGCGTCCGCGGACAGGCCGTCGGGCGCGGGGGCCGCGCGGCGCAGGGTGCGGGCGAGCGCGGCGGGGTCCAGCCGGGCGGCCTGGACGTCGTCCATGGTGAGGTCGCCCGCGGCGTGCAGGGTCGCGGCCAGCGTGAGGACGACGGCCTCCGTCTCGTCGGCCGGGAACGGCGCCTTGCCGGGGCCGCGCACGGCCGCCGTGACGTGCGCTCGGGCCAGCCGCCGCGTGTCGGCGTCGGTCAGCGTCCGCTTCTCGCCGCGCAGCGAGACCCGGCCCGACAGGCGTACGGGAGGGTCGGCGAGTCCCGCGCCGGAACCCTCCTGGACGAGGATCTTGCGGAGTAAGGGGGTGAGCGCGGCCGACGCGAGGCGGGCGCCAAGGGTGGCGGGATCCATGGGCGTTGAGAGTAGTGCCGGTCACATTCGAGGGGGCGTCGATCGTGCCCGGCGGTGACATGTCGCACAGGGCTTTTGTCCGTTACTACCAGGGTTAGTGGCTTAAGGGTGCCGTTGGCGTCCTGTTACACGACCTATGGATTGCGGAGATTTCTGTCCGCTTTCACGGGGATGTACGAGTACGTGTAGTAGGTGGGGGGTTTGGGTGGTGGTGGGGGCGGGGGTTACCAAGGGATGGCCGACCCGGTGACACGCGAACGTGTGCCGGGTCCTTTCATGCGTCCCCCAAGTTCGAAGAGGTCCTCCCGCATGTCCCAGCGCAGCAACTCCCTCCGTTCCGGCAAGTCGATGCTCCGCAAGCGCGCCGCCGTCGTGGCCGCCGGCCTGGGCGTGTCCGCGGTGCTGGGTACCGGGGTCGCGTCCGCCGCCGGCGGCTCCACCTCGTGGGTCGACCCGGTCTCCTCCGGTTACAAGCTCTCCGCGGGCTACTCGCAGGGCGGCTCCCTGTGGGCCTCCGGCAAGCACTCCGGCCAGGACTTCGCCGTGCCGACCGGTACCGGCGTCCTCGCCGTGCACAGCGGCACCGTCGTCAAGGCCGGCCCGAACGGCGCCGGTGACGGCCCCGCGTACGGCAACGCCATCGTCATCAAGCACGCCGACGGCCGGTACTCGCAGTACGCGCACCTGTCGCGGATCGACGTCAAGGTCGGCCGGCACGTGTCCACCGGCCAGCACATCGCGCTGTCCGGCAACACGGGCAACTCCACGGGGCCGCACCTGCACTTCGAGATCCGTACGACCCCGAACTACGGTTCCGCGGTCAACCCGGTCGCCTTCCTCAAGCGGCACGGCGTGACCGTCTGACGATCCGCGCGCCCGCCCCGCGTGCCGCGGCACCTGTCAGTGCTCGTGGGCCCGGGTGACCAGTTCCGTGGCGACCTCGAGGATGGCCCTGCGCTTCTCCTCGGGGTCGCCCTCGGTCTCCTTGAGCATGAACATCCCGGCGTGCATGGAGATCAGCGCGCTGAAGCACCGCACCCGGTCGGCCAGTGAGGCGTCCTCGGGCAGCAGGAAGTCGACGAGCTTCGTGGCCCGGTCCTTCACGTTGTTGCCGATGCTCAGCTCGCGCACCGTCGCCTGGTTCTCCTGCATGAAACGGAAGAGCGGGGCCGCGTCGACCATCGCCGTGCCGTAGCGGGTGAGGATCTCCTGCTTGGTCGCCATGGTGTGCGGCTGCTCCGCGGCCCACTCGATCAGCTCGTCGATCGGCGCCGTCAGGTCCTGGAAGAGGCTGACCAGGATGTCTTCCTTGGTCTTGAAGTGGTAGTACAGCGCTGCCTTGGTGACGCCGAGCCGCTCGGCGATCTCCCGGAGCGACGTCTTCTCGTAACCCTGCTCGGCGATCAGTTCCAGGGTGATGTCCTGGATGCGCTGGCGGGTGTCCCCGCGGCGCCCCGGCTTGTGGCTGCTGCCCGTACTCATCGCGCGTCCCTCGCGTCCCTCGGGGGTCGGACCCAAACTTACTTGACGCCCGGCTAGTAGGCGCCTACCTTCTCTCATTGTAGGGAACTAGCCGGGCGGCAAGTAAGCCCGTCCGTTCACCGGACCAGTGGGGGAGTGGGGCACCATGGCACAGGCAGCAGCACAGGACGCGGTCGATGCGACCGTCGCGGCACCGGCCACCGGGCGGACGGCCGGGAGATCCGCCGGGCGGCCGACGGCCCAGGAGCCGGACGGGGCGGCGAAGCAGCCGCGCAGCGTCCGCGTCGTACTGATGGCGCTGATGCTGGCCATGCTGCTCGCGATGCTCGACAACATGATCGTCGGCACCGCGATGCCCACGATCGTCGGCGAACTCGGCGGCCTTGAACACCTGTCCTGGGTGGTCACGGCCTACACACTCGCGACAGCCGCCTCGACCCCCCTGTGGGGCAAGATCGGCGACATGTACGGGCGCAAGGGCGCCTTCCTCACCTCCATCGTGATCTTCCTGGTCGGCTCCGCGCTCAGCGGCATGGCCCAGAACATGGGGCAGCTCATCGGGTTCCGGGCCGTCCAGGGGCTCGGCGCGGGCGGCCTCATGGTCGGCGTCATGGCCATCATCGGTGACCTGATCCCGCCCCGGGAGCGCGGCAAGTACCAGGGCATGATCGCCGGTGTCATGGCCATCGCCATGATCGGCGGGCCGCTGGTCGGCGGCACCATCACGGACAACTGGGGCTGGCGCTGGTCCTTCTACATCAACCTGCCGATCGGCGTCGTCGCCCTCATCGCCATCACCGCCGTGCTGCACCTGCCCAAGAAGCGGGCCGCCGGATCGATCGACTACCTCGGCGCCGCGCTGCTCACCGTCGGCATCAGCGCGATCGTCCTCGTGACCACATGGGGTGGCAGCCAGTACGCCTGGACCTCCGCCGTGATCATGGAGCTGATCGGGATCGGCGTCGCGTCCCTGGTCGGCTTCGTGTTCGCACAGACCAAGGCCGCCGAACCGATCCTGCCGCTGCACATCTTCCGCAGCCGCAACTTCACCCTCATGTCGGTGATCGGCTTCGTCACCGGGTTCGTGATGTTCGGCGCGGTGCTCTTCCTGCCGCTGTACCAGCAGTCGGTGCAGGGCGCGTCCGCGACCAACTCGGGCCTGTTGCTCCTGCCGATGCTGCTCGCCATGATGGTCGTCTCGCTGATCGTCGGGCGGGTCACCACGACCACCGGCCGGTACAAGGTCTTCCCGATCGTCGGCGGCGTACTGATGGCGGTCGGACTGTTCCTGCTCGCCCAGATGGACACCGGCACCTCGCGGTTCACCTCCGGCCTCTACATGGCGGTGCTCGGCGCCGGGCTCGGCTGCCTGATGCAGATGACGATGCTGGTCGCGCAGAACAGCGTCGAGCTGAAGGACATGGGTGTCGCGTCGTCCTCCGCGACCCTGTTCCGCACGCTCGGCTCCTCCTTCGGCGTCGCGATCATGGGCGTGCTGTTCAACGACCGGGTCAACGCCGTCATGACCGAGAAGGCCGGGGCGCTCGGCGGGAAGGTCACCGAGAAGTCGGCGCAGCTGGACGCGGCGAGCCTCGCGAAGCTCCCGGCGCCCGCGCGGGAGGCGTACCAGTACGCCGTCTCCTCCGGCACCCACTCGTCCTTCCTGCTCGGGTCCGCGGTGGCGGTCGTGGCGCTGGTCGGGGCGGTCTTCGTCAAGGAGGTCGCGCTGCGCGGATCGGAGCCGAAGAAGTAGCGAGCGCCGGGGGAAGGATCAGGCGGGCCGGTGTCACCACCGGCCCGCCTCGCCTCGCCTGCCTGCTCACACCGTCGTACGGGCCCGATCAGCGCCCCGTCGGCAGGTTCGCGCCTCCCGTGCAGTCCAGGACCACACCCGTGATGAAGCCGTTGGTGGCGAGCGAGACGATGGCCTGCGCCACGTCCTGGGCGGCGCCGACCCGGCCCACCGGTGTCGTCGCCACCAGCGCCTCGAACAGCTCCTCGCGCCGCTCGGCCGGGACCCGGTCCCACCAGGGGGTGTCGATGACTCCGGGCGACACCGCGTTGATCCGGCGCGGGGCCAGCTCGACCGCGAGCGGCGGCACCATCGCGTTGAGGGCGCCGTTGATCGCCGCGAGGCCCGACGTGCCGGGGAAGGCCGAGCCGGCCGAGGCCGCCGTGATGAGCGTGACCGACGCGTGCTCGGTCAGGTGCGGCAGCGCCGACTTGAGGATGCGCAACTGGGGCCAGAACTTGGCGTCGAAGCCCCGGGCCAGCTCCGCCACTTCGAGCTGCTCGAACGGGCCGCTGCCCGCCGCGCCGCTGACCGAGACGATCAGATGGTCGATGGGCGCGACCGTGGTGAAGAAGGCGTCGATGTCGGCCTGGTCCGTGGCGTCCATGCGGTAGGTGCCGGTCTTGCCGCCGATCCGCTCGGCCGCCGCCGCGAGGCGGGCCTCGTCGCGGCCGGTGATGGTCACTTCGGCGCCGCCGCGTGCGAACAGCGCGGCGGTCGCCTCACCGATGCCGGAACTGCCGCCCATGACGACGGCGTGCGTGGGGGAGGAGATGGTCGAGAAAGTCTCGGAAGCGGTAGCCATGCCGGGTCCCTGCCCCGGAGCGACAGCCTCCCCCCCCCCGCTCTGCCCCTTGCTCCTAGCCCCGCTCGTCGTCGGAGAGCCGCAGCATCGGGAAGCTGCCCGTGTTGGTCGGGGCGTGCTCGGGCAGCCACAGCACCGCCACGGCCCCCTCCGACGCCGTGTCGGGGTCGGCGCCCGGCGGCCGTACGTTGCGGAACGTGAGGCGGGCGCCGAGCACCCGGGCCTGGCCCGCCGCGATCGTCAGGCCGAGACCGTGTCCGTGGCCCGCGCGGTCGGCGGCGCCCGTGCGGAAGCGGCTCGGGCCCTCCTCCAGGAGATCCTCGGGGAATCCGGGGCCGTGATCGCGCACCCTTATCACCCGGCCCTCGACGCTGACCTCGATCGGCGGACGGGCGTGCTTGGAGGCGTTGGCCAGCAGGTTGAACAGGATGCGCTCCAGGCGGCGCGGGTCGGTGGTCACCTCCGACTCGTGCACCACATGGACGCTCACGCCCTCGGTGGCGCGGGCCGCGATCCGCCGCTCCACGAACTCGCCCAGCATGATGTCCTGCAGCTCGGCCCGCTCGGCCGCGCTGTCGAGCCGCGCCACTTCCAGTACGTCCTCGACGAGCGTGCGCATCGCCTGCGCGCGGTCCTTGACCAGCTCGCTCGGGCGGCCGGGCGGCAGCAGCTCGGCCGCCGTGAGCAACCCGGTGACCGGGGTGCGCAGCTCGTGCGCGATGTCCGCGGTCACCCGCCGCTCCGCCTCCACCCGCTCCTGCAACGCGTCCGCCATGGCGTCCACGGCGCGGGCCAGGTCGTCCGTCTCGTCCCGCACGACCCCGCCGATGGCGTCCCGTACGCGGACGTCGCTCTGCCCCTCCGCGACGTCACGGGCCGCGCTCGCCGCCTTGCGCAGGCGCCGCGAGAGCTGGCCGCCGATGAGCACGCCGAGCGCGCTGCCGCCGAAGACGACCGAGATCGAACCGATCAGCAGCGCCTTGTCGAGATCCTTCATGACGGTGGCGCTGCGGTCGGCGAAACGGGTGTGCACGGAGAGGACCTCGCCGTCACCGAGCGGCACGGCGGCCCAGATGTCGGGCACGCCGTCCCTGCCCTCCGACACGTAGGTGGCGCGGCGGCCCTCCCGGGCCTTCTCCCGCAGGGCGTGGGGGAGCGACGGGTCGTTGACCGTGAAACCGACGGGCAGATTGCCACCGCGCGCCGCGTACTGACGCTGCACGAACTGGATCCGCTCGTCCTGCACGTCCCGCGCGTTGTCCAGCATCGAGACGCGGGCCGAGTTGTGCACGACGAGGCTGAGCGCGATCGCGACGAGCGCGCCGACCAACGCGATGGCGACGCTGATCTTCCACCGCACCCCGGTGCGCAGCGAACGCCGCAGCCTCTTGCCACGCACGCCGCCGACGGCCCCCGCGCCGCCGCCGGCCCCCGCGCCGCCGCCGGCCGCCGTGGCGACGCCGACGTACGACGGCGTGTCGTCGGTCCCCCTCATATCCGCTTCCCCATCGGCCCGTTCATGCCTTCAGTTTGTAGCCGAAGCCACGGACCGTCTCGATACGGTCCTGGCCGATCTTCGTGCGCAGGCGCTGCACATGGACGTCGACGACACGGGTGTCGCCGCCCCAGCCGTAGTCCCAGACGCGCTCCAGGAGCTTGTCGCGGGAGAGCACGGTGCCCGGCGCGGACGAGAACTCCAGGAGCAGCCGCATCTCGGTCGGCGTCAGCGCCACCGGAGCCCCGGCCCTGCGCACCTCCATGCCCTCCGTGTCGATCTCCAGGTCACCGAAGCGAAGGACACCGCCGGCCGGAGCGGCAGGCTCCTCCGCGGCACCCGACCCGGACGCCGACGGGCCACCGGCGTGCCCGAACCTGCGCAGCACGGCACGGATCCGCGCCACGAGCACGGCCCCGTCGAACGGCTTGGTCACATAGTCGTCCGCCCCGGCCTCCAGGCCGAGCACCACGTCGATCGAGTCCGCGCGCGCCGACAGCATGATCACCGGAACCGTCGACTCGTCCCGGATGCGACGGCACAGCGACACCCCGTCAAGCCCCGGCACCATGACGTCGAGCAGGGCGATGTCCGGCCGGTCCGCGCGGAACGCCTCAAGGCCCGAGAGACCGTCCGGCATCGCGGTCACCACGAAACCGTCCCGCTCCAGAGCCAGCTGCGTGGCCTCGCGGATGACGTCGTCGTCCTCGACGAACAGCACGTGGGTCTGCTCGCCCCTGCGCTCGGCCGTGGGGCCCATGTGGTCTCCGATCCGTTCTCAGCCGTCGCCCGAGGGTACGGACGGGGCGGGCGACGCCCCGCCGCCCACCGCGTGGCTGTAGTTGGTCTGCGTGCGGCTCTCCTCGACGAAGTGGCCACCGCGCCAGCGGTAGGTGACGACCTCCTCGCCCGAGGGAGAGGCGACCGAGTCACCCTTCTCGTAGACCTGCTTGGTGACCACCAGAGCGCCCTGGTCTATCTCCGCGTAGACCGGGGGCTCCTCGTCCTCGAAGACATTCTGGTACTTACCGCCCTCGTCGCGGTACACATACGTCCCGATGCCCACCGCGTCACCGCAGGTCATCACGTTCACCACGATGTCGTTCGCGGACGCACCGGTCAGCCGGCCGTAGCTCACGTCGACCGGGTACTCGCTGGCCACGCACGGCTTCAGGTTCTGCTTGATGTCGGAGCTGACCTTCGGGTCACGCTTCACCAGGCCGACCGCGTCGATCGTCTCCTGCTCCGGCGCGACGGTGCTGCTCGCCGTCGGCGACGGGACCGGCGACGGGCTGCCGACGGCGGCCGCGCCGACCGGGTCGGTGTGCGCCGGGCCCTCGTCGCGGGCGCCGGTGCCGCCCGCGGAGCAGGACGCCAGAACCGCGACACAAAGCCCGCCGGCGGCGAGCCCGGCCAGCACCGGACTCCCCGCCCTCATCACTCGCCGGATCCTGCGGATCCACAGGGCCTGCTCCCTCAGGGGCCGGCCGGCGCCGGGTCCCACCGCGGGCGCCGGATCCGGCACGCACTCCCCCACGGTCTCGAAGGAGTGGAGGCGCCCCCCGCGGCGTTGTCGCCGGCTGCCGCCCCCTCGATCTCGAACCGTGATCCGCCCGGCCCTGCCCGGAGGCGCCGCCTCCGCGTCGGCGCCCTCCTCCCCGGTGCGGCCGCACGCACCGCACCCCGCTTGCCGGCACCGGACATGACGGTCGGCCGAGTCCAGCCTGACCCAACGGACAGCCCCTAGGCCGCGCAACGCTCCCGCTCCTCACGACGGTCGAGCGCGCCGGCGACCAGTTCGTCGCGCTGCCGCTTCTCCAGCTCCTCACGGAGCCGGGCAAGGGCCCGGTGCAGCGTGCTCTTCACGGTTCCGGCCGACATTCCGAGGGCGGCGGCCGTCTCCTCTGTGGACATCTGCTCCCAGTGTCGCAGCACCACGACACTGCGCTGCTTGGGAGCCAGCACCTTCATGACGTCCATGAGCAGCGCACGGTCCGCGTGCTGCTCGCTGGCGTCGTCCACCGCCGACTCCGGAAGCTGCTCGGTGGGCACCTCTTCGAGCTTGCGCGCCCGCCACCACTCGGTCCGTGTGTTGATCATGACACGGCGCAGGTACGCGTCGGCAAGCCGCTTGTCCGCTATACCGTCCCAGCGCCCGTACGTCCGCACGAGCGCGGTCTGCAGCAGGTCCTGGGCGTCGACCGGGTCCGGCACGAGCCGCCGCGCGCTGCGCAGCAGGGCGTCCTGCCGCGTACGGACGTACTCCTCGAACTCGAGCACCTCACCAGAGTGCGCCACGATCAACCGCCTCCCGCTTCCTGCCAGTTCCCCGTCATCCGCACCGGTCTCGTGCGGCGATGGGAAAAAGCTACGGACGCGTTGTCACGGAGCTGTCCGGGCCAGCGCGCGAGGAACGCACGGCTGTCCGTCGGTTGTGTAACGAACCTAAGGCCGACGTAAGAGTGAGGCGCACGGAGGCGTGCACAGGCGCGTGTCAGCCCGCCGGGAGCCGGTACAGACCGCCCGCCAGCGGCTCCACCAGGCCGTCGTCGACCAGCCCGTCCAGCGCGCGGGCACGCTGCACCGGCTCGTCCCACACCCGGTCGAGCACCGCCTGCGGCACCGGCGCCACCGCCTCCCGCAACACCGCGAGCAGCTTGCCGCGCACCTGCCGGTCGGTGCCCGCGTACGTCTGGCCGCGCCGCGCGGGGCCCTCGTGCGGAGGCTTCCCGGCGAGCCGCCAGGCGCACTGCGCCGCGACGGGGCAGCGGTGGCACTGCTCGTTCTTGGCGGTGCACACCAGCGCGCCCAGCTCCATCGAGGCGGCGGCCCACTGCGCGGCCGTCCCGTCCTCGTCCGGCAGCAGCGCGCGGGCGAGCCTGCGCTCGGCGGCGGTCGTGGCGTTCGGCGGGTACTGCACACCCGTCACGGCCCGCGCGAAGACCCGTCGCACGTTCGTGTCGAGCACGGCGTGCCGCTGCCCGTACGCGAACGAGGCGACCGCGGCCGCCGTGTACTCGCCGATGCCGGGCAGCGCGAGCAGCTGCGCGTGGCTGGTCGGCACGTCACCGCCGTGCCGCTCCGTTATGGCGACCGCGGCGCCGTGCAGCCGCAGCGCGCGCCGCGGATAGCCGAGCCGCCCCCAGGCGCGCACGGCCTCGCCGGACGCCTCGGCGGCCAGGTCGGCGGGGCGCGGCCAGCGGGCCAGCCACTGTTCGTAGACCGGCAGCACCCGGCTGACGGGCGTCTGCTGCAGCATGAACTCGCTCACCATCACACCCCAGGCCCCGGCGTCGGGGCGCCGCCAGGGCAGGTCGCGGGCGTGCTCGGTGAACCAGTCGATGACGGGTTCGTGGAGGTCCGTGCGGGTGGGCCCGGCAACCGGACCGGGGACAGTCTCGGGAGTCTTCGTGGGAGCAGTCATGGCAGTGCCGATCCTGCCACGGACCCGCTCTCCACCGGGCTGTGCGCCGCCGTGGCCGGGCCCGCGCTCCTCCGGGTGGCCGCGTGACACCGCCAGGTGGCGGGAGCCGGTCGGCTCCGTCGCGCGCCCCCTCAGCGCCGGTGTGCGCCCCTCCGTGGACGGCTGCCGTACGCGGCCCGCTGCCCGGCCACCGCGCCGCCGCCCGGCCCCGCGAGCCGGCGCGCCAGGCCGTTGCCGGATCCGCGCATCGCCTCGGCCACCCGCTCGGCGGGCCGGGCCGCCAGCCGTACGAACAGCAGCGCGACGACCGTGCCGAGCAGCAGTCCCGTCGCGACGTCGTGCGGGTAGTGCACGCCCACGTAGACCCGTGAGAACGCCATCAGGATCGCCATCGGCACGGTCAGCCACCCGATCGTGGGCCACGCGAGCGCGAGGCCGACGGCCGCCGCCGCGGCGATCGTCGAGTGGTTGCTCGGGAACGACCAGTCGCCGTGCGGCGGACACGCGACCAGTGACGGCAGGGCCCCGGAGACCGCGCGGCAGGGCCGCTCCTCGTCGAAGCCGGACTTGACCAACTCGCTGCACACATACGCCACCGCCGTGCCGAGCGGCGCGAGCACCGCCACGGCCAGCGCGCGCGGGTCGCCGTGGCGTGCCCGTCCCCAGGCGACGAGGAACAGCACGGCGAACAGCAGCAGACCCAGCTCCGTCCACACCTCCATCACGTGCTGGACCCACGACGGCGTGTCATGGGCGAAGTCGGTGATGGCGCGGTAGAGCTCGGAATCCATGGTTCCCATGGTCCAGGAAGCCGCGCGAGACACGTGGCCGGGCCCGGGCCGGGCGGACCGCGGGCCGTGACGGTCGGTCGGATGATCGGCAAAACTCTGCGGGCGGGCGGCGGGTGGAAGCGGGACAACGGCCTGATCTCTCGTAAGGTTTGGGCCGTGGGTTCTCTGCGCAATCCGATCGGGCCGCTTCCCTCCTCCATCTACTGGCGTCGGAGGGCCGTTCTGCTGGCCGTCGTGGCGCTGCTCGCGCTGCTGATCGCGTGGGTCGTCAACCTGGGCGGTCCCGGCGGCGACGGCGGCACGGACAGCGCGGGTGGCAAGCATCCGACGAAGTCCATCACGCCAGGACCTTCGGGAACGGGCCCCGCGATCAGCCAACACCCGGGCGGCCGCGACGAGTCGACCGGCTCGGGCGGCGCTGACGGGTCGGGCGGCGACGGCAGCGCGGGTTCCGGCGGTGGCTCCGACGACTCGGCGGGCGGCGACCAGAGCGACGGCTCGGGCAGCGGCGGCAGCGGTGCCGGCACGTCGTCCGGCGACCAGGTCCCGGCCGGTTCCAGCCTGCCCGACTGCACCGCGGGCGGCGTGACCCTCTCGGTACGCAGCACCCACAACTCGTACGCGCCCGGCGACGAGCCGAAACTGATCCTCACCGCGAAGAACACCTCGGACAAGGCATGCAAGGTCGACCTCGGCCCGAAGGCGGCGGTCCTGACCATCACGAAGGCCGGCGGCGACCAGCAGTTCTGGTCCTCCGACGACTGCCCCTCCGACCCCTCCAGCGTCCTGCTGCGCGTCCCGGCGGGCGGCTCGGTCACCCGCACGGTGACCTGGGACCGCGAACCGAGCGCCCCTCAGTGCGCCACCCCGAAGTCGGGCAAGGCGTCCGCGGGCACCTACTTGGTAGAGGCGAAGGCCCCCCAACTGGCAGCCGTGAAGACCTCGTTCGTCCTC
Organism: Streptomyces beihaiensis; assembly: GCF_026274175.1. GTDB lineage: Bacteria > Actinomycetota > Actinomycetes > Streptomycetales > Streptomycetaceae > Streptomyces > Streptomyces beihaiensis. The sequence goes on from NZ_JAPHNL010000004.1 coordinate 24,222, forward strand.
AAGGCGGACTAGGCCCTGTCTTCAAACTCCCGTCGTCGCCCGAAGGGCGGCCCGGCGGTGGCTGGTGCGTGCGATCGCAAGGCG
>NZ_JAPHNL010000005.1 GCF_026274175.1 Streptomyces beihaiensis
CGGCCCGGCGCCGCTCGCCGGGGACCGGCCGGCCCGCCCGCTCAACACCACGCTCGCCGTCGTCGCCACGGACGCCGACCTCACGCGCGCCCAGGCGCAGAAGGTGGCGGGGACGGCGCACGACGGCATCGCGCGCGCCGTGCGCCCGGTTCACGGGCTCAACGACGGCGACACGGTCTTCGCCCAGGCCACCGGCACCCACCCGCTCGACCCAACGGACCCGCTCGCCCTCAACGAGATCCTCGCGGCCGCCGCCGACCTGGTGACGCGCGCGATCGTACGGGCCGTCCGCTCGGCGGAGTCGGTGCACGACGGCCCCGGCGGCACCCACCTCTCGTACAGCGAGCTGTACGAGAAGAGGTAGCCCTCCCCCCGTCCTGCCTGCGTCTTCCTCCGCGTCCTGCCTGGGGCCTGCCTGCCCTGCCTGCGGCTTCCTCCGCGTCCTGCCTGGGCCTGCCTCTCCTGCCTGTCCCGCCTGCCTCCGCCTACGCGTCCTCCTCTGCATCCTGTGGCCGCCTTCACAGCAAGCGGAAGCAACCCTTTCGCCCGTATTGCGCTCTCTCCTCACATCGGGCATCCGCCCGGAATGCAGCGAAACGCACCGAAGCGACAGCACAGCCCAGAAGAGGAGCGGACCGTGAGAAGGCAGAACATAGCCCTGGCATGCGCCGGTCTCGCCGTCGGCGCCCTGACCCTCACGGCCTGCGGCGGCAGCGCCACCGCCGAGGACGGCGACGGCAAGTACGGCGGAAGCGACCGCAGCGCCGGGACCGGTGGGAGCGGCGGGAGCGGCGCGCAGGACGCCCCGCGGATCGCCATCTCCGCCAAGGACGGCTCCACCGGCGCGTCGATCAACGCGACCGGCGTGAAGGTCACCGACGGCAGACTGACCTCGGTGAAGATGACCGAGGAGGCCGGCGGCAAGCGGGTTCCGGGCAGCATCGCGGCCGACGGCAGCACCTGGAAGCCGAAGGAGCAGCTGGAGCGCGGCACCAAGTACCGGATATCCGCGACCGCCAAGGACACCGACGGCCACACCGCCGCCGCGAACTCCGTCTTCACGACGGTCTCCAGCGCCGACAGTTTCATCGGCACCTACACGCCCGACAACGGCACGACGGTCGGCGTCGGCATGCCGGTGTCGTTCACGTTCGACAAGGCGATCACGGACAAGAAGGCCGTGCAGTCGCACATCACCGTGACCTCCAGCAGCGGCCAGCGGGTGGTCGGCCACTGGTTCGGCGCGCAGCGCCTGGACTTCCGGCCTCGGGACTACTGGAAGGCCGGTTCCGAGGTCACGATGAAGATCGACCTGGACGGCGTGGAGGGCGCCGCCGGGATCCACGGCGTGCAGAACAAGACGGTGACGTTCACGGTCGGCCGCTCGCAGGTCTCCACCATCGACGCGAACACGCAGCAGATGACGGTCGTGCGCGACGGAAAGACGATCAGGACGATCCCCGTCTCGACCGGCAGCGCCCAGCACCCCACCTACAACGGCCAGATGGTGATCTCCGAGAAGTTCGTACAGACCCGCATGGACGGGTCGACGGTCGGCTTCGGCGGCGAGTACGACATCAAGGACGTGCCGCACGCGATGCGGCTCTCGCAGTCGGGCACGTTCATCCACGGCAACTACTGGAGCTCACCCGGCATCTTCGGCGCCCGGGCCACCAGCCACGGCTGCGTCGGCATGCGGGACGTGCGGGGCGCGGGCGGCGACACCGTCGCCAAGTGGTTCTACGACAACTCGATCACCGGGGACGTCGTCGTCATGAAGAACTCGCACGACAAGACCATCGCCCCCGACAACGGCCTCAACGGCTGGAACATGTCATGGAGCGCATGGACGGCGGGCAGCGCGGTCTGACCGACCAGGATCGCGGCAGACCGGGTTCCCAACGGACGGCGAACGCGAGCGACTGGGAGCGCGGCAGACCCCTCGCCTCCTCGCCGCCCCCTCACCTCCTCCTCGCCGGCCCCTTGCCGCTCCTCGCCCCTGCTCACCCCCTCTCCCCGCTTGCCCCCTCGCCCCGCCTACCCCTTCGCCCCGCTTGCCCCTTCGCCCCGCTTGCCCCTTCGCCCCGCTTGCCCCCTCGCCCCTCCTCGCCCCCTCGCCCCTCCTCGCCCCTCCTTGTCCCCCTTACCTCCCTCGCCCCTTGACGCCGGCCTCCCGGGAACCATTCCGGGAGGTCGGCGCGTTGTCCCGTATGCGGCTGCCCGTCGGGATCGCCTTCTGGCTCCGCTTCGGGCGCCGGCGCGGACTCTCAAATACCGCTGCCCGTTTGGTATTTCGTGGACACGATGTCCGACCGAGGGGCTACGGTATGCACCCACAGGGTGACATCCAGCAAGGCCGGGAGGTGTCTTGAGCATTCCGCGCGACCCCGCGCTCGACCAGGCGTTCGATCATGCGCCGGACGAGCAGCTCGCCCTCCTGCTCGGCCGTGCGCTGAACTCCTTCGAGCTGCCCGACGAGACGCTCCAGCGGCTCGACTGCGCGCTCGCGTACGACGGTTCGCTGCACTCCGCCCATCACAGTGCCGGCCGTCATCGCGAGACCTATCGGCACACATGGCTGCTCGCCGACGGCAGCCCGCTCACTCTCTGGGAGCTGGTGCACAACACCGGGCGGGACGGCATACCCCAGCACGAGGTGTACGTCAGTGAGGACGAGGTGCACCTGGCGACCGTCCGCCTGCCGCTGCCCCCGGAGGCCACCCCCGACTTCGACCTGCAGGTCCCGTTGACGCCCGTCCAGCTGCCACCGGTGCCGCCGCGCGGCCGCGCCTTCGACCCCGCCGACCCGGACCGCTCCGTCGACCACGCCAGGCGCCTGCTGCGGCGCGCGGAGAACCCGGAGCCCGCGACGCGTCCGGGGCCCGGCACGTGCAGGCTGCTTCGGACGGCGTGCGCGCACCAGATCACGCAGGCGTTCGGCCCCCGCGTCAACCACGGCTTCGCGCTGTACGAGCACGCGTTCCTGCTGCGCGACGGCGTGGAGGTCAGTCTGTGGGAGGTCGAGCACACGGCGACGCCCGACGGGCGGCACATGTGCGAGGTCTACGCCTCACAGGACGCCGCACGCGCGGCGATCGAGCGCCGCGCCGGCGTCAGCCGCGGCTGAACTGCCGGACCAGGCCCGCGAACGCGTCCCGTTCGTCCGGCGTCAGCGACACCGACTCGAGCGCCGGGGCCTGCGCCTGCCCCGGCAGAGCGCCGAGCGGCAGTGCGGGGAGCTTCTCCGGCGGGGCGACGGTGACGGTCCGCACGAGCCGCACCAGACCGACCACCCATGCCACCGTGGCGATCGCGAGGACCGCCAGACCTATCTGCTGCAGGATCGACACGTGCTCAGGCATGCGGACCAGTGAACACCACGGTCCGGGACTTTGGTCCCGGACCGTGAGGTATCTCGCATGTGGGCTATGAGGGTTGCATGTGTGCCATGCATGCCATGTAGGTCATGTGGTTCATGTGGTTCATGTGGTTCATGAGGGCTATGCGGACCATGTGGGCCATGCGAGCCATCAGGCACACGTCCGGACAGTTCAGGCGGCGGCCGTGACCTTCGGCTCCCCCGCCGCGACGGCCTCCCCTGACTCCGCCGTCGCGCCTGACGCCGTCGCCTCTGACGCCGCCACCGACGCCGCCACCACCGGCGCCGCCTTCCGCATGCCCTTCAGGGCGACCACCACGGCGGCCGAGACGCAGACGCCCGCGGCGATGGCGATCAGGTAGAGGAACGGGTTGCCGATCAGCGGGATCACGAAGACGCCGCCGTGCGGGGCCCGCAGCGTGCAGCCGAAGGCCATCGACAGGGCGCCGGTGACCGCGCCGCCCGCCATGGAGGCGGGGATGACGCGCAGCGGGTCGGCCGCGGCGAACGGAATCGCGCCCTCGGTGATGAACGACGCGCCGAGCACCCAGGCCGCCTTGCCGTTCTCCCGCTCGGCCTTGTTGAAGAGCCGGCCGCGCACCGTGGTGGCCAGGGCCATCGCCAGCGGCGGCACCATGCCCGCGGCCATCACCGCGGCCATGACCTTCAGCGAGCCCTCCGTGGGGTTGGTCAGACCGCCGACCGCGAAGGTGTAGGCGACCTTGTTGAGCGGACCGCCGAGGTCGAAGCACATCATCAGGCCGAGGATGACGCCGAGGATGATCGCGTTGGCGCCGGTGAGGGAGTTGAGCCAGTCCGTCAGGGCGCTCTGCATCGAGGCGATCGGCTTGCCGAGCACCACGAACATCAGGAATCCGACGGCGATCGACGACAGAAGCGGGATCACGACCACCGGCATGACACCGCGCAGCACGGGCGGGATGTTCACCTTCTGGATCGCGAGGACCACGCCACCCGCGATGAGTCCGGCGGCGAGACCGCCGAGGAAGCCCGCGTTGACGGTCAGCGCGATCGAACCGCCGACGAAGCCGGGCACCAGACCCGGCCGGTCCGCCATGCCGTAGGCGATGAATCCGGCGAGCACCGGGACCAGGAAGGCGAACGCGGCCTTGCCGGTGTAGAAGAGCAGCGCGGCCCAGCTGGTCGTGGACCCCCAGTCGAAGTTGTTGAGGAGCGTCTCGACCTTGACGTTCGCGACCTCGTAGCCGCCGATCGCGAAGGACAGCGCGATGAGCACACCGCCTGCCGCGACGAACGGCACCATGTAACTGACACCGGACATGAGCCACTTGCGCAGCTTCGTCCCGTAGCCTTCCCCGGGCTCGCCGGCGTTTTCCACAGGTGTGGACGGGCCGCCGGACCCGGCGCCCGCCCCCACACCCGCCGGCGCGGTGGTCTCGCCGCGGGCCGCCTTGCCGCGGACCTCGGCGATCAGCTCGGCGGGGCGGCTGATGCCCGCCTTCACGCCGACGTCGACCGTCGGCTTCCCGGCGAACCGTTCCTTCTCCCGTACGGGGACGTCGTGCGCGAAGATCACGGCGTCCGCGGCGGCGATGACGGCCGGGTCGAGGCGGGTGAACCCGGCCGAGCCCTGCGTCTCGACGACCAGCTCGACGCCTTCGGTGTCGCGGGCCGTGTTCTCCAGGGACTCGGCCGCCATGTAGGTGTGGGCGATGCCGGTGGGGCACGACGTGACCGCGACGATCTTGAAAGACGCGTCCGGCGTCGGCTCGGCGGGGGCCTCTTCCACGGTGTCCGTCCGCGCGGGCTCCGGTGCCGGCTCGTCGCCGCGTATCAGCGCCGCCGTCTGCTCCGCGTCCGTCGCCGCACGCAGCGCCGCCTTGAAGTCCTCGTCCATGAGCTGGCGGGCCAGCGAGGAGAGGATCGTCAGATGCGCGTCGTCCGCTCCGGCCGGTGCCGCGATCAGGAAGATCAGGTCGGCAGGGCCGTCCGGGGCGCCGAAGTCGACGCCGTGCACCGCGCGGCCGAACGCCAGGGTCGGCTCGGTGACGTGCTCACTGCGGCAGTGCGGGATGCCGATGCCGCCGTCGAGTCCCGTCGGCATCTGGGCCTCGCGGGCCGCGACGTCGGCGAGAAAGCCGTCCAGGTCGGTCACCCTGCCGAGGGCGACCATGCGCTCGGCCAGGGACCTGGCCGCCGCGGTCTTCGTTTCGGCGGACAGGTCGAGGTCGACCAGGTCCGCGGTGATCATTGCGCTCATCGCGGGCTCCTCTTCGTGCGGGTACGCGTGTGCGTCCACGGGGCTGACGGAGTGGACGGGGCAGACAGGACTGACAGGGATGACACGGCTGACAGGACTGACACGGCTGACAGGGCTGGCAGGGCCGACACGGCTGACAGGGCTGACACGGCTGGCAGGGCCGACAGGGCTGGCAGGGCCGACACGGCATTGGCGGGTGGGGCTTCGCCGTGGCCGTGGCCGGGGGCGCTGCGCGGCGAAGCGGGCGACAGACCCGTCCCCGCGCCCCTCGGGTGGCTGTTCATCATGTCGCCGGCTCCTTCAAGGGACGGTCCAGCGGGACCTCCGCCGTTATGGTCACGGCCTCCGGCCTCAGGTGTTCCGGGGTCGGCATCGCGCTGCCCGGAAGCTGGACGGCCGCGGCGCCGTGGGCGACCGCCGAGGCGAGAGCCGTGGGTCCCTCGCCGCCCGCGATCAGGAAACCGGCGAGGGACGAGTCACCCGCGCCGACGTTCGAGCGGACCGCGTCGACCGGGGCGGACGCGAACCACGTACCGCTCGCGTCGACCAGGATCTGGCCGTCCGCGCCGAGGGAGGCGAGCACGGCCGCCGCACCGAGGCCGCGCAGTTCCTCGGCCGCCTTGACCGCGTCGCCCACCGTGGCGAGCGGGCGGCCGACGGCCTCCGCGAGCTCCTCGGCGTTCGGCTTGACGACGTCGGGGTGCTCACGCAGCGCCGCGAGGAGCGCGGGGCCCGAGGTGTCGAGGGCGATCCTGGCCCCGGCGGCGTGGGCGCGGGCCACCAGCGCCGCGTACCAGGACGGTTCCAGGCCGCGCGGGAGGCTGCCGCAGCAGGCGATCCAGTCGGCGCCCGCCGACTCCTCGCCCACGGACTCCAGCAGGGCCTCGGCCTCGGGTCCGGTGAGTTCGGGTCCGGGAGCGTTGATCTTCGTCAGGGTGCCGTCGGCCTCGGCGAGCGCGATGTTGGCGCGGGTCTCACCGGCCACCGGCACCGCCGCGACCTTGATTCCCTGGTCGTCGAGGAGCCCGGCGACCAGCGCACCCGGTGCACCGCCCAGCGGCAGCACGGCCAGCGTCGGGGCACCGGCCGCCGCCACGGCGCGCGAGACGTTGACGCCCTTGCCGCCCGGGTCCACGCGCTCGCCGGTGGCGCGCACGATCTCACCGCGGTCGAGGCCGGGGACCTCGTAGGTGCGGTCGAGGGACGGGTTGGGGGTGACGGTGAGGATCATGCCGCGTGACGCTGCTTTCGTGGTGCCGGACGGAATGCCGGAAGGGCTGCCGGACGTGGTACCGGGAGGGGTGCCGGACGTGGGGGCGGGCGCGGGGGCGGGGGCGGAATGCTCGTGGGTCATACGCGCAGTACCTCCGTACCGGCCGCCTCGATCGCCGCCGCGGTCTCGCGGTCGAGACCGTCGTCCGTGACGAGCAGGTCGACGTCGCTCAGGTCGCCGAACCGGGCGAAGTGCTCCTGACCGTGCTTGCCGGAGTCGGCGAGCAGCACGACCCGGCGGGCGGCCGCGACAGCGGCCCGCTTGACCGCCGCCTCCGCGAGATCGGGGGTGGTGAGTCCGGACTCGGCGGAGAACCCGTTGGCCGCGAGGAAGACGACGTCCGCGCGGATCTCCCCGTACGCCCGCAGCGCCCAGGCGTCGACGGCGGCGCGCGTACGGTGCCGGACCCGGCCGCCGACGAGGTGGAGCTGTACGTTCGGATGGTCGGCAAGACGGGCCGCGGTCGGCAGTGAGTGCGTGACGACGGTGAGCTCGGACTCGACCGGGATCACCGCCGCGAGCCTGGCCACGGTGGAACCGGCGTCGAGGACGATGCTCCCCTCGGCCGGCAGCTCGGCGAGCGCGGCATGGGCTATGCGGTCCTTCTCGTCGGCCGCCGTGCTCTCGCGCTCGGCGAGGTCCGGCTCGAAGTCGAGCCGCCCGGCCGGGATGGCACCGCCGTGCACCCGCCGCACCAGCCCGGCGCGGTCGAGGGCCTTCAGGTCGCGCCGGATGGTCTCGGCGGTGACCTTGAACTCCTCGGCCAGCGACAGCACGTCCACCCGGCCACCGTCTCTGGCGAGCCGAAGGATCTCCTGCTGGCGCTCCGGTGCGTACATGCCCGTGTACCTCTGCCTTTCCCTCTGCCTGAATGTGCCCGAATCTGTGGCTCCACTCGGAGGCTACGCCCACATTTCCGAGAAGTAAACAGGTTCGGGCACCACTCAGACATGAACGGGCATTGGTCCCCTGCACAGAAACCAAAAGGCCCGGCCCCCGAGGGAGGGCCGGGCCCGTATACGGCTACGGCTACGGCTACGGCTACGGCTACGGCTACGGCTACGGCTACGGCTACGGCTACGGCTACGGCTACAACTACGACACGCGGCTACTGACCCATCACGTACCTCACCGTCGGACCAGTCGTCCAGCCGCCGTCCACCGCCAGCCCGGCTCCGGTCACGTACGAGGAGTCGTCGGAGAGCAGGAACACCACGGCCTTCGCGATCTCGTCCGCCTCGCCGACCCGGGCCAGGGGCGTGTTCGGGTAGTTGCCCTCGCCCTGCCGGATGCCGACCCGCGCGGTCATCGGCGTGTAGGTCATTCCGGGGTGTACGGAGTTCACGCGCACACCCGACGCGCCCTGCTCCACCGCCGCGATCTTGGTCAGGCCCCGCACGGCCCACTTCGACGCTCCGTACGAGGAGGTGGGCGCGAGCCCCATCAGCCCGGCCGCGGAGGAGATATTGACGATCGAGCCGCCGCCCGCCTCCTTCATCGCGGGGACGACCGTCTTCATGCCCGCGAAGACGCCGACCAGGTTGATGTCGAGCACCTTGCGGAAGTGCTCCACGCTCTCCGTCTCGAACGGCTGACCGGTGGAGATGCCCGCGTTGTTGACCAGGCCGTCGATGCGGCCGAACTCCGCGGTGACGTAGGCGGCCGCGGCCTGCCAGTCCTCCTCCGAGGTGACGTCCAGGTGGAGGTAGCGGGCCCGCGCGCCGGGTCCCGCCAGTTCCGCCGGTCCCACCGGTCCCGCCGGTCCCGCCAGCCCCGCAGATCCCGCAGGGCCCGCCAGTTCCGCCAGTTCCGCGGCGAGGGCCTCGCCCTCGTCGTCCAGTACGTCGCCGATGACCGCGCTGCCTCCGGCGGCCACGACGGTCCGGGCGACCTCGGCGCCGATGCCGCGGGCTCCGCCGGTTATCAGGACGGTCTTGCCGGTGAGGTTGTTCATGGCTGCGTCCCTTGTTGTCCGTGTGCGGGTTCGTTGTGGCCGGGCGCGCTCCTGGCCCGCCCGGCCAGCCCGGGCCGCCCGGCCGGCCGCCCCGCCCGCACCATCCGCTCCCCCAACTCCCGGACGGCAACCGCGAGTTCCTCCGGAGCCCGCACGCGGAACTCGAAGCCGCCCATCGCGAGCCGCACCGCCATCCACTCCAGCGATCCCGCCGAGGTCGTCCGCAGTCGGCAGCCGCCGTCCGGCAGCGCGACCGGCACGCCCACCGAGGCGGGCATGCGCGCGGCGACGGCCTCGGCCGGCGCCGCGAACTCGACGTCCAACTCGTAGGTGCCACCGTCCTTCTGCTGCATCGACCGGCGCAGGAACCGGGCCGCGTCGCCCTCCGGCACCTCACGGGGCGCGAACCTCGCCCCCGTGGCGAACGGCTCCGAGACCCGGTCGACGCGGAACGTGCGCCAGTCCTCGCGGTCCATGTCGTAAGCGACCAGGTACCAGCGGCGTCCCGTCGACACCAGCCGGTACGGCTCGGTGAGGCGGCGGGTGCGCGTGCCGTCGGCGGACCGGTAGTGGAAGCGCAGCCGTTCGCCGCCCGCCGTGGCCGAGGCGATCACGGTGAGCGTCTCGGGCGCGATGGTGGCGCCGTCCCCCGAGGTGAGCGGGATCGTCGCCGCCTGAAGGGTGGAGACGCGGTGGCGCAGGCGCGAGGGCAGCACCTGTTCCAGCTTGGCGAGGGCGCGCACGGAGGCTTCCTCCACGCCCTCGACGGCGTGACCCGCACCGGCGCGCAGGCCGACCGCGATGGCCACGGCCTCCTCGTCGTCGAGGACGAGCGGCGGCAGCGCCTTGCCCGCGACGAGCCGGTAGCCGCCGTCGGTACCGAGGGTCGCCTGCACCGGGTAGCCGAGTTCGCGCAGCCGGTCGATGTCACGGCGCACGGTGCGCCGGGAGACACCGAGCCGCTCGGCGAGTTCACCGCCGGGCCATTCGCGCGGCGTCTGGAGCAGGGAGAGGAGGTGGAGCAACCGGGCCGGGGTGTCCGTCGTCGACGTCATGCCCCTCAGGATGCCGGTGATCTAGGACATGATCTGACCTATACCGGTTCTAGCTTCGGCTCATGACCTCAACGGCTTCCCCAGCAGCTTCTCCCACGCCTTCCCCGGCCGCTTCCCCAACGGCTTCCCCCACACCTTCTCCGGCCGCTTCCCCAACGGCTTCCCCCACGCCTTCCCCCACAGCTTCTCCAACTGAAGCCCCGTCCGACCGTCGCCGCTGGTTCGCCCTCGCCATCGTCATGACGGCCGCGTTCATGGACCTGGTCGACGTCACGATCGTCAACATCGCCCTTCCGACCATCCAGCGCGACGAGGGCGCGTCCGCCGGGCAGATCCAGTGGATCACCGCCGGTTACGCACTCGCCTTCGCGGCGCTGCTCATCACGGGCGGGCGGCTCGGCGACATCTTCGGGCGCAAGCGGCTCTTCCTGCTCGGTGTCGGCGGGTTCACGCTCGCCTCGGCGCTGTGCGGTCTCGCCGCCGGCCCCGGAATGCTGGTGGCGTCGCGGTTCCTGCAGGGCGGGATGGCGGCGCTGATGGTGCCTCAGGTGCTGTCGATCGTGCACGCGACGTTCCCCGCGCACGAACGCGGCAAGGTCTTCGGCATGTTCGGAGCGGTCGTCGGCCTCGGCGCGGTGTCCGGTCCGCTGCTCGGCGCGCTCCTGACGGAGTGGAACATCGCGGGCCTGGAATGGCGGCCGATCTTCCTGATCAACCTGCCGGTCGGCGTCGCGGCGCTCGCCCTCGGCACACGCGTGATCACCGAGTCGAAGGCGCCGAGGGCGCTCCGCCTCGACCTGGTCGGCGTCGCGCTGGTCACGCTCGCGATGCTGGCACTCGTCTACCCGCTCACCCAGGGACGCGAGAACGGCTGGCCGTTGTGGGGTTACCTGATGATGGCGGGGTCCGTCGTGATCGGCGGCGTACTGGTCGCGTACGAGAGGTCGAAGGCGCGCCGCGACAGCTCACCGCTCATCGAGCTCTCGCTGTTCCGCGTGAAGAGCTTCGCGGCGGGCATCGCCGTGCAGACGGTCTTCGGCATGGCCTGCGGCGTCTTCTTCCTGACCTGGACGCTGTACATGCAGCTCGGTCTCGGCTGGAGCGCGCTGCGGGCGGGTCTGACCGGGGTGCCGTTCTCGATCGCGGTCTCCGTCGCCGCGGGCGTCTCGGTGCAGAAGCTGGTGCCGCGCTTCGGCCGCAAGGTGCTGCGGGCGGGCGCGCTCGCGATGGCGGCGGGCGTCCTGATCTACGTGTACGAGGCCGGGCACTACGGCTCCGCCATCACCTCCTGGCAGATGGCGGCGCCGCTCGCCGTGATGGGTGTCGGCATGGGCCTGATCGTGGCGCCGCTGACCGACGCGATCCTCTCCGAGGTGCCGCGCGAGCACGCGGGTTCCGCGTCGGGCCTGATCAACACGGTGATGCAGATGGGCAACGCGCTCGGGCTCAGCCTGGTCTCGGTGATCTTCTTCAACGTCGTCGACGACCGCCTCGCCCACGGCGCGGGCGCCGCCGCCTTCGTCGACGGCTTCCGCAACTCCCTGCTGTGGGTGGCGGCGATCCTGGCAGGCATCTTCCTGCTGATGGGGGCTCTGCCGGGCAAGCCGACGACGGCCGATCACGAGGGGTCGGCCGCCTGAGTGGAGGGCTGGGTCCCGCGCCACGACCTCGACAAGAAGGCCGACCGCCGCCCGTCGTCGCGGCGCGGCGCGGCGCGGTGACGGGCGATGACGGGCGATGACGCACAGCGGCGGGCCGCGACGGGCAGTTCCGCTACCCGAAGCCCCCATGCGCTCAGCGACGGCCGCGCCGTCGCTGAGCGTGTCCGTGGGCGGCCGCCGCGGGGCGGGCTCGCGCCCCCGTGGCGTTCCTCGTATCTGGCCCCCGCGGGGTCACGCCGCGGCGTCGAACCCGGTGTCGCGCGCCAACTTCTTCAGTTCGAGCAGTGCGTGCTTCTCGATCTGGCGGATCCGCTCGCGTGTCAGACCGTGCTCCTTGCCGACCTCGGTCAGCGTCCGCTCACGCCCGTCCTCGATGCCGTACCGCATCTTGATGATGGACGCCGTGCGCTGGTCGAGCCTGCCGATCAGGTCGTCGAGCTCCTCGCTGCGCAGCAGCGTGAGGACGGACTGCTCGGGCGAGACGGCCGAGGTGTCCTCCAGCAGGTCGCCGAACTGGGTCTCGCCCTCGTCGTCCACCGACATGTTCAGCGAGACCGGGTCACGGGCCCAGTCCAGAACGTCGGTGACGCGCTCCGGCGTCGAGCCGAGCTCCGCCGCGACCTCGGCGGGCTCCGGGTCGCGCCCGTGCTCGCGGTTGAACTCGCGCTGCACACGGCGGATGCGGCCCAGCTCCTCGACCAGGTGGACGGGGAGACGGATGGTGCGCGACTGGTCGGCTATGGAGCGGGTGATGGCCTGGCGGATCCACCACGTCGCGTAGGTGGAGAACTTGAAGCCCTTGCGGTAGTCGAACTTCTCGACCGCGCGCACCAGGCCGGCGTTGCCCTCCTGGATCAGGTCGAGCAGGGGGAGACCGCTGCGCGGGTACCGGCGGGCGACGGCCACGACGAGGCGCAGGTTCGACCGGATGAAGATGTCCTTGGCCTTCTCCGCCTCGGCGACCAGCGCCTGAAGCTCCTCACGGGACGCCTTGCCCGCGGACTCGCTGTCCGTCACTTCGCCGTCGAGTATCTGCTGGGCATAGACGCCCGCCTCGATGGTCTGGGACAGCTCGACCTCCCTGGCGGCGTCGAGAAGAGGTGTACGCGCGATCTCGTCGAGGTACATGCCGACCAGGTCGCGGTCGGCGATGTCCCCGCCTCCGGCGCGAACACTGCGTGCCGCATCAGACTCGCCGGTTGCGGCGGACTGACGACGGGCTACGGCACGGGTTGCCATGCGTGCTCCCTTGCGATGGTTGGTCGGCTGGGCGCGGAAGAACCGCGGACAGCAGGGGCGGGGCGGCTCCTTCACCATCCCGGGTGCCCTGCATCCGATGGGAACAACGGCTGGAATCCGGACAGAATTCCCAAGCCGACCCATCTTTTTTCTGATCATGCAGTACCCTGTCCCGCCACAACGGGCCACGAGGGGGCACGGGTAGTGACGGAACCCACAGAGGTGCAGGTCAGGCCGGGAGTCGAGGGTGATCTCGATGCCCTCACAGACCTCTACAACCACTACGTACGTGAGACGCCGATCACATTCGACACGTCCGTCTTCACCGCCGAAGAGCGACGTCCTTGGCTGCTCTCCCACCTCCAAGACGAACGCCACCCCCTCTTGGTTGCGCAAGAGGCAAAATCGGGACAATCAGGTTCTTACGGGAAGACCGGTCGCCTCCTCGGATACGCGACCGCCGGCCCGTTCCGGCAGAAGCCCGCCTACGAGACCTCGGTCGAGGTCACCGTCTACTGCACGCCCGTCATCGGGGTCGGACGCGGCATCGGCACCCTGCTCTACGAGGCCCTCTTCGACGCGCTCGCCGACCAGGACCTGCACCGCGCCTACGCGGGTATCGCCCAGCCCAACGATGCCTCCGCGCGCCTGCACACCCGCTTCGGCTTCCGGCACGTGGGCACGTACCGGGAGGTGGGCCGCAAGTTCGGTCGCTACTGGGACGTCGCCTGGTACGAGAAGCGGCTCGGCCGACAGGCCCAAGCCTGAGTTCGCGGCGCTCGGCCCCAGCTGGCAGCGACGCGGCTTGGCTCGGAGCGGCGCGGCGCGGGCGGCGCGGTGCGGGCGGCGAGGCTGGGTGCGGCGCGGCGCGGCCCGGCCCGGCCCGGCGCGGCTGTCAGCGCAGCTCGGCGGCGAACAGCTCCACCACCCTCCGCCACGAGTCCTCGGCGGCCTCCTTGTCGTACGACTCGGGGCCGGGGAAGAAGAACGCGTGCTGGGCGTCCGGGTAGACGGTGACGTCGTGCCGCGCACCGGCCGACGCCAGCGCCGCCTCGATCCGCTGCCGCTGGTCCGCGTCGATGATGCGGTCGCGTCCGGCGAAGAACAGCCGCACGCGCGTGTCGTGCTCGGCGATGCCGCTGGACGCGTCGACGAGCGGGTCCGGGCGGCTCAGCCCGGTACCTGCCTGCGTCAGCCAGCCGGGGAAGTAGACGGCGGCGGCGGCCAGTCCCAGGCGGGCGGCGGCGAAGTAGGCGACGTGCCCGCCGAAGCTGAAGCCCAGCATCGCCGTCTTGTCCGCGGCACCCGCGTACCCGCGGGCGTAGGAGACGGCGGCCCGCAGGTCCGCCTCGACCTCGTCACGGGTGAGGCGTCCGATGAGCTCGAACCCGCGCTGCCGGTTGGCGTCGTTCTGCGCCAGGCCGGTGGCGGTCTCGGGGCCCGCCCGGTGGTACAGGTTCGGGGCGATCGCCACGTAGCCGAGTTCGGCGACCTGCCGGGTGACGCCGCGGACGTCGTCGGTCACGCCCCACAGCTCGGAGCCGATCAGGACGACGGGGTGGTCGCCGGGTATGGCCGGACGGGCCAGGTAGGCGCCCATGGCCGATGCCCTAGCCCCTCCGTCACCGCCACGGTCACCGTCACCACTGCCGCCGCCGACACCGCCGTCGACACCAACACCGACACCACCGTCGGCACCGACACGCCGGTCGGCACCGACACCGACGCCTTCGACGCCGGATCGGCCCGGCACCTCGATGTCGACCTGCTCGGAGATGATCGTGCGCGTCATTTCCATGTCCCCCACTCGTCAGATCCCTCGTTCGGTGCGCATTGCCAGTGGCCGAGTACGCGCAAGGGATGCTGTCACGATCTTGCGGAACGGGAAACGGGCCTACCCGAACTGCACCGACCGCTTGGCCAGCCCCATCCAGAACCCGTCGATCACCGACCGCTGGCTGTCCAGTTCCCCGTACGCGTCCGCCGCCCCCAGCGTCACGAACAGCGGGGCGAAGTGTTCCGTACGGGGATGGGCGAGGGTCCCCGCGGGCGCCTTGACGGCGAAGTCGAGCAGCCCGTCCACGTCGCCCGCGTCCAGCGCTCGGTGGCCCCAGTCGTCGAACTCCGCCGACCAGGCGGGAACCCCGCCGGAGGCGGCCACGTGCCGCAACGCCGCCAGGTTGTGCGTGAAGAAGCCGGAGCCGACGATCAGGACGCCCTCGTCGCGCAGCGGCGCGAGGCGGCGGCCGAGCTCCATCAGTCTGCGGGGTCCAGCGTCGGCATGGAGACCTGGAGGACCGGGATGTCGGCCCCCGGGTACATCTCGACCAGCGGGACGTACGCCCCGTGGTCGAGCCCCCGGTCGGGCACGTCCTGCACGGGGATACCGGGGGCCCGCAGCAACTTCCTTACCGAATCGGCGAGTTCAGGCGCGCCAGGCGCCTCGTACCGCACCTGGTAGTAGCGGTCGGGGAAGCCCCAGAAGTCGTACACCAGCGGCACCGTGCCGGTCGCGCCGAGGGAGAGCGGGGCGTCCTCCCAGTGCGCCGAGATCATCAGGATCGCCTTGGGGCGCGGCAGATCCGCCGACCAGTCGGCGAGCTGACCCGTCCACAGGGCGTCGTCGGCGAGCGGCGGCGCACCGTGCGAGAGGTAGAGCGCGGGCATGCGCTCCAGGGTGCGCTCGGGAGTGAGCTCTGGGGTGCGGGTTGCGGACACGTCGATCTCCTTGAAGATTCAAGCTTACATACAGAGTAGACCCAGCTTGTTTAAACTTCAAGAACAGGGCTTTACGATGGGTTCCATGAACAGCCGCGAGCCGCAGTGGCTCTCCGAGGACGAGCAGCGCGTCTGGCGCGCGTATCTGCACGCCACCACCCTCCTTGAGGACCACCTCGACCGCCAGTTGCAGCGCGACGCCAAGATGCCGCACGTCTACTTCGGACTGCTCGTGCAGCTAAGCGAGGCGCCGCGCAGGCGGCTGCGGATGACGGAACTGGCGATGAGCGCGAAGATCACCCGCTCACGGCTCTCCCACGCCATCGCGCGCCTGGAGAAGAACGGGTGGGTGCGGCGCGAGGACTGCCCGTCGGACAAGCGCGGACAGTTCGCGATCCTGACCGACGAAGGGCTCGACGTGCTGGAGAAGTCCGCGCCCGGACACGTCTCCGCCGTGCGGGCGGCCCTGTTCGAGCGGCTCACCCCTCAGCAGCAGAAGTCCCTCGGCGAGATCATGATGATCGTCGCCGAGGGACTTCAGCCCAAGGAGGCCGGGGCGGATCTCCCCTGGCTCAGGTGACCGAAGGGACCGGACGGGCCGGAGGGACCGGAGAGACCGGACAGGCCGGAGGGACCGGGCAGGCCGCACGGACCCGACCGGCCAGAGGAACCCGGCAGACCGCACGGACCCGGCCGGCCAGAGGAACCCGGCAGACCGCACAGACCCGACCGGCCAGAGGAACCGAGTGGGCCGGGAGGGTCAGTGCGCGACCACCGGCACCTGCACCTCGTCCTCCACACCCGCGTCCTTGCCCAGGCCCGCGCCGCCACCGGATGCCTGCGCCGAGCCCGCACCCGGAACCCCGGTGTTCACCAGCGTGAAGGCGAGGGTCGACGAGATCAGCAGAATGCCGACGGCCCACCAGATGGCGTGGGTGTAGCCGTTGACCATGGCCTGCGCCTGGAGCAGCTGAGCGTTCGTGGCACCGGCCGCGTGGTCCGCGATGTACGCGGTGGTGGCCGAGGCCGCGATCGTGTTCAGCAGAGCCGTGCCGATGGCGCCGCCGACCTGCTGCGAGGTGTTGACCATCGCGGAGGCGACCCCCGCGTCGCGCGCCTCGACGCCCAGTGTGGCGAGCGACATGGCGGGCATGAACGCCGTACCCATACCGAGACCGAGCAGCAGCTGCGCGGGCAGGATCAGCCCCGCGTACGACGAGTCGACCTGCAGCTGGGTCAGGATCAGCATGCCCGTCGCGCCGACCAGGAAGCCCGGCCCCATGAGCAGCCGCGGCGGGATGCGGGTCATCAGGCGGGCGCCGATCTGCGTGGAGCCCGTGATCATGCCCGCGATCATCGGCAGGAACGCGAAGCCGGTCTTGACCGGCGAGAAGCCCTTCACGACCTGCAGGTAGTAGGTCAGGAAGAGGAACAGGCCGAACATCGCGATGACGGCGAGGCCGAGCGAGGCGTAGACACCGCCGCGGTTGCGGTCGGCGACGACGCGCAGCGGCAGCAGCGGGTGCTTCACACGGGACTCGACGGCCACGAACGTGAGCAGCAGCACGGCCGAGGCGATGAACAGGCCGTACGTGGACGGGTTCGACCAGCCGTGCGTCTCCGCGCGCGTGAAGCCGTACACGAGGGAGACGAGGCCGAGCGTGGAGAGCACCACGCCCGGGATGTCGAGCGGCGAGCGGTTGCGGCCACCGGCCGGCTCACGGATCACGAAGAACGCCCCGGCGGCGGCGACGATCGCGAAGGGGATGTTCACGAAGAACGTCCAGCGCCAGTTCAGGTACTCGGTGAGGAAGCCGCCGAGGATCAGGCCGACGGCACCACCGCCGCCGGCGATGGCGCCGTAGATGCCGAACGCCTTGGCACGCTCCTTGGCGTCGGTGAACATGACGGCCAGGAGGGAGAGCGCGGCGGGCGCGAGCAGGGCGCCGAAGAGGCCCTGCAGGGCACGGGCGCCGAACATCATCGCCTCGTTCTGCGCGGAGCCGCCGAGCGCGGAGGCGAACGCGAAGCCGGCCAGGCCGGTGACGAAGGTGCGCTTGCGGCCCCACAGGTCAGCGATGCGGCCGCCGAACAGCAGCAGGCCGCCGAAGGCGAGCGCGTAGGCGGTGACGACCCACTGGCGGTTGGCGTCGGATATGCCGAGGTCGGTCTGGGCGGAGGGCAGGGCGATGTTCACGATGGTGGCGTCGAGAACCACCATCAGCTGGGCGAGGGCGATGAAGACCAGGGCCTTCCAGCGTCGCGATTCGCCGCGGTCGAGTTGTTCGAGTGCCGTTTCCGGCATGGGGGTACCCACAGCGGGACTCCAAGTCGTGGATAAGAAGACGTGGTCGAGAAGACGTGCGTGGTCGAGAAGACGTGGTCAGAAAGTCGTGGTCGAGAAGACGTGGTCGAGCGTGAGAAATCGAATCAGTGAGAGATCTCGTCGATCATGGTTCGGGCGCATCGGGCACATGCCGGGGCTCGGCGGGCTCGTCCGTCACGGCGGACTCGTCCGTCACGGCCGTATCGGCGGGCTCAGCCCCTGCGGATGTCCTCCAAAGTCACGGGCTCACCCGGGAGTTCCGAGCGGGCGGGTGCCATCAAGCCGTCGAGGAACAGCTGCAGATGGCGGTGGACGAACCGGTCGAAGTCCCCGCAGCCCGAGCCGGGCAACGGCCGGGTGAGCTGAGAGAGAGCGACCATCAGATCGCCGATGCCGATCCCGGCGCGCAGCTCACCCGCCGCGCGGGCCCGGCCGATCAGCTCGTCGATGGTGCCGGTGAGCTGGTCGCGGGCGGCGACGAGATCCGGGTGGTTCTTGTCGAAGGCCGAGTCGAGCATCGGACAGAGGGCGCCGATGCGTTCGTCGGCCGCGGCGTGCACGAACGAGCGCAGGGCCTCGAACGCCCCGGCCTCACCGGCGTCGACGGCGGCCAGCGCCCGGTCGGCGTGGGCGGCCACGCGGTCGGTGACCGTGAGGACGACGTGGTGCAGCAGGTCGGCCCGGTCCGCGAAGTTCCGGTACAGCGTCGCGTTGCCGACCCCGGCGCGGCGGGCGACCTCGTCCAGCGGAACGTCCGTGCCCTGCACGACGAGCAACTCGCGCGCGGCCGCGACGATCCGCTCCCGGTTGCGCACGGCGTCGGCCCGCGGGCGCGGGACACGGCGGCGGTGCGTCTCGGTGGCGGTTGCGGGGGCCACGGCGGTCTCCTTCGGTCGTAGTCGCGGCGAGTCGCGGGGCACGAGTCGCCGTGAGTCACAGGGGGTGTCCGCGGGGACGCTCGCCCGCGGGAATGCCCGCGGGAACGTCCGCGGGAGCGCCCCGCAGGACGTCCGCGACGCGCCCGGGGCGCGCCCGCCGGCCAGGGCCGGAACCGATCCGGGGACGCTCTCCCCGTTTCGTGCGGACACCAGTCACTAACGGGGAGAGAGTCCCCGCTTATTTCCCACCTCTGATGTGACCTGAGTCACGCCCTCTGATGTCCAAGAACCCACGATCGGCGCACCCAGCGCGCGCCCCGCCGCCGCCCGACACAGGGTGAGCGAAAGGAACCCGAGCGTGAGGCGGTGCGGATGAGGCGTCAGCGGATATCCGGGGGCCGACGTGGGGCGACGCTCGCCGGGGCCACGGCGGTGGCCCTCGCACTGACCATGACCGCGAGCACCGGCCACCTCACCGACGACTCGCCGACCACCGCGGGCCCGGTGGCCCAGGCCGGCCGCACCTCGCTCGGCCCCTGCATGATCCGCGGCTCCCTCGGCGTACAGATGTCCGAGGGAGTACCGACCTCCCCCGGCTACGCGCGCTCCACGGGCACCCTGCGGGCCCTGAACCTCATGATCGACTTTCCGGACGCGCCCGGCCAGGGCAGCGCGAAGAGCCGCTTCGACGAGTTCTTCCCGCAGACCGCCAAGTGGTACGCGACCGCCTCCTACGGCCGACTCCACTACGACGCCGAGGCCCCCGTCGACCACTGGCTGCGGATGCCGAAGCCGTTCGCCTCGTACGGGATAGAACGCGGCGCCCCCTTCGACCCCGGCTACCGCAAGCTGGTCCGCGACATCGTCAAGGTCGCCGACCCGGACGTCGACTTCAGCCGCTACGACATCGTCAACATCCTGACCACGCCGAACGCCGGGCCCTCCGCCCTCGACACGGTCCTGTCTGTGACGTTCGCGGGCAACCACGACGCGCCCCGCGCCGACGGGGTGCCGCTGTCGAACATGTCGTTCGTCTACTCCCGCCAGGACGACGGCTCCGGCTCGTACACGAAGACCGGCTACCGCGTCCTGCCGCACGAGAACGGCCACACCTTCGGCCTGCCCGACCTCTACACCCAGGACGGCGGCGGCGCCGTCGGCCACTGGGACATCATGAGCGAGGACTGGGGCGCCGGGAACGACCTGCTCGGCTGGCACAAGTGGAAGCTGGGCTGGCTCGACGACGACCAGGTCGGCTGCGCCGCGCGCTCCGGCACCACCGCGCACCTGCTGTCGCCGCTGGAGCGGCCGGGCGGCACCAAGATGATCTTCGTGCCGCTGACGGCGAAGAGCGGCTACGCGGTCGAGGTGCGCACCCAGGAAGGCAACGACGAGGCCGTCTGCCGCCCCGGCGTGCTGATCTACAAGGTCGACGCGGACGTGGACACCGGCTACGGCCCCGTCACGGTGGAGGACTCCACCCCGCACAGCGGCGGCTGCACTCGGCAGCCCAATGTCCAGGCCGAACTCTCCGACGCCACCTACCGCCCCGGCCAGAGCTTCCTCGACCTCGGGGCGGGCGTACGGATCTCGGTGACCGGCACCGACTCCGACGGCGACTACCAGGTGTACGTGACGCGGCGCTGAGCCTCACAACCCCGTGAGCGCCGCCCTCTGCCCCTCCCCGCCCCCGGACTCAGCGACCACCTCGGCGATCGTCTGCGCACCCCGGACCGGCACGAACGTCACCCCTGACCCTCCGGAACCGACATCTGAAACATCCAGGACATCCGATACATCCGATACCTCCAATACCCCCGAGACCTCCGAGACGTCGGAGACCCCGGAGACCCCGGAGACCTCAGAGATGTCGGAGACCTCCGAGACCCCCGAGACGTCGGATGTATCGGATACGACATACCCGTACACGCCCGGCCGCGGCAGGCTGTTGTACTGGAACGCCGTGGAGAAGTAGTAAGCGCCCGTGTCGAGCAGCGCGACGAAGTCGCCGGGTGCCAGCTCCGGCAGCTCCCGGCCCCGAGCCACCAGGTCCCCGGCGAAGCAGCAGGGCCCGGCCACGTCCTGCACCAGCGACACCGAGTCCTTGGGGCGGCCCTGCCCGTCGAACGCCGCCACCCGCAACGGCCACGCCTCGGGGACGAACACCGTACGGGTCGCCACCTGCGCCCCCGCGTGCGTCAGCGCGATACGCCGCCCACCGGACGTCTTGGTGTACTCGACGCGTGCCACGATCACGCCCTGCTCGGCCAGGAGCGAGCGGCCGAACTCGGTGACGATCGCGTACCGCCCGTCGAAGAGTCCCGGCACGGCCTCGCGCAGCACGCGCGCGTAATCCTCGTACGTGGGGGTCGTCTCGTCCGAGCCGAAGTTCACGGAGAGGCCGCCGCCGATGTCGACGGTGTCGACCTGGCGCCGCCCGACGTGCGCGTTGATCTTCTCGGCCAGCTCGTACGCGACCCGGACACCCTCGGCCAGCTGTTCCATGGCCATCCCCTGGGAACCGGTGTGGCTGTGCAGACGAGTCAGCCAGGGGCGGCGCCGGAACGCGTCGAGCACCCACTGCTCGGCGCCCTCGTCGCGCAGCCCGACCCCGAACTTGGAAGTCGGTGTCGCCGTGCTCACCGCGCCGATCGCCCCCGCGCCGAGCTGCGGATTGACCCGCAGCCCGAGCGGCGCGCACCCGGGCCCCAACTCGTCCACGAGCGCGTCGATCCGGTCCAGCTCCTGCGGGTTGTCGGCGTTGACGGCGACCCCGTGGGCGAGGGCGTCGCGCAGTTCGGCGGGCGTCTTGGCCGGCGCGTCGAAGACCGTACGGGCGGCGGGCACGCCCGCGGCACGGGCCAGCTCCAGTTCTCCGGCGCTCGCCACCTCCGCACCGATGCCCTCCGAGTCCAGCAGGGCGAGCACCGGGACCAGCGAGGCGGCCTTCACGGCGAACGTGTGCCGGACGTCGACCTCCACACCCGGTACCGCGAACGCCGCGTGCAGCGCGCGGGCGGCGGCCCGGACGCCCGCCACGTCGAGCAGCCCGGCCACGGGCGCGTCAGGCCCTACGAGCCCTTGTGTGACGGCGGCGCGCACCGCGGCGTCACGCCGGGCAACAGACGCGGCAGACACGGCGGACGCCGCGGACACGGCGGACACGGCGGACGCGGCAGACGCGGCAGACGCGGCGGACGCGGCGGACGCGGCGGTTTCGGGAAGTCGGTTCATGAGGTCGATCCGCCCTTCGCTCGTTGAGCTGCGAGCGTCGCACATCAGCCCGCCGGGGACGAGGGCGACGGCGGGGCCGACGACGAGGGCGCCGACGGGGGCGAGGGCGACGGCGGGGCGGTGGGCGACGGCGGCACGGGAGCACGCCGGTGAGGCCCCATGGTGGCGCCCTGGGCATGCTCGTCGGGCGCCTTGCGGCCCACGAGGTCGTAGACGACGGCGCCGTCGAGGGTCTCGTGTTCCAGCAGCAGCCCCGACAGCCGCTCCAACTCCTCACCGTGGCCGGTGAGCAGCGACGTGGCGCGCTCCTCCGCCTCCCGGACCAGACGGGCCACCTCGGCGTCGATGGCGGCCTGCGTGGCCTCGGCGAACGGGCGGCTGGAGAGCGGGGCGCCGCCCCCGCCGAGGTAGACCGAGCCGCCCTGCGGGTAGCCGACGGGGCCGAGCGCGGGCGAGAGCCCGAACTCGCGGACCATCTTGGTGGCCAGTTCCGTGGCGGAGGCCAGGTCGTTGGCAGCGCCGGTGGAACCCTGCTCGAAGGTGACCAACTCGGCGGCACGGCCGCCAAGACGCACCGCCAGCGTCTCGTTGAGATAGTCCTCGTTGTACAAGTGCCGTTCGACAAGCGGGAGTTGCTCGGTTACACCCAGCGCCTGCCCGGCGGGCAGGATGGTGACCTTGGCGACCGGATCGGCGTGCTCGGACAGGGCCGCGACCAGGGCGTGCCCGGCCTCGTGGACGGCGACCGCGCGCTTCTCGGCGGGCAGCAGCACGTTGGAGCCCTCGCGGCGGCCGAGCAGGATGCGGTCACGGGCGGCGTCGAAGTCCGCCGCGCTGATCACGTGACGCCCGTCGCGGACGGCGGCGATGGCCGCCTCGTTGGCGAGGTTGGCGAGGTCGGCGCCGGAGAAGCCCGGGGTGCCGCGCGCGACGACCTGCAGATCGGCGTCGGGCGCGAGGTGCTTGCCGTGGCAGTGCACGCTCAGGATGGCGGCGCGCTCGGCGAGGGTGGGCAGCGGGATGACGACCTGCCGGTCGAAGCGACCGGGCCGCAGCAGCGCCGGATCCAGGATCTCGGGCCGGTTGGTGGCGGCGAGCACGACGATGCCCTCGGCGGGATCGAACCCGTCCATCTCCGACAGGAGCTGATTGAGCGTCTGCTCCCGCTCGTCGTTGGAGACCTGGGCTCCGGTCCCGCCGCGACGCCCGCCGAGCGCGTCGATCTCGTCGACGAAGACGATCGCGGGCGCGCGCTTGCGGGCCTCGGCGAACAGGTCCCGTACGCGGGCCGCCCCCACCCCGACGAACATCTCCACGAAACTGGAGCCCACCACGGAAAGGAACGGCACGCCCGCCTCGCCCGCGACCGCGCGGGCCAGCAGCGTCTTGCCGGTGCCGGGCGGGCCGACCATCAGCACACCGCGCGGCGCGGTGGCGCCCGCGCGCCGGTACCGCTCGGGCTGACTCAGGAAGTCGACGACCTCGACGATCTCGCTCTTGACCCCTTCATACCCTGCGACATCGGCGAACGTCGTACTGGGCCGCTCGGTGTCGAAGACTTTGGCCTTCGCCTTCCCGACCCCCATCACCCCGGACATCTGCCCGGCCGCGCCGCGCGCGATCCGCCGCCAGAACCAGACGACGACCAGGAACGGCGCGAGAATCAGAATCCAGGTGAAGATCTGCGCGCCGGCCGAGGGGGAGGTGGACGGCGCCTCGGCGCTGACCTTCACATGGTCGGTCGCGAGCCGGTCGAGCAGCGCCGATCCGGCCAGCTGCACGGGGACGGTGGTGGTGTACTTGTGCCCGTCGCTGAGGGTGCCGTCGGCCTTGCCGCTGGTCTGGATCGTGACGTCCTTGACCCGGTGCGCGTCGGCGTCGCTGAGGAACTGCGAGTAGGACAGCGTCGTCACCGCGGGCTGCCCGCTGTGGTGGACGGCGGGCAGCACGACCCACACGACCGCCATCACGGCGAGCGCGAGCAGCCACAGCAGGTGCCGCCACCAGGGCAGCTTCGGCGGAGGGGGCGGTGCGGGCCGGTCCCCTCGGGGCCCGGCCGGTGGCGTGGGCCGCTCGGCCATCTCGCGCCTCCCCTCTCATCGGGCACGGCGCGGCGGACCGCCCGGGG
>NZ_JAPHNL010000006.1 GCF_026274175.1 Streptomyces beihaiensis
CGCCGACGCGCACCCGGCGCGGGCGGGCGCCGCGGCCGCGGGGGCGTCCCAGGACACGTCCGCTCTCACGACGCCCGGTGTGTCCGTCCCGACGCCCGCGGCCTCGGCCCCTCGTTCCGCCTCGCCGACCGGTGCGACCGGGCCGGTGACGACCGCGAACCTTCTGGAGCCCGCGGCGTTCGGCCCGGACGTCGGCGTCGGGCGGATCCACGTCACCGACCGGTACGGCGACGGGCGTTACGCCAACGCGGCCTGTTCCGGTGAGAAGACCCTCAACCAGACCCTGGGCGGGCCCGGTGCCCACTTCCGCGGACTGATGACCAGCCCCCGCACCGACGCGGACGACCCCACGCTGGCCGCCGACCGCGTCCACCAGGTCGCCCGCGAGGTCGCCGCCGAGGCGCTGAGACCGTCCTTGGCGCAGAACTTCGCCGAGCGCCTGCTGCTGGAGGAGGTGCCCTGCCAGGACGAACCGCCAGGGCACTGGGTCTACGGAAGGACCAGGGCGCTGCAACTCGCCCCGAACGTCACCGCGAGCTGGATGGGCACCTACGAGGGATCACTCAACACCACCGGCACAGCCCCCGACGACAAGGATCCCTGCGGCGGCATCGCCGTGCTGCGCAGCGGCAACCACTACGCGGTGCTGGAGGTCGATGCCTGCCTGGGGACGGCCGCGATGGACCGCGTCGTCAGGGCCGCTCTGTCACGGCTGTGAAACAGCCGGTCAGGGCTCCAACTTTCGTTCCTCCGGTGGCATCTCCCCGGTTGTACGAGGACGCAGCGGGCGTCCCGACCAGCAGGGGGACCAGATGACCGAGAACCAGGCCGTCCAGCAGAAGTCCGTTCGCCGCAGCCGGGTCGCCGCCGCGGCCTGCAGCGCCGCCGCGCTGATCACGGCCGGCGTCTTCGGCACCCAGTCGGCGACCGCCGACGGGGCCGCGCACCGCACCGAGGCCGCCGCCCGCACGGTAGCCGCCGCCCACCCGACGGCGGTCACGGTCGCCGCGCCCGGGCTCGGCTCCGCCGACCTCGTCCAGAGCGAGGACTACTTCCAGACGGGCCTGAACCCGGTCGGCGCGACCGTCGCGCTGACCGGACGCCAGGCGCTGTCCGCGTGCTCCGGCGAGGAGACGATGCGCGACCTGACCAAGGGCAAGGCCACCGCGTACGCGTCCGTGAACTGGACCTTCGACACCGACGGCCTACTGATCGAGTCGGCCGCGAGTGCCCCCACCAGGGCCGCGGCCGCCGCCTGGGACAGGCAGCTCGTCGCGCTCGTTCAGGACTGCCAGGACGAGCCCGCCGGTCACTGGCACTACGGCGCGGCCCACACCCTGACCACCACCGGCGGCACCGCCCGCTGGTACCCGGCCTACAACGGCGACGGCACCGTAAGCGGCGGGACAGCGGTGCTGCTCAGCGGCACCAAGGTCGCGGTCGTCGAGCTCACCGGCCGGCCCACCCACGCCGCGACCTACGGCGAAAGCATCGCCGGCGCAGCGCTGAACCGCCTCCGCTCCTGAACGGCAGCCCGGCACCGCCCGCACCGCTGGGTGCAGCCGGCCCCGCACCACCCGGCAGGTCTCCCTACAGCGGCGCGTCAGCGGATTCCTCGCGGCGCCCCACCGGGCCCGCGACCAGGCGCAGCCCTCGCCCCCTGTCAGCGGAGGCGGCGGCTGAGCCAGGGCGTCATCTGGGCCACCGGCAGGTACTCCTTGTACGTACGGTCGCCGGGCAGCGGCACGACGAGTCGGCAGCTCGGCGGGAACCGGCGTTGGCGTACGTGGGCGAGGCCGCCGAAGCAGGCACGCAGGAAGGCGGGTACCTCGTCGCGGGGCACGTCGTGGAACTCGACGCCCTCGACCGTGATCAGCGCGTCGTCCTCGGGGAACAGCCGCACCGCGAGCCGTGGGCCCCCGTCCGCCACGCCGAATTCGACGTATGCCTCGTGCGGCAGCGAACCGTCCGGGTCGGCTGCCACGCCCACGCCCGCCGCGCTGCGACGGGAGGTCGCGTCGGCACCGATGTCATGGTCGACGTCGATCTCCACGTTGTACTCGCGGGCCAACTCGCGCAGCGCGGTGACCGCGGATTCGGTGGTGGGCAGGTGCGGATGGTTCATACCTACTGATCATGCCCTATTTCTGATGTACAGGTGTTTCTGGGTATGGATGTTTGAATCGCCTGGTGTTCAGGTGTTCAGGTGTTCAGGTGTTCCGGTACTCCGGTGTTTCTGGGGGGGTGGGGAGGGTGCCGGAATTTGACTCGGATATTTCGGCTCGCATGTTTGATCCACAGCCAAGGGGTGTTATCCACAGGCTACTTGGAGACCCTGTGGACAACTCCTAAGCAGGGGAGCTGGTTTGATCAAATGTGTGACGATTGCGGTGGTTTGACGTAATCCCGTCCAACTTCCTTGCCTGTACCTCACGCTCGGCGGCCGCGGCCACGAACGCCGACACGTTCTCCGGCCCAACCAGCTGCCGCACAGCCCGTATCGTCTCCGCCGGGACGGCAACCGACCGCGGCTCGTCGGCAGGGCGGGCGGTCGGGCCGTCGGCGAGATGCTGGTGCAGGTGGCGAGTGGCGAACAGGCGCATGGCTCGGGCCAGTTCGGCGTCCACCGACTGCTGGGCCAGCGGGCGCAGGCGCCGCACCAGCGACGCGGCTTCCGCCGCCTCCGAGTCCGACGGCGGCTCCGGGCCGAGGTAGCGCGCGAAGACGTGCTCGGTGGTGAACTCCAGGAAACGCGCCGCTATATGTTCGATCTGACCTCGCAACTCCCTGAGATGGCCGGAGATCGCGGACAGCGGTACGCCTGCCGCGTGCAACTCCACTGCCACCGCGAGCTCTTGGGGGCTCGGCACCAGGAACTCGTCGTCGCTGCCGGGCACCGCCTCCAGCACACCCAGCTCGACGGCGTCACGCACCGCCGCCTCGTCGGGATTCCCGCCGAACCTCTCGTCCAGCTCGGCGCGGGTGATGCGCCCCGCCCGCTCGTCCGTCCACGGCCCGTCGACCTCGGCCACCAGACCGAGCACCCCACCGAGCCCGCGCCCCGTGTCCCAGGCATCCAGAAGCTCCTTGATGGAGGCCAGGGTGTAGCCGCGGTCGAGCAGGTCGGCGATCTGGTGCAGCCGGGACAGGTGGGCGTCCGTGTACACATTGGCCCGGCCGCGGCGCTCGGGGCGCGGAAGCAGCCCGCGGTCCTGGTAGGCGCGGATCGTGCGGACCGTGGCACCGCTGTGGCGTGCCAGGTCCTCGATCCGGTACTCGGCGGCCGCCTGTTCCGTCACACCCCACGCCCCTCGGTGGTACGGCTCTCGCTGCTCGTACCTGTCGTACCTGTCGTACCTGTCGTGCCTGTCGTGCCTGTCGTGCCTCGTCGTCGTGGAGGGGCCGGCGGCCGTCACGCGATGGCCGAACGGCCGATCGCCGCCGCCGCGGCCCTGGCCGCGGGCGAGGTCGCCAGATACTCGACGGCCTTGCGCAGCGAACCCTCCTGCGAGGGATGGTACGACCGGCGCAGATAACGGGGTATCGCCGCACCCAGCTCCCGCCAGGCGGGCAGCAGCCCCTTGCGGACCGCCTTGTTGTGCTCGGCGAGCGAGTACCGCAGCCGCCCGGCCAGTTGAGGGTCGTGGCGTATCAGATACGAGGCGCCCCAGGCCCACAGGTACAGCATCACGGGCGCCGTGACCGTCATGCCCGCGACGCGGCGGGTGTAGCGGGACAGGCCCTGGCCGCCGCAGTGCTGGTACATGTCGAAGGCGACCGAGCGGTGCTCGACCTCCTCGGCTCCGTGCCAGCGCAGCAGGTCGAGCATGACCTCGTCGCACTCCGCGCGGTCCAGCGCGTCCGCGTGCAGCACCCAGTTGCCCAGGACCGCCGTGAACTGCTCGATCGCGGCGATCACCGACAGGCGGAAGCGCAGCCACTCCTGGGTGGGTATCGGCGCCCCCAGCGGAGGCCGCTCGCCGAGCAGCTTCTCGAAGAGGAAGTCGACGTATCTCGTGTAGTCGGCGGTCGGGAGGTGCTGCGCGGCCAGATGGTCCAGGACGTAGGAGTGCTGCACGCTGTGCGTGGCCTCCTGGCCCATGAACCCCTTGACGTCCCTCAGGAGTTCGGGATCGTCGACCAGCGGCAGACCTTCCTTGAACACCCGCACGAACCACCGCTCCCCCGCCGGGAGCAGCAGATGCAGCACGTTGATGACATGGGTGGCCGTGGGTTCTCCGGGTATCCAGTGCAGCGGCGTCGACTTCCAGTCGAACGAGACGCGGCGCGGAGTGATCCGGTGGTGGGAGTCGAGGGAGTCGAGGGAGTCGAGGGAGACATGGGAGTCGTGGGAGTGGTGCGTGTGCTCCTCGGTGTCGTGCGGGCGGTCTTCGGTGCTCACAGCGGCGGCTCCATTCGTGCGATGGTGCGCAGGGCCCTCGGAGTGAAACGGGACATGAGGTGGGCGCCGCGCGCCTCCGGGGTGACCGGGACGACCGCCTTGTTGTGCACGACGGCGGCCAGGATCGCGTCGGCGACCTTCTCCGGCGGATAGTTGCGCAGGCCGTACAGGCGCGAGGACTTCTTCTGGCGGCGCTTCTCCTCCGCGGCGTCGACCCCCGCGAACCGGGCCGTCGACGTGATGTTGGTGTTGACGAAACCGGGGCAGATCGCCGAGACGCCGATGTCCTTGCCTGCCAGCTCGGCGCGGAGGCACTCGCTGAGCATGAGGACGGCCGCCTTCGACGTGCTGTAGGCGGGCAGTGCCTTCGAGGGCTGGTAGGCGGCGGCGGACGCGGTGTTGACGATGTGCCCGCCCTGCCCGCGCTCGGCCATCTGCCGGCCGAACAGCCGACAGCCGTGGATGACGCCCCACAGGTTGACGTCGAGGACCTTCTTCCAGTCCTCCGGGGTCGTGTCGAAGAACGAGCCGGACAGGCCGATGCCCGCGTTGTTCACCAGCACGTCGACCACGCCGTACTCGGCGGCGACCTTCTCGGCGAGCTTCTCCATGGCCTGCTCGTCGCAGACGTCGACCGTCTCGCCCCATGCCTCGGGGGCGCCGATGAGCCGGGCCATCTCGGCGGTGCGCGCGGCGCTCTCGGCGTCCCGGTCGACGGCGATCACCCGCGCGCCGGCCTCGGCGAAGGCGAACGCGGTGGCCCGGCCGATGCCGCTGCCCGCCCCGGTCACCAGGACGAGCTGCCCGCCGAACCGGTCCGCGTACCGGCTCTCGGGCGTCGTGCGCGGTGCGAGCACGCCGGTCTCCTTCTCCTCGTGCGCCGTCACGAACTCACCGATCCAGGCGGCGAGCTGGTCGGGCCGGGTGCGGGGCACCCAGTGCTTGGCGGGCAGGGTGCGCCGCGTCAACCGAGGCGCCCACGTCTCCAACTGGTCGTAGAGGCGCGGCGAGAGGAACGCGTCGCCGAGCGGCGTGATCAGCTGCACCGGTGCGTGCGCGTACGCGTCCTCGCGCGGGTGGCGCAGGCGGGCCCGCACGTTGTCCCGGTAGAGCCACGCGCCGTGCGCCGCGTCGGAGGGGAGCGACGGCGTGGGGTAGTCGCCCGCCGGGACCCGCTCCACGCGCTCCAGGATCCCCGGCCAGCGCTTGCCCAGCGGGCCCCGCCAGGCCAGCTCGGGCAGGACCGGTGTGTGCAGCATGTACACGTACCAGGACTTGGCGCCCTGGCCGAGCAGCTGGCCGACCTTGCGGGGCGTGGGCCGCTTCACGCGCTGCTTGATCCAGTGCCCGAAGTGGTCGAGGGACGGCCCCGACATCGAGGTGAACGACGCGATTCGCCCCTCGGTGCGCCGCACGGTGGCGAACTCCCACGACTGCACGGAGCCCCAGTCGTGCCCCACCAGGTGGACCGGCCGGTCCGGGCTCACCGCGTCGATGACCGCCACGAAGTCGTCGGTCAGCTTCTCCAGGGTGAAGCCGCCGCGCAGCGGGGCCGGGGCCGTGGACCGGCCGTGGCCCCGCACGTCGTACAGCACCACGTGGAAGCGGTCGGCGAGGCGGGCGGCGACCTCGGACCACACCTCCTTGGAGTCCGGGTAGCCGTGCACGAGCACGACCGTCGGCCGCCGTGTCTCGCCGGTGTCTCCCAGTTCGACCACGCACAGCTCGATGCCGCCCGTGCGCACCCAGCGCTCGCGCGCGCCGTGCAGCCTCATCAGGTCCGTCATCAGATGCCCTCCGCCCAGCGCCGCACGTGCGGCAGATCGTCGTCCAGCCAGAAGGCGCTCTCCTCGGGGTCCCCGGAGTCGGTGACCACGAGGATCTCCTCGAACTTGGCGCCCGTGCCCCGGAAGCCCAGGTGCGGCTCGACCGCCCACAGGCCGGGCCGCGGCGGATGGTCGGAGAACTTGTACGGCGACCACAGGGGCGACCAGCCGTCCCGGTGCCCGTGCAGCGCGTCGCTCGCCAGGCCCTTCAGCGACTGGGTGCCGAAGCCGAACAGGGTCGGGTTGAGCCGCCGCTCCCTGACCCGGTCGACCTTGTGCGCGATCACCCCGAACGGGTAGGCGCGGTGCCGGTTCGCGTAGCCCTGCCGGACCATGAGCCGGTCGACGTCCTCGTAGATCTCCCGCAGCGGACGGCGCTCGCGCACCTCGCTGAGGATCAGCTCCCGGTGCGCCTTCAGGTCCGCGAGCAGCTTGTCGTGCACCGGGTTGAGGCCCAGGCAGCCGGAGTAGCCGATGTCCGCCGTGTACCCCTTGTACACCGGGGCCATGTCGAGGATGAACGGCATCCCCGGTTCGAGCTTCCGGTTCGTCGGGAAGAACTGCAGCGGTACACGGAAGTTCACGAACGCCGTGCGGTCCCCGAACCAGGCGAAGGGCAGATGGAACCAGTCCCGCACCCCGCGCTCCCGCAGCCACTGCCGCTGCATCCGTGCCGCCTCGCGCTCGGTCACCCCGGGCTTGAGCTGCGCCGCCACCGCCTCCGCGCACTCGTACGCGAGCGTCTGCACTTCCCTGAACCCCCGCAGCTCCGCGGAGATTTCCCGTACCACTGCTGAGGTCATGCCACCGTCCGTCCGTGTCGCGGCCGCCTGCGTCCGGGCCGTCGCCGTACGCGTTCGTAACTTGACACTGGTGAATGTGACAGTGGTCGGCGGCGGCGTCAAGAGCCCCGCAGCAGGCTGTGGAGAAGCCGCGCGATGTGCACAACACCGGCACCCCCACGGGTGGCCGCCCGTGGGGGCGCCGGTGGCCACGCGTGGGGGTGCCGGTGGCCACGCGTGGGGGTGCCGGTGATCGCCCGTGATCGCCCGTGATCGTCGGCGCCCGTCCGGCGCCCGCCAGGGACCGGCGCCCGCCAGGGACCGGCGCCCGCCAGGGACCGGCGCCCGCCAGGGACCCGGCCCACGACTCAGGGGGGACCCCTAGGGCCCCGTAATACTCAGGTCTCATACCAAGTCGACCCCGTGGTCTGACGAACCGTGTGGCGTGCGCCACTAGCTTCGAATGCGTGAATGTGATCGCGACCGAAAGCCTGAGCAAGCGGTTCCCCCGGGTGACCGCGCTTGACCGGCTGACCATGGACATCGGGCCCGGGGTGACCGGACTCGTCGGAGCCAATGGAGCCGGCAAGTCCACACTGATCAAGATCCTGCTGGGTCTGTCCCCCGCCTCGGAGGGCCGTGCAGCCGTGCTCGGACTCGACGTCGCGGATCCTGCGTCGGGGCCCGCCATCCGCGAGCGCGTCGGCTACATGCCCGAGCACGACTGCCTGCCGCCCGACGTCTCGGCCACCGAGTTCGTCGTCCACATGGCACGCATGTCGGGGCTGCCGCCGACCGCCGCCCGTGAGCGCACCGCCGACACGCTGCGGCACGTCGGCCTCTACGAGGAGCGCTACCGGCCCATCGGCGGCTACTCGACCGGCATGAAGCAGCGGGTGAAGCTGGCGCAGGCGCTCGTCCACGACCCGCAGCTGGTCTTCCTGGACGAGCCGACCAACGGCCTCGACCCGGTCGGCCGCGACGACATGCTCGGCCTGATCCGCCGCGTCCACACCGACTTCGGCATCTCCGTCCTGGTCACCTCGCACCTGCTCGGCGAGCTCGAACGCACCTGCGACCACGTCGTCGTCATCGACGGCGGCAAGCTCCTGCGCTCCAGCTCCACCAGCGACTTCACGCAGAGCACGGCGACTCTCGCCATCGAGGTCACCGACACCGACGCCCACCCCGACGGCACGCGCGCGTTGCGCGACGCCTTCGCCGAGCGCGGCATCGAGACGCACACCGGTGGCGAGCTGCCCGGCGCGGGCCACACCGTCCTCGTCACCGCGCAGGGCGACGAGACGTACGACATGGTGCGCGACGTCGTCGCGGACCTCGGTCTCGGCCTGGTCCGCATGGAACAGCGCAGGCACCACATCGCGGAGGTCTTCCGCCCGGCGGACGGACAGCGGGAGCAGCAGCTCGCCGCCGTGGCGGCACAGCAGACGGGAGGCCCCTCCGATGCCCGCTGAGAACATGCCCGCTGAGAACATGTCCGCCGAGCCCGCGTCCACCCGACACACGCCCGCCCAGGACACGCCCGCCCAGCCCACGCCCGCCCAGCCCACGCCCGCCCAGCCCACGCTCACCCAGCGCCCGCCCGCCCAGCCCATGGCCGCCCAGTCCACGCCCGCGGACCGCGCGTCCACCCGCATCCACAACATCGGCTACCGGCACTACGACGGCCCGCGTCTGGGCCGCGCCTACGCTCGCCGTTCCCTGTTCGCACAGAGCCTGCGCGGCGCGTACGGCCTTGGCCGCTCGGCCAAGTCGAAGGTGCTGCCGATGCTGCTCTTCGTCGTGATGTGCGTGCCCGCGCTCATCATCGTGGCGGTGGCCGTCGCCACGAAGGCCCACAGCCTGCCGCTCGACTACACGCGCTACGCGATCCTCCTCCAGGCCGTCATCGGCCTCTACGTGGCCGCCCAGGCGCCGCAGGCCGTCTCCCGGGACCTGCGCTTCAAGTCGATCCCTCTCTACTTCTCGCGGCCCATCGAACGCGTCGAC
Organism: Streptomyces beihaiensis; assembly: GCF_026274175.1. Classification (GTDB taxonomy): domain Bacteria; phylum Actinomycetota; class Actinomycetes; order Streptomycetales; family Streptomycetaceae; genus Streptomyces; species Streptomyces beihaiensis. The sequence goes on from NZ_JAPHNL010000006.1 coordinate 9,021, forward strand.
TACGTGGTCGCGAAATTCGCCGCCATGACGTCGGCCCTGTTCATCCTCACGGCCGCACCGCTGATCGTGCTCTACGTCGGTTCTCTGCTCGCCAAACTCGACTTCGGTGAGCAGACCAAGGGATTCGCCCAGGGACTGGTCTCCGTGGCGCTGCTGTCGTTGCTCTTCGCCGGTATCGGCCTGGTCGTGTCCGCCGTGACACCCCGGCGCGGATTCGGCATCGCCGCCGTCATCGCCGTGCTGACCATCTCCTACGGGGCGGTCTCCACGGTCCAGGCCATCGCCCACGTACGCGACGGGGCGAGCGCCGTGCCCTGGCTCGGCCTCTTCTCCCCGATCACGCTCATCGACGGCGTACAGACCGCCTTCCTCGGCGCCACGTCGTCCTTCCCCGGCGCCGACGGGCCCTCCACGGGCCAGGGCGTGGTCTATCTGCTCGTCGTCCTCGCCCTCATCGTCGGCTCCTACGGGCTGCTGATGCGCCGCTACCGGAAGGTCGGACTGTGACCTCGATCAACATCGACCACGTGTCGCGCTGGTTCGGCAACGTCGTCGCCGTCAACGACATCACGATGACCATCGGCCCCGGTGTCACCGGTCTGCTCGGCCCCAACGGCGCCGGAAAGTCCACGCTCATCAACATGATGGGCGGCTTCCTGGCCCCCTCCAACGGCACGGTCAGCCTCGACGGACAGCAGATCTGGCGCAACGAACAGATCTACCGCCACATCGGGATCGTCCCCGAACGCGAGGCCATGTACGACTTCCTCACGGGACGCGAATTCGTCGTCGCCAACGCCGAGTTGCACGGCCTGGGCAAGAAGCAGGCGCAGCAGGCGCTCGCCACGGTCGAGATGGAGCACGCGCAGGACCGCAAGATCTCCACGTACTCCAAGGGCATGCGCCAGCGCGTCAAGATGGCGTCCGCGCTGGTCCACGAGCCGTCCGTGCTGCTGCTCGACGAGCCGTTCAACGGCATGGACCCGCGCCAGCGCATGCAGCTCATGGAGCTGCTGCGGCGCATGGGCGACGAGGGCCGCACCGTGCTGTTCTCCTCGCACATCCTGGAGGAGGTCGAGCAGCTCGCCTCGCACATCGAGGTGATCGTCGCGGGGCGGCACGCCGCCAGCGGCGACTTCCGCAAGATCCGCCGCCTGATGACCGACCGCCCGCACCGCTACGTCATCCGCTCCAGCGACGACCGGGCGCTCGCCGCCGCGCTGATCGCCGACCCCTCGACCGCCGGTATCGAGGTCGACCTCAAGGAAGGCGCGTTGCGTGTCCAGGCCGTCGACTTCGGCCGGTTCACGACGTTGCTGCCCCAGGTGGCGCGCGAGCACGGCATCCGTCTGCTCACCGTCTCGCCGTCCGACGAATCCCTCGAGTCCGTTTTCTCGTACCTGGTCGCGGCGTAGCGGCACAGCGGCGTAGGAGGCCCTGATGTACGACCCCACTGTCGCCCGGCTCACCTACCGGGCTCTGCTCGGCCGCCGCCGGGCCCTGATCCTGTTCGCGCTGCCCGTGCTGCTCGTCGTCATCGCGGCCCTGGTGCGCGGCATCACCGGAGCCGACGACCAGACCGCGTCCGACGTGCTCGGCGGGTTCGCGCTCGCCACCATGGTGCCGCTCATCGGTGTCATCGCGGGCACCGGAGCGATCGGACCCGAGATCGACGACGGATCCGTGGTGTACCTGCTGTCGAAGCCCGTCAAACGGCCCACGATCATCTGCACCAAGCTCATCGTGGCCATCGCCGTGACCATGGTGTTCTCGGCCGTCCCGACGCTGGTCGCGGGCCTGATCCTCAACGGCAACGGGCAGCAGATCGCCGTCGCGTACACCGTCGCCGCGCTCGTGGCGTCCATCGCGTACGCCGCGATCTTCCTGCTGCTCGGCACGGTGACGCGGCACGCGGTCGTCTTCGGCCTTGTCTACGCGCTCGTGTGGGAGGCGCTCTTCGGCTCCCTGGTGGCGGGCGCGCGCACGCTGAGCGTGCAGCAGTGGTCGGTGGCCGTCGCGCACAAGGTCACCGGAGGTGACATCGTCACCTCCGACGTGGGGCTGCCCGCCGCGACGGTGCTCCTGGTCGCGGTGACCGTGCTGGCCACCTGGTACGCGGGGCGGAGGCTGCGGGCGCTGACGCTGGCCGGGGAGGAGTAGGCCGTGTGCGTTCACGTGGCCTTGACGTCGTCCTCACCCTCCCGTCGGGACACTGGCGGGAGGGTGCGCTTTTCCGTACGTCGCGTCGTCCAGGAAGGAGCCACGATGGCAGCAGAAGTACCCCGCGAGGGGGAGAGCGGCGACCGGCCCGCCCCGGGGGACTGGGACGACGTGGTCCTGGATGCCGACTTCATACGTGCCGCCGAGACCGCGGAGCCGTCCGCACGGGCCCGCATGCTCACCGCGCGGTGGCGCGACGGCGGGCCCGACCCGCAGCCATGGCGGTCGGACGAGCCGCCCGCCGGATGGTTCTTCAGCAAGGCTCGGCGCAGGTGGTGGCGGGGGCGGCCCGGTTAATTCGGTGGCGGTGAACTCGGCGGGGCGGCACAGTGGTTGTGTCAGTGCGCCGGTTCGCGAGGTTGGCGGGACGCGTGCCGTTCCCGCGGCTCGTGTCGCCGGTGCCCGTCCGCCGGGAGAGGAGCGCGGCGATGTCCATCAGTGATCCGTCGAGCTCCCGACAGGGCGGCCCGAGGTCGGCTCCGGAGTAGTCACCGCTCTCCGTCGAGCCCGCTTCAGGGACGGCCCGGGGCGGCCGCTTCGAGCACGTGCCCGCTTTTCGCTGGTGGCACGTGGGCCGCCCACCCGGAGGATTGGCCGAGTGGCAAGGCAGCGGCTCGCGCTGTGTTCGAGCAGAGGCGAGTCGTCGTCGGGGAGTCCGTGCCCCGCGCGCGTTCGATCCGCGCATCCTCCACGTTCCGACGGCGGTGATCACGTCGTCCACGACATCGAACCCCTCGCGTGTCCCGGCGACTGCCGGCACAAGGGGACGGACATATTGTATGTAACCGACATATCGTATCTGTATGGATCATATGCGGTGCGAGTGCGGGTACGGGTGGTCTGGTGCGCGGTCGCCGGGGCCGACGGCGCACGGCCGCCGCCCTTGCCGGCAGGCGCATCGTCAGGCGCGAGGGCACGCGCGAAGCCAGACGCATCGGCAGGCGTGTCGGCAGGCGCAACGGCAGGCGCAACGGCGCGCTCGCCGCGCGGAGCGGACCCGCTGGAAGGGGCGGTAGCCATGCGACGGCCCCCCGCGTCCGGCCCCGACGGCGGTTCCGGAACGGCACTGCCGGACTCCGTCCTCGCCGACGTGATGCGGGACACCGGCGCCTCCGTGGGGCTGCTCTACATGCTCCCGTCGGCCGAGGGGGTCCTACGGCTGGTCCTGGAGGGCGGCGTGTCCCAGCAGATCGCCGCCCCCTGGGTCCGTATCCCCCTCGACTCCGCCATCCCGGTGGCCGAGGCCGTACGGGACAGACGCCTGGTCTGGGTGGGCGGCCAGGAGGACGTCGCCCGCCGCTACCCCAGAGTCGGCATCGTCCTGCCCTACGACTTCAAGCTCGCCGCAGCCCCGATCGCCGGCGGCGACACGGTGTGGGGCGGCATCGTGCTGCTGTGGCCCGCCGGGCACCCGCCCGAGCTCAGCGCGGCCGAACGCAGAACGATCGACGCCTGCTGCCGCCGTGCGGCGGCGCTCCTGCGCCAGGCCGCCGCCGACGGCCACCCGCCGCAGCCCCCGGAAGAGCCCGTCCTGCTCCCGGTGCCGCAACCCGGTGAAGCCGACCCCGCGCAGGCCGCCGCGGCCCTGGACTTCACCGCGCGCCTGCCCGTGGGCTGCTGTGCCCTGGACCTGGACGGCCGGCTCACCTTCATCAACCCGGCCGGCGCCGAGCTGGTCGGCACCGACGCGGGCTCCCTGCTGGGCAACCGCCCCTGGGACGTGCTCCCGTGGCTGCGCGATCCCCTGTACGAGGACCGCTACAGGGCGGCCGTGGTCAGCCGCGAGCCGACCTCCTTCACCGCCAGGCGCCCGCCGGACACCTGGCTGCTCTTCCGGCTCTACCCGGGCCACAGCGGCATCAGCGTCCACATCACCCCCGCCGAGGCACCCGCCGGGGCACCCGACGCACCACCCGGCGCGACGCCCGGCGCACTCGACGAGCCCGACGGCCCCGCGGATGCCACCGCGACGCGCCGACCGCAGCCGTCGGAGCCCATCGGGGCCATGGCGCTGTACCACCTGATGCATCTGGCCACCGCGCTCGCCAAGGCCGTCGACGTGCACCAGGTGGTCGACCTGGCCGCCGACCAGATCGTGCCGGCTTTCGGCCCCAAGGCCCTGGCGCTGCTGACGGTGCGAGAGGGGCGTCTGCACGTCACCGGCCACCGCGGCCACAGCGCCGGCCTGATGGTCCGCTCCGACGACGAGCCCTTGACGTCCGACACCCCCGCCGTGCGCGCCGTCGCCACCGGAACGCCCGCCTTCTTCCCCACCTTCGCCGACCTGAGGAGCGCCTACCCGCCGGCCGTGCACCAGGACCGGATGGCCGCCTGGGCCTTCCTCCCGCTGATCGTCTCCGGCCGCCCGGTCGGATCCCTCGTCCTCGCCTACGACGCGCCCTGTGCCTTCCCGCCCGCCGAACGAGCACTGCTGACGTCACTGGCCGGACTGATCGCCCAGGCCCTCGACCGCGCCCGCCTCTACGACGCCAAACACGCCCTCGCCCACAGCCTGCAGACCGGTCTGCTGCCCCGCGCCCTGCCGCACATCCGCGGCCTCGACGCGGCGGCCCGCTACCGGCCCGCCAGCCACGGCATCGACATCGGCGGCGACTTCTACGACCTCATCCGCTGCTCGCACGGCACCGCCGCCGTGGCCATCGGTGACGTACAGGGGCACGACACCACCGCCGCCGCCCTCATGGGTCAGATGCGCACCGCCGTGCGCGCCCACGCCGCCGTCGGCTCCTCACCCGGTGACGTCCTCGCCCGCACCAACCGCCTCATGACCGACCTCGACACCGGACTGTTCGCCAGTTGTCTCATCGCCCATGTCGACCTGTCCCGGCACCGCGCACGCCTGGCCTCCGCGGGCCACCCCCCGGCCCTGCTCCGCCACCCCGACGGCCGCACCGACACCCTGAACGTGCCTCCCGGACTGCTGCTGGGCATCGACGCCGACGCCGACTACCCCACCACCGACGTCCCCCTGCCGCCCGGCGCCGTCCTCGCCCTGTACACCGACGGGCTCGTCGAGACCCCCGGCACGGACATCGCCGAAGCGATCGAGTCCCTCGCCCGCCGGCTGGCCGCCGCACAGGACGAGAGTCTCGGAGCGCTCGCCGACGCGCTCCTCGATCACGCCGAACGGTCCGCGCCCCGCAACGACGACATCGCCCTGCTCCTCATCCGTATCCGCCCGCACTCGTCGGGCTGATGCCGGGTGGCTGACGCCGGGCGGCTGATTCCGCGCGGCTCATGTCGGGCGGCACATGCAGGGCGCCACATGCGGGCGGCGGTGTGTCGCACCCGCGGCCGGTCAGGACAGCAGGCGTTCCAGGACCAGGGCGATGCCGTCCGCCTCGTTCGACGTCGTCACCTCGTCCGCCACGGCCTTGAGCTCCTCGTGGGCGTTGGCCATGGCCACTCCGTGGGCGGCCCAGCCGAACATCGGGACGTCGTTGGGCATGTCGCCGAAGGCGATCGTCTCGGCCGCCTTCGCGCCCAGGCGGCGGGCCGCCAGGGACAGGCCGGTGGCCTTGGACAGGCCCAGCGGGAGCAACTCCACGATGCCCTCGCCCGCCATCGTGACGCCCACCAGATCCCCGGCCACCGTGCGCGCCACGCGCGCCAGGTCGTCGTCGGAGAGGCCGGGGTGCTGCACGTACACCTTGTTGAGCGGCTCGGCCCACAGGTCCGCGACGTCCGTGAAGGGGACGACGGGCAGCGGGCCGTCCTGCACCTGGTAGCCGGGGCCGACGATGACCTCGCCCTCGATGCCGTCGCGGCTCGCCGCCAGCGCCAGCGGGCCGGTCTCCGCCTCGATCTTGGCGAGCGCCAGACCGGCGAGCCGCCGGTCCAGCGTCACCGAGGTCAGCAGGCGGTGTTCACCCGCGTGGTAGACCTGCGCGCCCTGGCCGCAGACCGCGAGCCCCTGGTAGCCGAGGTCGTCGAGGATGTGCCGGGACCACGGCACGGCGCGGCCCGTCACGACGATGTGCGCGGCGCCCGCCGCGGTCGCCGCCATGAGCGCGTCACGTGTGCGCGGCGAGATCGTGTCGTCGGACCGCAGAAGCGTCCCGTCGAGATCGGTCGCGACCAGTCTGTACGGGAACGCGGGTGCGGCGGACACGGATGCGACGGGCGCGGGCTGGCTCACTTGGCGGTCGGCTCCAGGCTCTCTCGGCCCCCCAGGTACGGACGCAGGACCTCGGGCACCCGAACGGAGCCGTCGGCCTGCTGGTGATTCTCCAGGATGGCGACGATCGTGCGCGGGACCGCGCACAGCGTGCCGTTCAGGGTCGCGAGCGCCTTGACCTTCTTCCCGTCGCGCATCCGCACGGACAGGCGGCGCGCCTGGAAGCCGTCGCAGTTCGACGCCGAGGTCAGCTCGCGGTACTTGCCCTGGGTCGGGATCCACGCCTCGCAGTCGAACTTGCGCGAGGCCGAGGCGCCGAGGTCACCGGTGGCCACGTCGATCACCTGGAAGGGCAGTTCGAGGCCGGTCAGCCACTGCTTCTCCCACTCCAGCAGGCGCTTGTGCTCGTTCTCGGCGTCCGCCGGGTCGACGTACGAGAACATCTCGACCTTGTCGAACTGGTGGACGCGGAAGATGCCACGCGTGTCCTTGCCGTACGTGCCCGCCTCGCGGCGGAAGCAGGGCGAGAACCCGGCGTAGCGCAGCGGCAGCCGGTCCGCGTCGACGATCTCGTCCATGTGGTACGCGGCGAGCGGGACCTCGGAGGTGCCGACCAGGTAGTAGTCGTCCTTCTCCAGGTGGTACACGTTCTCGGCGGCCTGGCCGAGGAAGCCCGTGCCCTCCATGGCGCGCGGACGCACCAGGGCCGGGGTGAGCATCGGCGTGAAGCCGGCCTCGGTGGCCTGGGCGATCGCCGCGTTGACCAGGGCCAGCTCCAGGAGGGCGCCGACGCCGGTCAGGTAGTAGAAGCGTGAACCCGAGACCTTCGCGCCACGCTCGACGTCGATCGCGCCGAGCGCCTCGCCGAGTTCCAGGTGGTCCTTGGGGTCGAAGCCCTCGGCGCCGAAGTCGCGGATCGTGCCGTGCGTCTCCAGGACGACGAAGTCCTCCTCGCCGCCCTGCGGGACGTCGGGGTGGACGATGTTGCCCAGCCGCATGGCGAGGCGGTGGGTCTCCTCCTCGGCCTCGCGCTGCTCGGCCTCGGCGGCCTTGACGGCGGCGGAGAGCTCGCCCGTCTTCTTGAGCAGCTCCTGCCGCTCCTGTGGCGACGCCCTGGGGATCAGCTTGCCGAGCGACTTCTGCTCGGAGCGGAGTTCGTCGAAGCGGAGCCCGGACGACCTGCGCCGCTCGTCGGCGGAGAGGACGGAGTCGACGAGCGCGACGTCCTCTCCACGGGCGCGCTGGGAGGCGCGAACACGGTCGGGGTCCTCACGGAGCAGGCGAAGGTCAATCACCCCTCAAGGCTACCGGTGCCGGGTTCCGGCCCACGAACCGATATCCGTTGCGTTCCTTAATGACCGAATTGCGGCGATATCAATTCATGACGCAATCATGGCGGAAAGCGGCCTGAAAGATCACGGGGTGGGCCCCGGGCGGCTGTCGTCGCCCGTCAAAGGAATCCCTCGGCCGTCCCCGATACGGGGGCGGCAGGGTGTGACGGCTTGACTCGACTCCCTTGCCGGAGGGGCCACTTGAGGACTGTTGTCCACAGGTTCGGGTGACTCCGGGAAGTTATCCACAGGTTGTGAGAATGGGCTGTGGATTCCGGAAGAGATCGTTCCGAAAGGCGTCTGCGGGGCGAAGAATTCCCGTATCAAACCCGATCCATGCTCACTTTCGGGTGGAAACGCTTCACTCCAAAGAGTTGATCAGGGGAAATGAGTGGACGATGATCCAGGTGAGGGGTTGTGGGCGGAGGTGGTGGGCGACGGGGTGTACAGGGCGATTTGTCGACCAAGTCGCACCAGTCTGTCGACTTGTCCCCAGGTCGAGAAGTTGGCCTGTGGATAACTCCTGTGGACGGAGAAAATCGGCAGGTAGGACCGGTGGGGCCAGACCGGTGGGGGCTGGAACCGGTAGGGCTGGAACCGGTGGGCTAGAACCGACCGTCCTGGCAGCGTGCCAGCCAGTCGGACGCCGCCACGAACTCGCCGTCCGACGTCCCCGCACGAGGTGGCCGTACGTCCTCCACGGCGACGCCCGCCCGCGGGTACGAGCCGAGGAAGCGCACCTGGGGGCAGACGCGCTTCAGCCCCATCAGCGCCTCCGCCACCCGGCGGTCGGTGATGTGTCCCTCGGCGTCGATGGCGAAGCAGTAGTCGCCGATGCCCTTTCCGGTGGGCCGCGACTGGAGCAGCATCAGGTTGACGCCGCGGATGGCGAACTCCTGGAGCAGCTCCATCAGCGCGCCGGGGTGGTCCTCGCGCTGCCAGATGACGACCGACGTCTTGTCCGCGCCGGTGGGCGCCGAGGGCCGGGCGGGCCGTCCGACGAGGATGAACCGCGTCTGTGCGTTCTCCGCGTCGTGGATGTCGGTGACCAGCGGTTCGAGGCCGTAGCGCTCGGCCGCGAACTTTCCGGCGAACGCGGCGTCGTAGCGCCCCTCCTGCACCAGCCGTGCCCCGTCCGCGTTGGACGCCGAGGACTCCCAGGCCGCGTCGGGCAGGTGCGCCTTGAGCCAGTTGCGGACCTGCGTCTGGGCTGCCGGGTGCGCGGTGACCGTCTTGATCTCGGAGAGCTTGGTGCCGGGGCGTACGAGGAGCGCGAAGGTGATGTCGAGCAGCACCTCGCGGTAGATCATGAGCGGCCGTCCGGCGACGAGCTCGTCGAGCGTGGTGGTGATGCCGCCCTCGACGGAGTTCTCGATCGGTACGAACGCGGCCTCGACCTCACCGCCGCGTACCGCGTCGAGCGCGGCGGGCACGGAGATCATCGGAACGAGCTCCCGGGTGGCGGCTTCCGGGAGCGTGCGCAGGGCGACTTCGGTGAAGGTGCCCTCGGGGCCGAGATACGCGTAGCTGCTGGCTGGCATGGAGTCACCCTAATGGGCCCGGCGTGGCCCGGCTCACGATCGCCCGTCACCCCTCCAGCAGCGCCTGCCCCACGTACCCGCCCTCGTCGGCGCCCCGGGGCACCGCGAAGAGGCCGCTCGCCTCGTGGCGGATGAACGCGGAGAGGGCGTCGCCACGGTCCAGCTTGCGTTGCAGCGGCACGAAACCGCGCAGCGGGTCGGCCTGCCAGCAGATGAAGAGCAGGCCCGCGTCCGGCACGCCGTCCGCGTCGATGCCGTCGTGGTACGAGAACGCGCGGCGCAGGATCGCGGCGCCGCCGTTCTGGTCGGGGCGGCTGATGCGGGCGTGCGCGTTGACGGGGATGACGAGGTCGCCGTTCGCGTCCGTCTTCGACAGGTCCGGCTCGGTGGTCTCCGTGCCGCCCGTCAGTGGCGCGCCGTCGGACTTCCTGCGGCCGATGACCTGCTCCTGCGCACGCGTCGACAGCTTCTCCCAGTCGTCGAGCAGCATCCGGATGCGGCGCACGATCGCGTACGAACCGTGACCCATCCACGCGGGGGACTGCGCGGACCCGGCGGCGGGCACGAAGAGACGCTCGTCGTAGGTCGCGTCGGACGGCTTCGGGTTGCCCGTGCCGTCGATCTGGCCCATCAGGTTGCGTGCGGTCATGGGCCGCGGGGTGGCGCCGGGTGAGCGGTTGAAGCCGTTCATCTGCCAGCGCACGCGTGCGGTGTCACCCGCGTCCTTCTGTATGGCGCGCAGCGCGTGGAAGGCGACCAGCGCGTCGTCCGAGCCGATCTGCACCCACAGGTCGCCGTCGCTACGGGCCTTGTCGAGGTGGTCCGAGGAGAACGCGGGCAGCGGGTCGAGGGCGGCGGGGCGCTGCTTCTCAAGACCCGTACGGGAGAAGAAGCTGTGGCCGAAGCCGAAGGTGACGGTCAGCGAGGACGGGCCCGCGTCCCGGGCCACGTCGGTGTCGTGCGAGGCGGTCGGCTCGCCGGCCATCAGCCGCTCGGCCGTCGTCGACCAGCGGCGCAGCAGCGCCGCGGCCTCCTTGCGGCCCGCGCCCGCGGCGAGGTCGAAGGCGACGACGTGCCCTCGGGCCTGGAGCGGCTCCATGATGCCGGGCTGATGTTTCCCGTGAAACATCACCCTGTCCGTGCCGAGGGACGTCAACGGGGCTCGCCCGTGCGAGGAGTTGGCGGCGACGGCGTATCCGGAGCCCGCGCCGACGGCGCCCAGGGCGAGGCCGGAGGCGCCCGCCGTGCCGATCAGGCGGCGCCGGGAGATGCCGCCCCCGGCCTCCTTCCTCGCCCCGGAGCCGGAGCCGGAGCCGGAGCCGGAGCCGGAGTCGGTGCCGGTGCCGGTGCCGGAGGCGGTGCCGGTGCCCGAGGCGGGCGTGGCGGTACGACGTTCGATGTCAGCCATGGTGAGTTCAGCCGATCTGCGCGGTCTTGATGACGGTCACTTCGTCGAAGTCGGAGGTACGGACGGTGACCGCGACCTTCCAGGCTCCCGCCACGGGGATCTGGACGCCGCGCGCGCTCCAGTGCCCGGTGGCGATGCGGTGCGGGACGACGTGCAGCGGCCCGATCTTCCGCTCCGGCAAGGTGAGGGCGACCTTCACCTCGGGGATGTCGAACGGCTTGCCGCCGGGGTTCTCCACGGTCAGGTGGACGGTGTTGTCGCCGGTACGGCCCGGGTCCAGCGTCAGCCGGACGATGCCCTTGCCGTGCGCGCCCCCGGTGTCGAACGGCAGCTTGAGGGACAGCGGTGCTGACCGCTGCCGCGTCTGCCCCTCTGCCCGCGCCTGCGTCCGGGACGCGGCGGTGCCGTCCTTGACCTCTTGTGCGGTGCGGCCCGGTTCGGTGTCGGTCAGCACCGTGGTGACGGCGAGCAGGACCACGGCGACGCACGCCTCGGCCAGCACCGAGCGGCGCAGGCCCAGCCGTTGCGGGTCGGCGTCGCGGGCGCGCTTCTCGCGTGCGGCGGCCAGGGCGGCGCGCTGGCGGGCGAGTTGCGTGGCGCGCTCGGGCGTGACGTCCTCTGGGCGCGTTGGTTCCGCGGCCCAGTCACCGGTCCCGGCGGGCTCGTCGCGGGCCGCCGCCACGCCCGCCGGCACCGCCGCCCGCGCCGGGGCGGGGTGTTCGGCCAGGCGACGCGTCCACGTGCGGGAGATCCAGCCGATGCCGACGAGTACGGCGACGAGCCCGACCTTGACCAGGAGCAACTGCCCGTATGCCGTGCCGGTCAGCGCCGACCAGCTGCCGACCTGCCGCCAGGACTGGTAGAGCCCGGTGGCGGCGAGCACGGCGACGCTGCTGAAGGCCACCGTCGAGAACCGGCGCACCGCGGAGCCCTCGATGCCGGGGGCCCGGTACAGCGCCACGAGCAGCGTGGTCAGGCCGCCGAGCCAGGCGGCGACGGCCAGCAGGTGCAGTACGTCGACGGGCATGGCGAGCCAGGGCTGGATGCCGGTCGAGGCGTGCTCGGCCATGGCCCAGGTGGCGGCGAGCCCGACGGCCACGAGGCCCCCGCCGAGGGGGAGCCAGAGCGTGAGCTCTCGGCGCCCGCCCGCGTCGCGGCCGCCGTCGGCCTGAGCCGGACCGCCCTCGTCCCGGGCTCGTTCGATCCGCTTGACGTACGACCCGAAGACCACGGCGACGAACAGCGCGGCGGCGGCGAGCAGCAGCAGCCGTGTGGTGAGCGCGGCACCGGCCTTGGTCTGGAGTACCTGGCCGAGCAGCGCCATGTCGAAGATGTCGCCGACCGAGCCCGTGGTGGTGTACGCGCCGCGCATCAGCAGCATCGCGAGGCTGGCGCCGGTCAGCGCGACCCACCCGGTGGCCACGATCCGCCGCACCGGGCCGGCCCCGGCACCGCGCGGCCAGCAGGCGAGCACGAACGCGGTGCCGCCGACGAGCAGAGCGAACCCGGCGTACGCGAGGTAGCGGGCGACGCCGTACAGGGCGCCGACCGTGCCGCCGCCCGCGCTCCGGCTCGGCAGAGCGACCGCTGTCTTGGACGGGGCGCCGACGGAGAACGTGAAGGCGCCCGACACGGGATGGCTGTCGGCGGAGACGACCTGGTAGGCGACGGTGAACGTGCCGTCGGGCAGGCCGGTGCCGAGGCCGACGGAGTAGGTGGTGCCGCCCTTGTGGGTGACGGTCGTGGTGTCGACGCGTTTGCCGGACGGGTCGAGGACGCGTACGGCGCCGTCGGAGATCGCGACCTCTTCGGAGAAGGTCAGCGACACCTGTCGGGGGGCCGCCTGGACCACCGCTCCTTGCTCGGGGTCGCTTCCGGTCAGCGCGGCGTGCGCCGACGCGGGGGCGGCACCGGCCAGGAGCGCGCCGGTCACGGCGAGGAACAGCAGCACCAGGTGGCGTAGGCGGGGAGCGGTGGTCATCACGTGCGGTCAGCCCCTCACTGGGACGTGTGCGACTCGTGGGACGGGTGAGGCCCGTGGGATGAGTGCGGCGCCGGATCGTAGGTGGCGGCCTTCACGGGGAAGGTGACCGTCACGGTGCCGGACTTGGCGAAGTGCAGCTTCACCTCGACCTTGTCGCCTTCCTCGGGCCTGCGCTTCAGCCCCTCGAACATGAGGTGGTTGCCACCGCGCGCGAAGTCGAGCTCGCCGTCGGCGGGCACGGCGAACGAGCTCTTCTGCGTCATCTCGCCGCCCTTGGTGGTGTGCAGGGTGACCTGCTCGGCGATGGTGCTGCTGGCGGAGGTGAGCGTGTCGGCGCCACCGTCGTTGTGCACGACGAAGAAACCGGCCGCCATCTCGCCGGTCGGCGGGGCGGGCATGAACGCGCCGTCGACCTTCACATGGGGCTCGGGCGACTTCGAGGAGCAGGCGGTGAGTGTGAGGCCGGCGGCCAGGGCTATCGCGGCGGGTGCCAGGGTTGCGCGCCTCACGGCTTCTCCCCCTTGAGGATCTTGGGAATGTCGTGGGTGTACGTCTCGACGGTGGCGTCCTTGTCGAACAGCAGGTAGCCCTTGTCCGTCTTGGGGGAGAAGGCGATCACCTGTGTGCCGTGGGTGGACACGAGCTTGCCGTTCTTGTCCTTGTGCGTGGGCTCGACCGAGATGCCGAGGCTGCGCGCGGCGGCCTGGGTGGTCTTGAAGTCGCCGGTCATGCCGATGAAGGCCGGGTCCTGCGCGGTGAGCCACTTGCCGAGTTCGGCCGGGGTGTCCCGGTCGGGGTCGGTGGAGACGAAGACGACCTGGAGCTTGCTCCGTTCGGCCTCGGGCAGCGACTTCTTGGCCACGGCGATGTTGCTCATCGTCAGCGGGCACACGTCGGGGCAGTGCGTGTAGCCGAAGTAGACCAGGGTCGGCTTGCCGTCGGTCTCCTTGCGCAGGTCGAACTTCTTGCCGTGGGTGTCGGTCAGCGTCAGGTCCGGCTTCTCGAACGGCGTGTCGAGAACGGTGACGGCCTTGTCCTGCGAGTGGTCGCCGCCGGAGACGTCGGTGACGACGGCCTTGTCGTTGCCGCCGCCGTCGCCGCTGCCGCTTCCGCAGGCGGACAGGGTGAGCGCGGCCGCCGCGGCCAGGCCGGTGGCGGCCAGCAGACGCTTCTTGCCGGGCTTGGTGTTGTGGTGCATGGCGAATGTCCCAGTAGTGGAGTCGGGGGGTGGGGGTGGCCTGTGCCGGGGCGGCGCTCGGCGGCCCCGGCACAGGCGGCAGTTCAGCCGGTTTCAGCCGGTTTCAGCCGGGCTCAGCCGGTGGTGCGTCGGCGCCCGGCCAGCACGCCGAACGCCACACCGGCGGCCCCGATGACGATGCCGACGATGCCGAGGACGCGGGCGGTGGTGTCGCTGCCGGAGGAGGCGGAGGAGGAGGCGGCGGCCTCCGCGGAGCCGCCCTTGGCGTTCTGGCCGCTCTTGCCGCTCCGGTCGTCGGAGGCGGCGCCCGACGAGCCGTGCCCGTCGTCGCTCGCGGCGGTCAGTTCGAGCGTGGGCGCCGGGTTCTCGGGCTCCGGCTGCCCCTTCTGCTGGGGCTCGATCCAGCGCACGACCTCCTTGTCGTCGTACGTCTGGAGCGCCTTGAAGACGAGCTGGTCGGTGTCGGTGGGCAGCTGCCCGACGGAGACCGGGAACTTCTGGAAGTAGCCCGGCTGGATGCCCTTGGCGTCACCCGAGCCGGTGGCCGTCCAGGTCACCTTGGTGACGGCCTCGTTGATCTTCTGGCCCTCCAGCTCGATCGGCTTGTCGAGCTTGGACTTGGTGACCTCGACCTTCCAGCCGGGTACCGGTTCGGGCATCACCGAGGCGAGCGGGTGGTCGGTGGGGAAGGCGACCTCGACCTTGGTGGTGGCGGCCTTGTCGCGCTCGTTGGGGACCTTGAAGTCGACCACGGCGAAGCCGCCCTTGGCCGCTGCGCCCTCGGGCCGCACGGACACATGGGCGAAGGCGGGAGCGGACAACAGGGCGACCGAGGAGACGGCGGCGCCACCGACGAGCGCGGCGCGGGCCGTCTTCTTCATGTTCCTCATGGCAGAAAGAACTCCACGTTCAGCGAGTGTGGCCGCCGTCGTGCGGACGGTCGGCCGAAGGGTGAGGAGGCGTGGCCGCGCGACGCCGCGCCGACGACGGCGCGGTGGGCGGGCGGGCACGCGCGCGTGCCGCACGGCACGCCTCACACCTCACGCGCGCGTCACGCGCACGTGGTGGAGTACGGATGCCGTGTCAGGCAGCGAGCCGGAAGG
>NZ_JAPHNL010000007.1 GCF_026274175.1 Streptomyces beihaiensis
CTCACCGGTGTCCACGACCACCTCGTACGCGCTCGGCGTACGGCACCCCGCACCGTGGAAGGGACAGCGGCGCGGCCGCTACGGCGCCCCGAAGGTCAGTGTCAGGCGCGGCGTGTTCTGTGCGGATGTCGCCTCACTCGACCACAGCCACAGCGAGTCCGTCCCGGTGCTGGTGAGGGCGAGGTCGCAGCCCCCGCCCAGCGACCCGGTGAGCGCCGAGGCGTCCAGGCCGGTCGAGTAGAGCGTCGAGGTGGCGTTCGCCCCGCTGAGCGTGCCGACGGACGAGGCGGACAGGGACGGCTTGTCGGCGTAGGTGGTGCCGCTCTCCGTCCAGCTGCCGGTGATGGGCCGCACGGAGATGTCGTCCGTACTGCCCGCGCTGCTCAGCGTGTTGGTCTTCACCGTGAGCCGGGCGCTCTTGAGTACCGTGCCCGCGGGCGCCTTGGGCAGGTCGAAGTGGAGATACGTCTCGTACGCCGAGCTGCCGCGCACCGCGAGGGAGCTCGACCCGCCGTAATTGGTGCTGGGCGCACCGGCGTTGACGTATGTGTCCGCGGACGCCCGGACCGTCTGCGTGGTGTCGGCCGGGGCGGACGCCAGGGTGTAGTGGTCGCGCACCTGGGCGGCGGAGAGCGCGGTCGGGTAGATGGCGGTCTCGTCCATCTGCCCGGCGAAGTAGTCGCTGGAGGGACGCCACGGCCAGCCGTTGAGGTTGTCGCCGCCGACGTGCCAGAACCCGTCGTACTGCTGGTTGCCGGTCGCGCTGTTGGTGCCGACCCTGACCCCGTCCACGTACAGTGCCATCCCCGAGGAGCCCTGGGTGGCGACCATGTGATGCCAGGAGCCGTCGTTGTAGCTGTCGGGGGAGACGATCGTGTGCGTCGCGCCCGTCCACACGCCGAAGACGAGTCGGCCGTCGTCGCGCATGTAGACGTGCTTGTCGTAGTTCCTGCTCAGGCGGGTGGTGTGGTCGCCGAACCCGACCAGTTTGCCGCCGCGGGTCGTGGTCGTTCTGAACCACGTCTCGATCGAGTACGCGCCCGGCACGCTGGTGCGGTCCGCGCCGTACAGGTACTGGTTGTCGCCGTCGAGGCCCAGCGCGGTGGACGAACCCGACACGGCGCCCGGGGTCTGCCGCAGCGACGCGCCGTTGGCGTGCAGGCCGCTGTGGTCGCCCGTCGAGGTGTCGGGGGCGTACGGCGTGCTCGACTCGTCGTAGCGCCAGTACAGGTCGGCGCCGTCGGCGACGACCTTCGAGGCGTACGCGTCGGCGGAGGACGGCACCGTCACGGTCGAAGGGGCCGACAGCGCCGAGGTGTTGCCCGCGCCGTCGGTGGCGGTGACCCGGTAGGTGTGGGTCTGGCCCGCCGACACGTCCTTGTCGGTGTACGACATCTGCGGCCGCGCCCACTCCACCGAGTCGCCCGACACGGTGTACACCGGCGTGCTGCCGCCGTCGCGGTACACCTTGTACGTCAGCTTCGTGTCGTCCTTGTCGAGGCTGGCGCGCCACCGCACATGCACCTCGGTCGGCTGGTACGCCTCGGCGCTGACCTGCGGCACCCACGGCGCCCCGACGTCCGGGGAGGCCGCGAAGTGGGTGAGGCCCTGGGCCGGCGCGCCGTTGACGGTGGTGAACTCGCCGCCGACCCACATGTACTGGTTGTCGGAGGTCTCGGAGACGGTCATGGCGCGCGGTCCGATGCCCTCGCCGAGACCGTCGTTGGTGTCGGGGAACCAGCCCAGCTTGTTGGTGCCGGTGGTCGGCTCGGCCAGCAGGTGGTGGCGGCGCCCGTCCTGGAACTCTCCGACGCTGGAGCAGTCGTGCGCGTGCGAGGCGCTGTAGAGCACCCCCTTGTACGGGCGGACGGCCTGGGTGGCGCCCAGGCAGGTGTCGCGCCAGCGCTGGTTCATCGTCGACAGGTCGAGCGCGATGCGGCCGTCGAAGACGCCACCGCCGGTGCCCTCGTTGCCGGTGTAGAAGCCGGTCGCGTCGGTGGCGACCGACTTGACCACCGAGTTGGTCTCGATGAACCCGAGCGGATAGGTCCGGACGTTGTTCCCGGTGGTGGCGTCGACGACGGCCAGGGCGTGCGAGTCGGCGCCGTTGACCGTGAAGAAGTCACCGCCGATGACCAGGTCCTTCCCGTCGGGCGTGACGGCGAGCGCCCGGCCGGGTTCGTCGACGTCGGCCTTGAACGGCTTGAGCGCGCCGCTGGTGGCGTCCACGGCGGCGAACCGCTCGCGGCTCTGCCCGTCGACCGAGGTGAAGTCGCCGCCCGCGTACACGGTGTCGTCGGTCGCGGCGAGCGCCCGCACGGTGGCAGCGAAGGCCGCGTGGAAGTCCGTCTTCGGTGTGCAGGTGGCGATGTCGATCGCGGCGAGGCTGCTCACGGGTGTGCCGTTGACCGCGCCGAAGTACCCGCCCGCGTACAGCGTCTTGCCGTCCGGTGACACGGTGAGCGCCCGTACGGTCGCGGTGCCGGAGCCCACGGTGAACGACAGCTTGCACGAGGTCGGCGAGCCGCTCGCGGCGTCGAGCGCCACGAAGTTGACCGCGTCCTGGGCGCTGCCGCTCCTGCCCTCGGGCGGGCGGACCTGTGAGAAGGTGCCGCCCGCGAAGACCGTGCCGTGCGCCTGGGCGAGCGCCCAGACGATCCCGTTGGTCTGCCAGGTCGGCAGCGAGTCGGCCGTGAAGGCGACCGGCGGGGTCAGGGCGGCGGCGGGCTGCGGGGCCGCGACGAGGCCGAGGCCGCTCGCCGCGGTCAGCCCCAGGACGGCGCCGAGCGCCCTGGAGCGGTACCGGCCCCTTCTGGGCCGGTGGATGTGTGGTGATCTCGGCATGGGCCCCCCAAGGCTCCGGGTCCGTGCGGCGGACCCTGTGCTGTTTCGTCGGCACCCTACGGACGTGCGGGGTGCCGTGCGTCACACTTGACTCATCTCATACGAAATTTCCTGGAACTGCGGGCGATGTCGCGGCCTGCGCCCCCGCGGACGTCAGCGGTCCACCCGTACGGTCGCCCCCGTCAACTGGCCCTCCAACTGGCGGACATCGGCGTCCACCATGATCCGCGCCAGCTCCTCCACCAGCACCGTCGGCCGCCAGCCCAGCGTCTCGCGGGCCTTGGACGCGTCGCCGAGCAGCGCGTCGACCTCGCTGGGCCGCTCGTACTTGGGGTCGTAGCGCACGTACGCGCTCCAGTCGAGACCCGCGTGCGCGAAGGCCGTCTCCACGAACTGCCGTACCGTGGCCGGGACTCCGGTGGCCACCACGTAGTCGGACGGCTCGTCGTGCTGGAGCATCCGCCACATCGCCTCGACGTACTCGGGGGCGTACCCCCAGTCGCGCACGGCCTCCAGATTGCCCAGGTAGAGGCGGTCCTGGAGGCCCGCCTTGATCCGGGCGACGGCGCGGGTGATCTTGCGGGTCACGAAGGTCTCGCCTCGGCGCGGCGACTCGTGGTTGAACAGAATCCCGTTCACCGCGAACATGTCGTACGCCTCACGGTAGTTGACGGTCGCCCAGTACGCGTAGACCTTCGCCGCGCCGTACGGGCTGCGCGGGTGGAACGGGGTGAGCTCGTTCTGCGGCGGCGGGGCCGAGCCGAACATCTCCGAGGACGACGCCTGGTAGATCCGGGTCCGCACACCGCTCGCCCGGATCGCCTCCAGGAGCCGCAGCGCGCCGAGCCCGGTGACGTCGCCGGTGTACAGCGGCGCGTCGAACGAGACCCGGACATGCGACTGCGCGCCCAGGTTGTACACCTCGTCCGGGACGATGTCGCGCAGCAGGTTCACCAGCGCCACACCGTCGTTCAGGTCGGCGTGGTGCAGCACGAACCGCCGGTCGACCTCCTGGGGCCCCTGGTAGATGTGGTCGATCCGCTCGGTGTTGAAGCTGGACGACCGCCGCACCAGGCCGTGCACCGTGTACCCCTTCGACAGGAGCAACTCCGCCAGATACGAGCCGTCCTGTCCGGTCACGCCGGTGATCAGCGCGGTCTTGGTCATGCGGTGGTTCCTTCCCCCTGGGAGCCGCCCGGCGGGCGGATGTCGTGAACTACGGGAAAATTACGGGTAGTTGCCGGTAAAGACATCCTCGTCCGCAGTGATTTGGCATGATCCGGTCCATGACGACCGTGACCGCACCGCTGCTGCCCGAACACGCCCGAGTCTTCGTCGCGGGCCACCGCGGCCTGGTGGGCTCCGCCGTCGCCCGCCGGCTCGCCGCCGACGGCCACGAGGTGCTCACCAGGAACCGTGCCGAGCTCGATCTGCGCGACGCCGCGCGCACCGCGGCCGAACTCGCCGCGCTCAGGCCCGACGCGGTGGTGCTCGCCGCGGCCAAGGTCGGCGGGATCATGGCGAACAGCACCAGGCCGGTGGAGTTCCTGGAGGAGAACCTCCAGATCCAGCTGAGCGTGATCGCGGGCGCCCATGCGGCGGGGGTGCCGCGGCTGCTGTTCCTGGGCTCGTCGTGCATCTACCCCAAGCACGCGCCGCAGCCGATCACCGAGGAAGCCCTGCTGACCGGCCCGCTCGAACCGACCAACGAGGCGTACGCGCTGGCGAAGATCGCGGGCATCGTCCAGATCCGGTCCTACCGGCGCCAGCACGGCGCCCGGTACATCAGCGCCATGCCGACCAACCTCTACGGGCCCGGCGACAACTTCGACCTGGAGACCTCGCACGTCCTGCCCGCCCTCGTCCGCCGCTTCCACGAGGCCCGCGCCGACGGCCGCGACGAGGTCGTCCTGTGGGGCTCGGGCAGCCCGCGCCGAGAGTTCCTGCACGTCGACGATCTCGCGGCGGCCTGCGTGCTGCTGCTGAGCCGCTACGACGGCGACGAGCCGGTCAACGTGGGCTGCGGCGAGGACCTGACCATCCGGGAACTGGCCGCCACGGTCGCCGACGTCACCGGCTTCACCGGCCGGATCGGCTGGGACACCACCCGCCCCGACGGCACCCCGCGAAAGCTCCTCGACATCTCCCGTCTCACCGCACTCGGCTGGAGGCCGCGGATCGGCCTGCGCGACGGCATCGCGCAGACCTACGCCCACTGGCGGGCCGGACGCGACGCCACCTGACCCGGTCCGCGGGCCGGGCCGTCGCGACCCGGCCCCACGCTCAGTACGCACCCCGCCCGTCGACCACGGCGCGCAGCGTGCGGACCAGTACGTCGACGTCGCTGGTGAACGACCAGTTGTCCACGTAGCTGAGGTCGAGCTGGACGGTCTCGTCCCAGGACAGGTCGGAGCGGCCGCTGACCTGCCACAGCCCGGTCATCCCCGGCCGGACGGCCAGCCGCCGCCGCTCGACCTGCGTGTAGCGGGCCACCTCGTCCACCAGCGGAGGGCGCGGCCCCACCAGGGACATGTCGCCCTTGAGCACGTTGACCAGCTGGGGCAGTTCGTCGAGCGAGGTCCGGCGCAACCAGCGGCCCACCGCCGTGACGCGTGGATCGCGGCGCATCTTGAACAGCGGTCCCTCGTGCTCGTTCGCGGCGGCGAGCTCCGCCTTGCGGCGGTCCGCGCCCACGTGCATGGTGCGGAACTTCCACATCACGAACGGCCTGCCCTGGTGCCCGACGCGCTCGTGGAGGTAGAACACCGGCCCCGACGACGTCAGCCGCACCGCGACGGCGACCATGAGCAGTACCGGCGCGAGCAGGACGAGCCCGGCCAGCGCGCCGGCCCGATCGAGCGCCTGCTTGAGCACCAGCTGCGCGCCCTCCCGTACCGGTGGCGCCACCCGCAGCAGCGACAGCCCGCCGGCGGAGCTGGGGCCGAGCCGCTTGACCGACACGTCGAGCAGCCCCGGCGCCACGAACAGCTCCACCCCGACGTCGTGCAGCCCCCACGACAGCAGGCGGAGCCGCTCACCGGCGAGCGCGGCCCCCGGCGCCACGAGCACGAGGTCGGCGTCGAGCCGCCGGACGGCCCGGACGACCAGCTCGGCGTCCTCGTGGGCGGACGACGGTGTGGCGGCCAGCCGCTCCGTGGTGCGCACCCCCGAACCGAGCGTCCCCTCGCCCACCGGGACGGCGCCCACGACCACGTACGGGTGGTCGGTGCGCGCCGCGAGGTGGGCCGCGACGGCGTCCGCCGCGGCAGGCTCACCGACCACCAGGACCTTCACCACGGCGTGCGCCTCCCGCCGCACCGCGGCCAGGTGGCGGTGCAGCGCCTTGCGGCACACGAGGGTGGCCAGCAGGCCGGGCGTGAGCGCCGCCACGAGCGGCGGCGCCGCCACCCGCAGCTCCGCCGCCGCGTGCCACGCGGCCAGGACGCCGAGCAGGATCAGCCAGTCGCCGATGACCGGCAGGGTGCCCCGGCTCTCACCGAGGGCCCGCCTCGTGTACCGCGCACGGCACAGCCGCACCCCCGCCCAGGCCAGCGCGGTGACGGCTCCGCCGACCACCGCCCACGACCGGTCGAGGGCGCGGAGCACCAGGGCGACCGGAACGCCCACGGCCACGAGATCGGTGAGCAGGGTCGTCGGCAGATACCAGCGGGCTTTGCGTCCCAGCCACGCCGACGCGACACGGGAACGCGGCGGCTCCCCTTTCCGTCTGTCGGACGCGGCAGCCTGTACATCCCACATGTACCCCCCCAGGCACGTTCAGGCACGATTCATGCAAAGAGCCGCCAGTCGATCGGAATCCCCATCCCACGAACAAGCGGCGCAGTGGTGAACAGTACGACAAACTCCCCTACAGTTGTGGGGGTTTGAGGAAACGTCAGCACCAAAACCGCCGACTTCGACATAGAGTCCGCACGAGTGTCCGAAGGTCTTCGGCTGGTTTTCGGCTGGTGTTCGGCCACAGGCAGTACAGGAGGCGGGCCGTTCGGCCCGGGGGGCGCGAGGCGGGGGTACGAGCACGTGCGCGAACGCGTGGACGACCGGGCGGGGGAGGACACCCCCGGGGCGGGTGAACAGCCCGGCACGGCGGAGGAGACCGGGACGGACGAGCGGTCCGGCACGGCGGAGGAGACCGGGACGGACCGGAGGCGGCCGCGGCGCCGACTGCGACGGGTGCTGCTCGGCGCGCTCGCGCTGCTCGCCACCGGAGTCCTCATGGTGGTCGGGCTCGGCTGGTGGGCCGTGGACCACTACACCGGCAAGGTCGACCGGATCTCGGGGGTGTTCCCCACGTCCGTGCCGCCGTCGGCGCTGCCGGAGCCGTCCAAGGGCGGACAGACGTTCCTGCTCGTCGGTGTCGACAGCCGCTCCCGGCTGCCGACCACGGGCCGCGACGCCAAGGCGCCCGAGTGGACGTACGGAGCCCAGCGCAGCGACACGATGATGCTGGTCCACCTCCCGGCCGACCATTCCGCGGCCTACGTCGTCTCGCTGCCCCGCGACTCCTGGGTCGACATCCCCGGACACGGCCGCGCCAAGCTCAACGCCGCGTTCTCCTGGGGCGGACCACCGCTGCTGATCGACACCGTGCAGCGACTGACCCGCATCCACATCGACCACCTCGCCGTCATCGACTGGGACGGGTTCAAGAAGCTCACCGACTCGGTGGGCGGCGTCGACCTCACCGTCGACGGGACGCGGCGCCACATGAACGGCGAGCAGGCCCTGCGGTACGTGCGCGAGCGCAAGCACCTGCCGCGCGGCGACTTCGACCGGACGCACCGCCAGCAGTACTTCCTGCGGACCGTCCTGGCGAAGGTGATGCGGCCCGGCACGTTCACGAACCCGATGCGCGCCGGGAAGGTGCTGAACGACCTCACCGCCGCCGTCAGCGTCGACGACCGGCTCTCCGACGGGGCGCTGCGCGGCCTGCTGTGGGACAACAAGGCACTCCGTGCGGGGGACATGGTGTTTCTCAACGCTCCCGTGAAGGGAACAGCCATGATCTCGGGACAGTCCGTGGTGCTGCTCGCCCCGGACGCCGACAGGGCGTTGTGGAAGTCGGTGAGGGACGACACCGTCGGCGACTATCTGAGCCGGCACCACGTGGACCGTCTCGGCGCGACGACGCCCTGACACCTGCACCGCCGCACCGGCACTCGCGGAGGACGGCCACATGACGGACCGCCACATGACGGACCACCACCCCGAACACGCCACCCGCCACGGCCGACGCCAGGGCCACCCCCGGCGCCTGGCTCTGGCGGCAGTGCTCGGCCTGCTGCTGCTCGGGCTGCTCGCCGGGGCCGGACTGGCCTCGGTGGCCGGGACGGGAGGGGACGACGGGACTCCACAGGGGGAGCGCCCCGCCGACAGCACCGCACTGCCGTTCGACCTGCCCCCCGCGAAGGAGCTCCGCGCCGGCCCCCACCTCGTCTTCGCGCACTACTTCCCGCCGTTCCCGCTCTCCCTGGACAACCGGCCCGCCGCCCAGGACTACTACACGCGCAACTACCTCGACCCGCAGGGCGAGAACGGCAAACACGCGGCCTACGGCGGACTCCTGCGCGACCGGCCGCAGCCCAGGCCGCCGCGCGGCGGCGACTGGCGGCTGGCCGACCTGGAACAGGAAGTGCGCACCGCACGCGACGCGGGGCTCGACGGGTTCACCGTCGACATCCTCAGCCTCACCGGCACCAACCGGCAGCGCGTCGACCTGCTCCTGCGCGCCGCGCACCTCGTCGATCCCCACTTCCGGATCGTGCTCATGCCCGACATGACCGCCCTGCACACCGACCCGCGCACCCTCGCCGACGCCCTCGCCCTACTCGCCGCCCACCCGGCAGCCCACCGCCTGGCCGACGGGCGACTGGTGGTCTCCCCGTTCAAGGCGGAGGCCCAGGACCCCGCCTGGTGGCGGCGCGTCATGGCACGCCTCGCCGAACACGGCATCCGCACCGCCCTCGTCCCGGTCTTCCTCGACTTCCGGTCCAACGCCCAGCGGTTCGCGCCGATCAGCCACGCCTTCTCCTCCTGGGGCAACCGCAGTTACACCGGACAGGACGGTGTGCCCGGCGACATCCGGCTCGCCCACCGCCTGGGCAAGAAGTGGATGCAGCCGGTCTCCGTACAGGACACCCGCCCCGACCAGTCCGTCTACGACGAGGCGGGCAACACCGCCACCCTGCGTTCCACCTGGAACCACGCCATCTCCGACGGCGCCGACTGGGTGCAGCTCACCACGTGGAACGACTACTCCGAGGGCAGCCAGTTCGCCCCGTCACTGCACAACGGCCACACCTACCTGGACCTCTCCTCGTACTACCTCACCCGCTTCAAGACGGGCCACTGGCCGCCGATCGTCCGCGACACCGTCTACGTCACCTCCCGCGTCCAGTACGCCCGTACCGCCGACGCCCCGCTCCAGCCGCTCCTCATGAGCCCGCGCCAGGGCACCGCGACCCCGCGCGACGACGTGGAGGTGCTCACCTTCCTGACCGCGCCCGCCGACGTCACCGCCGAGGTGGGCACGGACACCCACACCTACCGCGCCCCGCGCGGCGTCCACGCCGAACTGCTGCCGCTGCGCCCCGGCCACACCCGTGCGGTCGTCCGCAGAGCCGGGCACACCGTCGCCGCGGTCACCACCCGTTACCCCGTCCGCACCGACGTCACCGTGCAGGACCTTCAGTACTACGCGGTCTCCAGCGGCCGCGACGGCCACTGACGCCACCCGCTCCGGCCACCCGCATCCCGACAACCGCCTGACGTGGGACGCTGCCCGAACTTAGGGTGGCGACGTGACGATCCCCGCGTACCTCCGGTTCCCGCACCTGCACGGCGAGTTGGCGGTCTTCACCGCCGAGGACGATGTGTGGGCCGCGCCCCTCGACGGCGGCCGCGCCTGGCGGGTCAGCGCCGACAACATGCCCGTCAGCAACCCCCGCGTCTCCCCGGACGGCACCACCGTCGCCTGGACCTCGCGCCGCGACGGCGCCCCCGAAGTACACATCGCCCCGATCGACGGCGGCCCCGCCCAACGCCTCACGTACTGGGGGTCCTGGACCACCACCGTGCGCGGCTGGACCCCCGACGGACGCGTCCTGGCCACCACCACACACGGTCAGGCGTCGCTGCGCCGCACCTGGGCGCGGGCGGTGCCCCTGGACGGCGGACCCGCCGAGACCCTGCCGTACGGGCCCGTGGGCGGCGTCGCGTACGGGCCCGCGGGCCGCAGGCTGCTGCTGTCGGCGGTGATGTCCCGCGAGCCCGCCTGGTGGAAGCGGTACCGGGGCGGCACCGCGGGCAAGCTGTGGATCGAGCGGACCGGCGAAGAAGAAGGCGCGGCACGGGAGTTCGAGCGGGTGCACGCCGGGCTCGACGGGAACATCGAACAGCCGATGTGGGTGGGGGAGCGCATCGCCTTCCTCTCCGACCACGAAGGCACCGGCGCCCTGTACTCGTCCCTCCCCGACGGCACCGACCTGCGCCGCCACACCCCGCTCGACGGCTTCTACGCCCGGCACGCCACCACCGACGGCACCCGGGTCGTGTACGCGAGCGCCGGTGAACTGTGGATCGTCGACGGGCTGACCGAGGACGGGCCCGAGCCGCGCCGGATCGACATACGGCTCGGCGGGCAGCGCGTCGACCTGCAACCGCGGCCCGTCGACGCCGCCCGCTGGTTCGGCGCCGCCTCACCCGACCACACCGGGCGGGGCAGCGCCGTCGCCGTGCGCGGCGCCGTCCACTGGGTCACCCACCGCTCGGGCCCCACCCGCGCCCTGGCCGCCGCACCCGGCGTGCGCGCCCGCCTCCCGCACACCTTCCGCGTCGACGGCGAGGAACACGTGGTGTGGGTGACCGACGCCGAGGGCGAGGACGCGCTCGAACTCGCCCCCGCCACCGGCGCCGCGCCCGGCGGCGCGCCCCGCAGGATCGGCGCCGGACGGCTCGGCCGCGTACTCGGCCTGACCGTCGCCCCGGACGGCGCCCGGATCGCCGTGGCCGCCCACGACGGCCGGGTCCTGCTCGTCGAGCGGGACACCGGCGACGTACGGGAAGTGGACCGCGGCGGCGACGGGCACGCCACCGGGCTCGCCTTCTCGCCCGACTCGGCCTGGCTCGCCTGGTCCCACCCCGGACCGCACGACCTGCGCCAGCTCAAGCTCGCCAACACCGCCGACCTCGCCGTCACCGAGGCGACCCCGCTGCGCTTTCGCGACTACGCGCCCGCGTTCACGCTCGACGGAAAACATCTCGCCTTCCTGTCGGCGCGTGCCTTCGACCCCGTCTACGACGAGCACTCCTTCGACCTGGCGTTCGTCGGCGGGGTCCGCCCGCACCTGATCACGCTCGCCGCGACGACCCCGTCACCGTTCGGGCCGCAGCGGCACGGCCGCCCCTTCGACGCGCCCGAGAACCCGGCCGCCGAGACCCCCGACAGCGAGGGCGCGCCCGCCACCCGCGTCGACCTGGACGGGCTCGCCGACCGGATCGTGCCGTTCCCCGTCGAGGCGGCCCGCTACTCGACGCTGCGCGCCGCCAAGGACGGCGTGCTGTGGCTGCGCCACCCCGTGCAGGGCGTGCTCGGCGACTCACGGGCCGACCAGGACGACCCGGAGCCCACGACCAGCCTCGAACGCTACGACTTCCCGCAGCGGCACATCGAGGAGATCGGCTCCGACGCCGACCACTTCGAGGTCAGCGGCGACGGCAAGCGCGTCCTGCTGTGGACCGGCGAGAAACTGAAGGTCGTCCCCAGCGACCGGCGGCCCGCGCACGACGACGGCGACACCAATGTCACCGTCGACCTCGGCCGCATCGCCCAGACCCTCGACCCGGCCGCCGAGTGGCGGCAGATGTACGAGGAGGCCGGCCGCCTCATGCGCGACAACTTCTGGCGCGCCGACATGAGCGGCGTCGACTGGGACGCCGTCCTCGACCGCTACCGCCCGCTGCTCGACCGCGTCGCCACCCACGACGACCTCGTCGACCTGCTGTGGGAGGTACAGGGCGAACTCGGCACCTCGCACGCGTACGTCACCCCGAGCGGGACGGGCGCCGCCGCCGCGCGCCGCCAGGGCCATCTCGGCGCCGACATCTCCCGCCACGACGACGGCAGTTGGCGCATCGACCGGATTCTGCCCGCCGAGACGTCCGACCCGCGCGCCCGCTCCCCGCTCGCCGCGCCCGGCGTCGCCGTGCGCGCCGGTGACGCCGTCGTCGCGGTGGCCGGACAGCCCGTCGACCCGGTGACCGGGCCCGCCCCGCTGCTCGTGGGCACCGCGGACAGGCCGGTGGAGCTGACCGTGTCGCCCGCGGGCGGCGGCGACCCGCGGCACGTCGTCGTGGTGCCGCTCGCCGACGAGGAACCGCTGCGCTACCAGGCGTGGGTCGCCGACCGGCGGGCCCACGTCCACGAACGCTCCGGCGGACGGCTCGGCTACCTGCACGTGCCGGACATGCAGGCGCCCGGGTGGGCTCAGATCCACCGCGACCTGAGCGTGGAGGTCGCCAAAGACGGGCTCGTGGTGGACGTCCGCGAGAACCGCGGCGGTCACACGTCCCAGCTGGTGGTGGAGAAGCTGGCCCGGCGGGTGGTCGGCTGGTGCAGGCCACGCGACGCCCGCCCCTACAGCTACCCGATGGACGCGCCGCGCGGGCCCGTCGTGGCGGTGGCCAACGAGTTCTCCGGCTCGGACGGCGACATCGTCAGCGCGGCGATCAAGGCGCTCGGTATCGGCCCGGTGGTCGGCGTACGCACCTGGGGCGGCGTCATCGGCATCGACAGCCGCTACCGGCTCGTGGACGGCACCCTGGTGACCCAGCCGAAGTACGCGTTCTGGCTGGAGGGGTACGAGTGGGGCGTGGAGAACCACGGGGTGGATCCGGACGTGGAGGTGGTCGCGGCGCCCCATGACGTGGCCGCTGGGCGGGACCCGCAACTGGACGAGGCGATTCGCCTCGCGCTCGCCTCGTTGGCGCAGACTCCGGCGAAGGCCGCGCCTTCACTGCCGTGAGTCTCCGCCCCGCGGGCCTTCCGCGACCAGCCGCTGACGGCCCGCGGGCCGCGACGAAAGCTCACGGGGCGGACAAGAACGCCCGTCCGTCCCGCCGCCCCGATACGATGCGCCCACACCGATTCCACCACCGCGAAGGAGACCGCACCGTGCCCGGGGAACCGCAGGCGGACTGCCTGTTCTGCAAGATCGTCGGGGGCGAGGTCCCCGCAACCATCGTGCGGGAGACCGACACCACCCTCGCCTTCCGAGACATCAACCCGCAGGCCCCGACCCACGTCCTGGTCATCCCGCGCGTCCACCACCCCGACGCCGCCTCGCTCGCCGCCGCCGAACCGGCCGTCGCCGCCGACGTGCTCCGCGAGGCCGCAGAGGTGGCCAAGGACGACAAGCTGGACAGCTTCCGCATCGTGTTCAACACGGGCAGCGGCGCGGGCCAGACCGTCTTCCACGCCCACGCCCACGTGCTCGGCGGCCGCGGCATGCAGTGGCCCCCCGGATAGCAGCGGGGGCTCAACGACCCGTGTCCGCACGTGAATTCGTCGTGCTCGGCACCGCGAGCCAGGTGCCGACCCGGCAGCGCAACCACAACGGCTACGCCCTGCGCTGGGACGGCGAGGGCATCCTCTTCGACCCCGGGGAGGGCACCCAGCGGCAGATGCTGCGCGCCGGTGTCGCCGCGCACGACCTGAACCGGATCTGCGTCACGCACTTCCACGGCGACCACAGTCTCGGCCTCGCCGGGGTGATCCAGCGGATCAACCTCGACCGCGTCCCGCACCCGATCGCCGCCCACTACCCGGCCTCGGGGCAGCGCTTCTTCGACCGGCTCCGGTACGCCACCGCGTACCGCGAGACCGTACGGATCGCCGAGGAGCCGGTGCGGGGCGAGGGCGGCGTGCTCGCCGAGACGGCCGCGTACCGCCTGGAGGCCCGCCGCCTCTCGCACCCCGTCGAGTCCTACGGATACCGGCTCGTCGAGCCCGACGGGCGGCGCATGCTGCCCGAACGGCTCGCCGCGCACGGCATCGCCGGCCCCGACGTGGGGAGACTGCAACGCGAGGGCGGTCTCCGCGGTGTCACCCTCGCCGAGGTCAGCGAGGCGCGGCGCGGGCAGCGGTTCGCGTTCGTCATGGACACCCGCCTGTGCGAAGGCGTCGAGGCGCTCGCCGACGGGTGCGATCTGCTCGTCATCGAGTCGACCTTCCTGGACGAGGACGAGCGGCTCGCCGCCGACCACGGCCATCTGACCGCCCGTCAGGCCGCGTCCGTCGCCCGTGACGCGGGCGTGCGCCACCTCGTCCTCACCCACTTCAGCCAGCGCTACGCCGACCCGGAGGAGTTCGCCCGGCAGGCGCGGGCCGCCGGGTTCGAGGGAGAGCTCACGGTCGCCCGCGACCTCGACCGGGTGCCGGTGCCGCGCCGGGTGTGAACCGGGGGGAGTACGCGGCCGGGCGCTCCGCGTCGGGCCCCGCCCGGCTGCGTACGATGCACGGATGTCCCTCGCACCATTCGCCCGTATCCCCAAGGCCGAGCTCCACCTGCACATCGAAGGCACCCTCGAACCCGAACTCGCCTTCCGGCTCGCCGCCCGCAACGGCATCCGGCTCCCGTACGCCGACACCGAGGCGCTGCGCGCGGCCTACCTCTTCGACGACCTGCAGTCGTTCCTCGACCTCTACTACGAGCTGATGGCCGTCCTCGTCACCGAGGACGACTTCGAGGCGCTCGCCGACGCCTACCTGGAGCGCGCCGCCGACCAGGGCGTGCGCCACGCGGAGATCTTCTTCGACCCGCAGGCCCACATGGCGCGCGGCATCACCCTGGGCACCGTCGTCGAGGGCCTCTCGCGGGCCCTGGCGCGCAGCGAGGAACGGCACGGCGTCTCCACCAAGCTCATCATGTGCTTCCTGCGCGACCAGTCGGCCGAGTCGGCGATGGAGACCCTGGAGGCCGCGAGGCCGTACCTGGACCGCATCGTCGGCGTCGGCCTCGACTCCGCCGAGGTCGGCAACCCGGCCGCCAAGTTCCGCGAGGTCTACGAGGCGGCGGGCGCGCTCGGCCTGCGCAAGGTCGCGCACGCCGGCGAGGAGGGCGACCCGTCCTACGTGTGGGAGGCGCTCGACGTGCTCGGCGTCGAACGCGTCGACCACGGCCTGCGCTGCCTGGAGGACCCGGAGCTCGTGGCGCGCCTCGTGCGCGACCGCGTCCCGCTGACCCTGTGCCCGCTCTCCAACGTGCGGCTGCGCGCCATCGACGTCCTTGAGCAGCACCCGCTGGTGCGGATGATGGACGCGGGTCTGCTCTGCACGGTCAACTCCGACGACCCGGCCTACTTCGGCGGCTACGCGGGCGACACCTTCCACGCCGTCCACGAGGCGCTCGGCGTCCACCACGAGCGGCTGCGGGAGCTGGCCCGCAACTCGTTCGAGGCGTCGTTCCTCGACGGCAGCGAGGCCGACGAGCGGCGCCGCGCCCGCTACCTCGCCGAGGTGGAGGCGTTCGTCTTCGACGACATGACGGGCTGAGCCCGCTCCCGTGCCGGACACCGGCGGCCCGGGCCGCGTCTAACGCCAGTTCGCGGTGCCCGGCACGCTGCGGTGGGCCGCCGACTCGACGCGGCGGCGGGTCTCGCGCATCACCGCGACAATGCGCTCCTCGTGCCCCGGAGTCAGCCGGGCCACCGGCACCGAGCAGCTGATCGCGTCGTGCGCCGGGGTGGCGTAGCGCAGCGCGAAGCCGAAGCCGACGATGCCCGGCACGCCCTCCTCCCGGTCGACCGCGTAGCCGCGCTCCCGCGTCACGGCCAGGTCGGCGGCGAGCGCGTCGCGGGTCGTCAGTGTGTTGCCCGTGGCGGCGGCGTACGGCCCCTTGGGCAGCTCGGCGTCGGGCCGCTGCGCCAGCAGCGCCTTGCCGAGAGCCCCCACGTGCGCGGGCAGCCTGCGGCCCACCCGGCTGATCGTGCGCAGATACTCGTGGGACTCGCGGGTCGCCAGGTACGCCACCGCGAAGCCGCCCGGGTCGAGGCGCCCCAGGTGGATGGTCTCGCCGAGCGCGTCGGACGCCTCGTCGAGGAACGGGCGCACGACACGGACGTACGGGTCCGTGTCCAGGTAGCTGGTGCCGGTCAGCAGGGCGTGGATGCCGATGCCGTAGAGCGACCCGGTGACGTCCGTGCGGACCCAGCCGCGCGCGATGAGCGTCCGCAGCAGCGCGTACATGGAGCTGCGCGGCACCGCGAGCTCGTCGGCGAGCTCCTGCAACCGGGCCGGGCGGTCGCCGCGCGCGGCGAGCACTTCGAGCAGGTCGACGGTGCGGGCGGCCGACTTCACCTCGCGCACGCCGTGCCCGCTGGTCTCCTTGTGCATGCGCCGATCGTAGGCCGGGGGCGACCCGGCCATTGACGTCGTCCGTCCATGTACCTAACCTCCATCTACATCTGTGGATCATATCTACGTAGGGAGACAGGCAGGCGATGAGCGTGAACCTGACCATCAGCGACGTCCGCCTCACCCCGATCCTCGTCGCCGACCCGCCGCTCCTGAACACCCAGGGAGTGCACCAGCCCTACACCCCGCGGCTCATCGTGGAGGTCGTCACGGCCGACGGCACCACCGGCGTGGGGGAGACCTACGGCGACACGAAGTACCTGGAACTCGCCCGCCCCTTCGCCCGGCAGCTCGTCGGCCGCCAAGTCACCGACCTCAACGGCCTGTTCACGCTCGCCGGACAGGTCGCCGTGGCCGACGCCCGCGTCGACGACCAGGTCGACGTCGGCGGCCTGCGCGGCGTCCAGACCGCCGACAAGCTGCGCCTGTCCGTCGTCTCCGGCTTCGAGGTCGCCTGCCTCGACGCGCTCGGCAAGGCGCTCGGCCTGCCCGTGCACGCCCTGCTCGGCGGAAAGGTCCGCGACAGCGTCGAGTACAGCGCCTACCTCTTCTACAAGCACGCCGGCCACCCGGCTGGTGTGGCGAGCGAGCAGGACGACTGGGGCGAGGCCACGGACCCGGCCGGAATCGTCGCCCAGGCGCGACTGTTCAACGAGCGGTACGGCTTCGAGTCGTTCAAGCTCAAGGGGGGCGTCTACCCGCCCGAGCAGGAGATCGCGGCCGTCCGCGCCCTCGCCGCCGCGTTCCCCGGCAAACCGCTCCGCCTCGACCCCAACGGCGCCTGGTCCGTACCGACCTCACTGAAGGTCGCAGCCGAACTCCACGACGTACTCGAGTACCTGGAGGACCCCGCCCTCGGCACGCCCGCCATGGCCGAGGTCGCCGCATCGGCCGGAGTCCCGCTCGCCACCAACATGTGCGTGACGACCTTCGCCGAGATCGAGGAGGCGTTCCGCCGCCGCGCCGTGCAGGTCGTCCTCTCCGACCACCACTACTGGGGCGGCCTGCGCAACACCCAGCAACTCGCCGCGATCTGCCGCACGTTCGACGTCGGCGTCTCCATGCACTCCAACACCCACCTCGGCATCAGCCTCGCCGCGATGACCCAGGTCGCGTCGACCGTGCCGAACCTGCACCACGCCTGCGACTCCCACTACCCCTGGCAGTCGGAGGACGTCCTGACCGAGCGCCTCACCTTCGAGGACGGCCGCGTCGCCGTCACCGACACCCCCGGCCTCGGCGTCGCACTCGACCACGACCGCCTGGCCGCGCTCCACCACCGCTGGCTCGACGAGAACAACGCCGCCCTGCGCGACCGCGACGACTCGGCGGCGATGCGGGTCACCGACCCGGAGTGGACCACGCCGAGCATGCCGCGCTGGTGAGCACCCCGCCGCCGACACGGGCGGCACCCCGCCGGGCACGGCAGGACAGGGCACGCGCCGGACCGCCGGAGCGGCGGAGCGGCGGATCAATGGACCGAAGATGGCGTAGTCGCGGCACGAGCGCTGTCCTTGACCGTGGTGGGAGTCAGGTTCGGGCACACTGACCGGACCCGCACCACATCAGGGAGCCCGACGTGACCTCCACCGACCCGGCCCACACGGACCCGCTCGCGGCGCTGCGCACGCCCGGTGCCCCGGCCTGCGACGTGTATCTCACCGGCACCGTCTTCCTCGACATCATCTTCACCGGCCTCGACAGCGCGCCCGTGCGCGGCACCGAGACCTGGGCCCGCGGCATGGGATCGAGCCCCGGCGGCGTCGCCAACATGGCCACCGCGCTCGCCCGGCTGGGGCTGCGCACCTCGCTCGCGGCGGCGTTCGGCGACGACCACTACGGCGAGTACTGCTGGGACACGCTGGAGCGGGACGAGGGCATCGACCTGAGCTGGTCGCGGAAAGTGCCCGGCTGGCACTCGCCGGTCACCGTCTCCATGGCCTACGAGGGCGAACGCACCATGGTGAGCCACGGCCACCAGCCGCCCCTGGAGGTACCCGCCCCGCACTGCCCGCCGCGCACCCGCGCCGCCGTCGCCTCGCTCGTGCCGGGGGCGCCCGCCCCCTGGGTCGCCGAGGCGGCACGGCAGGGCACCCGTGTCTTCGGCGACGTCGGCTGGGACGACACCGGCCGCTGGGACCTCGCCGCGCTGGAGGACCTCGGGCGGTGCGAGGCATTCCTGCCCAACGCCGAGGAAGCCATGCGCTACACCCGTACCACCTGCCCGCGCGCCGCCGCGCACGCCCTGGCCGAACTGGTCCCGCTGGCCGTCGTGACCCTGGGCTCCGAAGGCGCCTACGCCGTCGACGGCCGCACCGGCCAGACCGCTTCCGTCCCCGCCATCGACGTCGCCGCGCTCGACCCGACCGGTGCGGGGGACGTCTTCGTCGCCGGTTTCGTCACCGGCACCCTCGCCGGATGGCCGCTGCCCGACCGGCTCGCCTTCGCCGGACTGACCGCCGCGCTGTCCGTGCAGGAGTTCGGCGGTTCCCTGTCGGCCCCGGGTTGGTCCGAGATCGCGGCGTGGTGGCGCCAGGTCCACCAGGTGGGCGACCAGGACCCGGCGGCGCTGGCCCGCTACGACTTCCTGGCCCCGCTCCTGCCGCACACGACACGAGCCTGGCCGCTGCGCCGCGCCGTGCCCACGATCGGCTTCCGGGGCACGGCGTGACGTGCCGCCCGGCGCGCGGGCCGCGCTCACGCCCGGTCGAGCCGTAGCCGCTCCGCCCGCGGCAACCCGGCCACCACCAGGTCGTACGAATCCTCGACCAGTTCCCGCACCACCCGGTCGGGCAGCTCGTCGGGCCGGTCCGCGGTCACCGTGTTCCAGTGCCGCTTGTTCATGTGCCAGCCCGGCACGACCAGCCCCTCGTGCTCCCGGCGCAGCCGCACCGCGTCCTCCGGGTCACACTTCAGATTCACCGTCAGGGGCCGCGCGTCCAGCGTGGAGAGAGCGAACATCTTCCCCAGCACCTTGAACACCGAGGTCTGCGGCCGGAACGGGAACTCCTCCACCGCCGCGTTGAACGACAGGCACAGCGCGCGCAGCTCCCGCGGTGTCACCCCTTCGCCCCTTCCTCCGCCTCCGGCCGCCGCGGACCGACCGGCTCCACGAGAACCGTCACGATCTTGTTCCGCCGCCCCGCCGGAGCCTCCGCCGTCAACCGCAGCTCCCGCCCGTCCGGCAACGGCACCACAGCCGTCGCCCCCGCGATCGGTACCCGGCCCAGCGCCTTGGCGAGCAGCCCGCCCACCGTCTCCACGTCCTCGTCGTCGAACGCGTCGATCCCGTACAGCTCTCCGAGATCCCCGATGTCGAGCCGCGCCGTGATCCGGAACCGGTCCTGGCCGAGCTCCTCCACGGGCGGCAGCTCACGGTCGTACTCGTCGGTGATCTCACCGACGATCTCCTCAAGGATGTCCTCGATGGTGACGATCCCCGCCGTGCCGCCGTACTCGTCGATGACGACCGCGACATGGTTGCGCAACTGCTGCATCTCGCGCAGCAGATCACCGGCGTTCTTCGTGTCCGGCACGAACGCCGCCGGACGCATCGCCGTCGACACCAGCTCCGACTCGGCCTCCCGGCTGATGTGCGTCTTGCGTGCGAGGTCCTTCAGATACACCATCCCGACCACGTCGTCCTCGCTCTCCCCGACCACGGGGATACGCGAGAAACCGGACCTGAGCGCCAGGGTGAGCGCCTGCCGGATCGTCTTGTAGCGCTCGATGACGACGAGATCCGTGCGCGGCACCATCACCTCACGCACCAGCGTGTCGCCCAGCTCGAAGACCGAGTGCACCATGCGGCGCTCCTCGTCCTCGATCAGCGACTCCTGCTCGGCGAGGTCGACCATGGCCCGCAACTCCGCCTCGGACGCGAACGGCCCCCGCCGAAACCCCTTGCCGGGCGTCAGCGCGTTGCCGATGAGGATGAGCAACGGCGGAATCGGCCCCATCACCCGGGCCAACGGCAACAGCACGTACGCCGCCGCCGTCGCCGTGTTCAACGGATGCTGCCGCCCGATGGTGCGCGGCGAGACCCCCACCGCGACGTACGAGACGAGCACCATCACCGCGATGGCGACGACCAGCGCCTGCCAGGGCCGGCCGAACTCCTCCAGGCACGCGTACGTCACGAGGGCGGCGGCCGCCATCTCGCACGCCACGCGCACCAGGAGCGCCACGTTCAGATACCGGGTCGGGTCGGCCGCGACCTGCGCGAGCTTCGCGCTGCCGCGCCGCCCCGAGCGTACGGCCTCCTCGGCACGGAAACTGGAGACCCGCGCGATACCGGCCTCGGCGCACGCGGCCAGCCACGCGACGACGACCAGGGCGACCGCCCCGGCGACCAGCGAAGGGCTCATGACACGGTCGGGGCGGGCGACGGGCCCGTCATCCCCCGCTCGGCCCGCCAGCCGTCCACGATGCCCGCCTGGAGCCCGAACATCTCCGCCT
The DNA here is from genome assembly GCF_026274175.1 of Streptomyces beihaiensis. GTDB lineage: Bacteria > Actinomycetota > Actinomycetes > Streptomycetales > Streptomycetaceae > Streptomyces > Streptomyces beihaiensis. The sequence goes on from NZ_JAPHNL010000007.1 coordinate 20,732, forward strand.
TCTCGTCGGGCTCCTCGTGGTCGTAACCGAGCAGGTGCAGCACACCGTGGACGGTGAGCAGCTGCAACTCCTCGTCCATGGAGTGCTGCGTGGCGGCCTCCTGGCCCTGCTTCCTCGCGACCTCCGGGCAGAGCACGATGTCACCGAGGAGCCCCTGCGGGGGCTCCTCGTCGTCCTTCATGGGCGGCCGCAGCTCGTCCATCGGGAAGGACATGACATCGGTCGGCCCCGGAAGATCCATCCACTGCACGTGCAGCTGCTCCATGGCGTCGGCATCCACCACGATCACCGAGAGCTCGGAGAGCGGGTGGATGCGCATCCGCGCGAGTGCGTAGCGGGCGATGTCGAGGATCGCCTGCTCGTCGACCTCGGTTCCGGACTCGTTGTTGACGTCGATCGACATGGCGCTGTTGGTTCTCTACTTCCCTCTGGGGCGGCCCTTGTGCGAGCCGTTCTCCGTACCGTGCTCGGTGTCGTACTTCTCGTACGCGTCGACGATACGGCCGACCAGCTTGTGCCTGACGACATCGTGCGACGTGAGCCGCGAGAAGTGCACGTCCTCGACGCCTTCGAGGATGTCCTGCACCTGCCGGAGCCCGGACTTCGTCCCACCCGGCAGGTCGACCTGCGTCACGTCACCCGTGACCACGACCTTCGACTCGAAGCCGAGCCGGGTGAGGAACATCTTCATCTGCTCGGGGTTCGTGTTCTGCGCCTCGTCGAGGATGATGAAGGCGTCATTGAGCGTGCGACCCCTCATGTACGCCAGCGGCGCCACCTCGATGGTCCCCGCCGCCATCAGCCGCGGAATCGAGTCCGGGTCCAGCATGTCGTGCAGCGCGTCGTACAGCGGCCGCAGGTACGGGTCGATCTTCTCGTACAGCGTGCCGGGCAGGAAGCCGAGGCGTTCGCCCGCCTCCACCGCCGGGCGGGTCAGGATGATGCGGTTGACCTGCTTGGACTGGAGGGCCTGGACCGCCTTGGCCATCGCCAGGTACGTCTTGCCGGTGCCGGCCGGGCCGATGCCGAAGACGATCGTGTGCTTGTCGATCGCGTCGACGTACCGCTTCTGGTTGAGGGTCTTGGGGCGGATGGTGCGCCCGCGCGAGGAGAGGATGTTCTGCGTGAGCACCTCGGCCGGGGTCTCCTGCGGGCCGTCGCCGTTCTCGCTCGCCTTGAGCATGGCGATCGAGCGTTCCACCGCGTCCTCCGTCATCGGCTGTCCGGTGCGGAGCACCAGCATCATCTCGTCGAACAGGCGCTGGACGAGAGCGACTTGCCTCGGCTCGCCGGTGGCGCTGATCTCGTTGCCCCGGACGTGGATGTCGGTCTCCGGGAAGGCCGTCTCGATCACTCGCAGCAGCGCGTCGCCCGATCCGAGGACTTCCACCATGGGGTGCTTCGGCGGGACGGTGAACTGTGCGCGGGCGCTGGATGGTGTCTGCGTCATGGGCGGGCTCTGAAGGCCACGATCTCCTTGTGACAGGCCGGGGTCTGATGGCTTCAAGCCTACGACGCGGCAGTGACGGCGCCGAAGCGTTTTCCGGAGGCCGCGCCCGCCCCGCCTCAGCGGCGCCCGCGCAGCCCCACCGCGACCGCCGCCGCCGCGATCAGCACCACCGCCGCGTCGAGCGCCACCACCGTGCGCACGCCGTCGAGCAGACGCGGTGCCGTCGTCGCCAGGACGCCGAGCAGCGGGATACCGACGGTGATGCCCACCTGCTGGGTGGAGGTGACCAGGCCCGTTGCCAGGCCCTGCTCCTCGTCCGGGACCCCGGAGGTGACCGTCAGGCCGTAGGAGACGATCGCCCCGAGGTGGCACATGCTCGCCAGCGCCACCGCCGCCGTGGCCAGCCACACGGACCAGCCGCCCGTGCCCAGGCCGAGGAGCGCCGCGATGAGCACGCCCTGTCCGGTCAGCGAGCCGACCAGGGTGCGGTGGGCGCCGAACCGGCCGATGACCTTGGCGGCGACGGTTCCCGCGACCGCCGAGACGACGCCCTGGACGCCGAAGATCAGGCCGGTCTCGAAGGCGGACAGGTGGAGCGTCTCCTGAAGGTACAGCGTGAGCACGAAGATGATCGTCGACATCATCGAGAAGGTGACCAGGCCGCCCAGGTTGCCCCAGGCCACGGTCCTGCGCCGCAGCATCGGCAGCGAGACCAGCGGCTGGGCGGTGCGGGTCTCCACGAAGACGAAGGCGGTGAGCAGGGCCAGGCCCGCGACCAGGGTCGCCACCACGTCCGCGCGGCCGAAGCCGGCCTGTGCCGCCGTGGACAGGGAGTAGATCACGGCGAGCAGTCCACCGGTCACCGTGACCGCGCCGGGCACGTCGAGCCGCGGCCGCTGCGGCGTACGCGATTCCGGCAGCAGGCCGGGCGCCAGGGGCAGCACGATCAGTACGAACACGGACAGCAGGCCCATCGTGGAGCGCCAGCCCAGCGTGTCGGTCAGGACGCCGCCGAAGACCATGCCGCAGGTGTAGCCGAGCGAGAGCAGGGTGCCGGAGATGCCGAGGGCCCGGTCGCGCTGCGGCCCCTCGGGGAACGTGGTGGTCAGCAGGGACATGCCGGTCGGCACGATCATCGCCGCGCCGAGGCCCTGCAGCGCCCGTCCGGTCAGGAAGGAGGCCGGGTCCCACGCCAGCGTGGCGAGCAGTGAGGCCGTGCCGAAGAGCGCGAGTCCGGCCAGGAAGACCTTGCGTCGTCCGAACAGGTCGCCGACCCGGCCCGACAGGAGCAGGAAGCCGCCGGAGGGCAGCGCGAACGCGGTGACGGCCCATTGCAGTGCCGACCGGCTCATGCCGAGGTCGGCGCCGAGGACGGGGAGTGCCACGTTGAGGACGGAGAAGTCCAGGGCGACCATGAACTGCGCCGCGCACAGGACGAACAGGACGAGCGCGTCGCGCCGCGAGAGGCGGGGGGCCGGGGCCGGGGCCGTCGCCGGTGTCGCCGTCGTGGTCGGTGTTGTTGTCGTGTCTTCTTGCGGGGTGTCTATCGCCATGCCCTGAGCTTCGCCGCTCGCGAGAGGCGCTGGAGAGTGGGAACTTATGCTGGTGGCCGCACCACCAGGCAGCGGACACAGCGGAGCGGGCACAGCGGAGGGGGATGCCTACGTGGCCGAGAGCGAGATGGTCAAGAAGCGGCGGCTGAGTGAGCTGCGGGAGTTCCTGATGAGCCGGCGGGCCCGTGTCTCGCCCGCCGAGG
>NZ_JAPHNL010000008.1 GCF_026274175.1 Streptomyces beihaiensis
GTGCGGCCGCACTCCCTGTGCCGCGGCCACGACCGCCACGGCCGCCACCACGTCGCCGAGCGGGCCGAACACCGGGGCCGCGACGGACAGCACGTCGTCCGTGAGCTGCCGCTCGGACGCGGCGCGCGCGGCGAGCAGCACCCGGCCGGCCGCGGTGGCGGGCAGGAGCGTGCGGGCGCCGCCCGGGGTGCGTGTCCCCGCCGCGCCACCGGGTACGGCGAGCACACACACGGCGTACCGGCCCTCCCGCACCGCGAGTTGCGCCCGCGCGCCCGTCGCCTCGCTGAGATCCGTCAGGCACGGTAGCGCGGCCTCGCGCAGGGCGGGGCCGTGTGGGGTGGGCGGGCGGGGGGCGAGCGCGGCCAGCTCCCGCACCTTCGGGCCGACGTGGTAGAGGCCAGAGGCGTCGCGCTCCAGGGCGCCCCACGCGGCGAGTTCGCCGACGAGCCGGTGGCCCGTGGCGAGCGGCAGTGCGGCGCGGCGGGCGATGGCGCTGAGGGAGAGGGCGGGCCTGCTGTGGTCGAAGGCGGAGAGGACGGCGAGCAGCCGTTGCGCGGCCGAGCGCCGCCCCTCCCCCGGGCCGCCCGCCGCCTGCGCGTCTGACTTCTGACCGTCCGACCCCTGGACGCCCGCCCCCTGCGCGTCTGACTCCTGAACGCCCGACCCCTGCGCGTCTGACTCCTGAACGCCCACCCCCTGGACGTCCGGCCCCTGCGCGTCTGACTCCTGAACGCCCACCCCCTGGACGTCCGGCCCCTGGACGTCCGGCCCAGGGCCGCCCGGCCCTGACCGCACGGCCGTCAGTCCCGCGCGGATTCCGCGACGCGGGCGAGGAGTTGCTGCAACGTCTCGCGCTCGGCCGGATCGAGCGGGGCGAGCAGCTGCTCGGTGACGCGGCGACTGCCCTTGTCGGTGTCGCGCAGCACCTCGGCGCCGCGCTCGGTGAGCACGACGACGCGGCTGCGGCGGTCGCCGGGGGCGGGCTGCCGTTCGACGAGGCCGAGGCTCTGGAGGTCGTCGACGAGGCTGACGATGGCGCTCGGGTCGTAGCCGAGACGCTCGCTCAACTCCCGCTGGAGCGCGCCCTCGACCGTGGCGAGGTAGCGCAGCATCGCGTAGTGCCGCAGCCGCAGCCCGAACTCCTCCAGGGTGGCGTTGAACAGCCGCCCCGAGTGCAGGCCGAGGCGGTAGAGGAGATAGCCGGTGTCGGCGTGCAGGGCGCGCATCCAGGGCGCCTGGTTGTCAGTGATGGCGGGCTCCAGGTTCGTTCCATCGATCCGATCGTGGTGCTGCCAGCATGAGCCAAAATCAAGGTCACAGCAACTATTGACGACAACAATTATTGGTCTTAGCTTCCTTCCCATGCCAGACACGGATACAGCCACGAACGCAACCCACCTCACGGGCAAGGTCGCCGTCGTCACCGGCAGCGGCCGCGGCCTCGGCCTCGCCTACGCCACCGCTCTCGCCCGCTCCGGCGCCCGGGTCGTCGTCAACGACGTGGACGCCGACGTCGCCGAGCAGGCGGTGAAGGCGATCACGGCGGCGGGCGGCACCGCCGTCGCCGAGGTCGTCCCCGTGGGCGCCACGGAGGCCGCCGAACGACTCGTCGAGCGGGCCGTGTCGACGTACGGCAGGCTCGACGTGATGGTCACCAACGCGGGCATCCTGCGCGACCGGGTCCTGTGGAAGATGACCGACGACGACTTCGACGCGGTGATCACGACCCACCTGCGCGGCACGTTCACCTGCGCCCGCGCCGCCGCCGTGCGCATGCGCGAGCAGGGCGAGGGCGGCAGCCTGGTCCTGATCGCCTCCCCGGCCGGCCAGCGCGGCAACTTCGGCCAGACCAACTACGCGGCGGCCAAGGCGGGCATCGCCGCGATGGCCCGTACGTGGTCGATGGAACTGGCCCGCGCGCACATCACCGTCAACGCCGTGGTGCCGGTCGCCGCGACCGCGATGACCGAGACGATCCCGGCGTTCGCCCCGTACGTGGAGGCGCTGCGCACCGACGGCACCCCGCTGCCGGACGCGCTGCGCAAGGGCGAGGGCTTCGGCACGCCCGAGGACTGCGCGGGCCTGGTCGCCTACCTGGCCTCCGACGCGGCCCGCACGGTCACCGGCCAGTGCATCGGCATCGGCGGCGACAAGCTCTCGCTCTGGTCGCACCCGCAGGAGATCGCCAGCGCGTACGCGGACGGCGGCTGGAGCCCGGAGGCGCTCGCCGACGCGTTCCCCACGTCGGTGGGCCGCGAACCGCAGACGGTCGGCATCCCCGCACCGGCCGTCCCGGCCGCACCGGAGTCCCGATGAGCACGGCGGCCACCATGAACGTGGACGAGCTGACCGCGATCGACGTCCACACGCACGCCGAGGTCTCGTCGCGGGGTCACGCCTCCCTCGCCGACGACCTGCACGCCGCCTCCAGCGCGTACTTCAAGGTCGAGGGCGACCGCAAACCGACCCTGGAGGAGATGGCCGCCTACTACCGGGAACGGAACATGGCAGCGGTCGTCTTCACGGTCGACGCCCTTTCGGCGACGGGCACGGAACCGGTCCCGAACGAGGAGGTCGCCGAGGCCGCGGCCGCCCACCCCGACACGCTGATCCCCTTCGCCTCGATCGACCCGTTCCGCGGCAGGGCGGGCGTGCGGCAGGCGCGCCGCATGGTCGAGGAGTACGGGGTGAAGGGCTTCAAGTTCCACCCCTCCATCCAGGGCTTCTTCCCCAACGACCGTTCCGTGGCGTACGCGTTGTACGAGGTCATCGAGGAGACGGGCACGATCGCCCTCTTCCACACCGGCCAGACCGGCATCGGCGCGGGCGTACCGGGCGGCGCCGGAATCCGCCTGAAGTACTCGAACCCTCTCCACGTGGACGACGTGGCGGCCGACTTCCCGCACCTGAAGATCATCCTGGCGCACCCGTCGTTCCCCTGGCAGGACGAGGCGCTCGCCGTCGCCACACACAAGCCGGGCGTCCACATCGACCTGTCGGGCTGGTCCCCGAAGTACTTCCCGCCGCAACTGATCCAGTACGCGAACACGCTACTCAAGGACAAGGTCCTGTTCGGCTCGGACTACCCGGTGCTGACACCGGACCGCTGGCTCGCCGACTTCGCGAAGCTGGAGATCAAGGACGCGGTACGCCCCAAGATCCTCAAGGAGAACGCGGCGCGGCTGCTCGGCCTGACGACGCCCGCCCGACCGTAGGCAGTAGCCACCAGGAGGCAGTGGATGCGCAACGAGGGACTGGGGTCGTGGCCCGCGCGCCGGGCCCGCAAGACCCCGCACCGCACGGCTCTGATCCACGACGGCGTCCGGTACTCGTACGCGGCTCTGCACGAACGCGCCACACGTCTCGCCCACGCGCTGCACGCGCGCGGAGTGCGGCGCGGCGACCGTGTCGCCTACGTGTCGCCGAACCACCCGTCGTACCTGGAGACGCTGTTCGCGGCGGGCCTGCTCGGCGCGGTCTTCGTCCCGCTCAACACCCGGCTGAGCACGCCCGAACTCGCCTACCAGCTGACGGACTCGGGGGCCTGCGCGCTGCTCCACGAGGCGGGTCGGGCCGAGCTGCCGGACGGCCCGGGCGTACGCCTGCGCCTGCCGGTGGGCGGGACGGAGTACGAGGACGCGCTCGCGGCGGCGCCCGCGGATGTGCTGGACGAGCCTGTCGGCCCGGACGACCTGTGCCTGATCATGTACACCTCGGGCACGACGGGCCGCCCCAAGGGCGCGATGCTCACACACGGCAACATCACCTGGAACGCGGTCAACGTCCTGGTCGACGAGGACCTGACGACCGACGAAGTAGCCCTGGTCAACGCCCCGTTGTTCCACACGGCGGGCCTGAACATGCTGACGCTCCCGGTGCTGCTCAAGGGTGGCGCGTGCGTGCTGGTCGGCTCCTTCCACCCGACACGGACGCTGGAACTGATCGAGCGGCACCGGGTGACGGTCATGTTCGGCGTGCCGACGATGTTCGAGCTGCTGACCCGTGAGGCGGGCTGGGCGACAGCCGACCTGACGTCCCTGCGGCTGCTGACGTGCGGCGGCGCCCCCGTGCCGACGCGCCTGATCTCCGCGTACCAGGACCGCGGACTGACGTTCCTCCAGGGCTACGGCATGACGGAGGCGTCCCCCGGCACCCTCTTCCTGGACGCCGAACACGCGCTGAGCAAGGCCGGTTCGGCGGGTGTGCCGCACTTCTTCAGCGACGTACGGGTGGTGCGGCCGGACCTGAGCCAGGCGGAGCCCGGCGAGACCGGCGAGGTGGTGGTGCGCGGCCCGCACGTCATGCCCGGCTACTGGGGCCTGCCGGAGGAGAGCGCGGCGGCCTTCACGGAGGGCTGGCTGCACACGGGCGACGCGGCCCGCGTGGACACGGACGGCTACGTGACGATCGTCGACCGCCTCAAGGACATGATCGTCTCGGGCGGCGAGAACATCTACCCGGCGGAGGTCGAGGACGCCCTGCTCGCCCACCCGGACGTCGCCGAGTGCGCGGTCATCGGTGTACCCGACGCGACGTGGGGCGAGGTGGGCCGAGCGGTCGTGGTCCCCCGCGAGGGCAGCGCCGTGTCCCGGGAGACCCTCCTGCCCTTCCTGACCGGCCGCCTGGCCAAGTACAAGATCCCGAAGTCGGTGGTGGTGGCCACCGAACTCCCCCGCACGGCCTCGGGGAAGCTCCGCAAGCCGGAGGTCCGCCGCCTGTACGGCCCCCGCCCCTGACAGCGAAGAAAATAGGGAGAAGAAAGACGACATGAGCGACAACACCATCACCGTCGACGGCCTCGACGCCCTCCGCAAGCTCGCCGGCAGCGACTTGGGCAGCAGCGCCTGGCTGGACGTCGACCAGACCCGCATCAACACGTTCGCCGACGCGACGGACGACCACCAGTGGATCCACACGGACCCGGAGCGGGCGGCGGCGGGCCCGTTCGGCGGCCCCGTCGCCCACGGCTACCTGACCCTCTCCCTCTTCATCCCGCTCTTCACGGAGCTCCTCGACGTCCGGGGCGTGACAACCAAGGTCAACTACGGCCTGGACAAGGTCCGTTTCCCCGCCCCCGTCCCCGCGGGCTCCCGCCTCCGCCTGACGGCGCGGCTCGCGGCGGTGGACGAGGTGCCGGGCGGTGGCGTGCAGGTGGCGGTGGACGGCACGATCGAGATCGAGGGCGGCACGAAACCGGCGTGCGTGCTGCGGAGCATTTCGCGGTTCTACGCGTAGCGGCCCGTGCTGCTCGCGGCGGCACCACGCCACCCGGCCCTTGCCGAACGCTCCTACGACGCACCGTAATGTAAGTACGCCGGTACGCCGGTATTACGCCGGCATACGGTGCGCGATCTGCGGTCGAGGGGGCAGCGATGGACGCGGTGCTGAGCAAAGGCTGGGACGGCCGACGCCGTTCGAGCGTCCTCGGCGCGGTAGTCGACCGGCTGGTCGAGGACGACGAGTAACGGTCCAGTCCAGTCACCGCGGTCGTGCGGGGCCCGCTCCGAAAACGTGGTCGGTGGACGGACGACGTGCTCGCCGGGGCCCGTTCGATCTCCTTGCGGCACGGGTTCGTGCTCGTGGGCCCGCAGCCGCACCGGTTCTTCGGCGCGGATCTGGTCGGGCAGCACTGGCGGCCGCCGCTGCACCGGACGGCGGAGTGACCCGTCCGGTCCTCCCGGTGACGGCGGCCTGGTGACGACCGGTCGGACAGGTAAGGTCCCGGCCATGAAGCTGGCGTTCTCCACTCTCGGTGTTCCCGGTCTGCCCCTGACCGACGTCGTGCGGCTCGCGGCCACGAACGGCTACCACGGGGTGGAGCTGCGCGCCCACCCCGAGGAGCCGGTTCACCCCGGCGTCGGCGCGCGTGAACGGGGCGACGCCGTCGCCGCGTTCCGCGCGGGGGGCGTGGAGGTCGTCGGTGTCGCCGGGTACGCGCGTGTGGCGGAGGCGGGCGAGGACGGGCCGGTCGTCGACGAGGTGCACGCTTTGGTCGACCTGGCGCACGACCTGGGCGCCCCGTACGTCCGGGTGTTCCCCGGCGGCGGCGAACAGGGCCCCGGGAAGGCCGACGCCCACGCCGTGCGGCGCCTCACCGCCGCCGCCCCGTACGCCGAGGAGCGCGGCGTACGGGTTCTCCTGGAGACCCACGACTCGCATCGCACCGGCGCGGCGGCGGCACGGGTCCTCGACGCCGTGCGGCGGCCCGGGGTCGGTGCGCTCTGGGACGTCATGCACACCTGGCTCGGCGGCGAGCAGCCCTCCGCCTCGTACGCGGCCCTCGGCCCGCACCTCGGATACGTACAGGTCAAGGACATCGCCGGGCCCGACGACACGGTGCCGCTCGCGCTCGGGGCGGGGGTGCTGCCGCTCGGTGAGTGTGTGGAGGTGCTCAGTCGGGGCGGGTGGGACGGGTGGTTGTGCTGGGAGTACGAGGCGCGGTGGTACGCGTCGGCCGCGCCGCTTTCCGGGTTGCTCGCGGACGGGCGGGCTCACCTGGGGCGGCTGCTCAACGAGGCTGCGTGAGCAAGGGGTTCGAAGCGGCGGCGGCAGACGCGGTCGCGCGCCGTTTCAGGCCGCCCGTGCTCGTCAAGGCCACCCCGCCCACCAGCAGCACCCCCGCGCACCACCGCGACGCACTCACCTGCTCGCCGAGCAGCACCGCCGACGACGTCATGCCGAAGACCGGGACCAGGAGGGAGTACGGGGCCACGGTCGACGCGTCGTAGCGGCGCAGCAGGTGGCTCCAGGTGCCGAAGCCGAACAGGGTGGCGACCAGTGCCACGAACAGGATCGCCGACACGCCCTGTACGTCCAGGCCGGCCAGCGCCCTCCCCTCCCGCGCCGGGCCCTCGAACAGGAGCGACAACCCCAGCAGCGGCAGCACCGGGACCGCGCTCGACCAGACCATGAAGTTGAAGGCGCGGCCGGGCGCCGCCTTGCGGGTCAGGACGTTCGACACGCCCCAGAACGCCGCCGCCACGACGACCAGCGCGAACGCCGCCAACGGGCCCGAGCCCCCTTCGTCCACCGCCGCCACCACGATCCCGGCCACCGCCACCACCATGCCGAGCGCGCGGACCCGGCCGGGGCGCTCGCCGAGGAACGCGAACGCGATCAGTGCGGTGAAGACCGCCTGTGCCTGAAGGACCAGTGACGACAGGCCGGCCGGCATGCCCTGGTTCATACCGATGAACAGCAGGCCGAACTTGCCCACGCCCAACGCGAGTCCGACCGCCACCACCCACCGCCACCGCACACACGGCCGCCCCACCAGGAACACGGCGGGCAGCGCGGCGAACGCGAAGCGCAGGGCGCAGAAGAGCAGCGGCGGGACGTGGGCCAGGCCGACGTCGATGACGACGAAGTTCACGCCCCACAGGGCGGTGACCAGGACGGCGAGGCCGGTGTGTGCGGGTCTCATGCGTCGAGGATCACCCGCCACGACCATGTAGCACCAGCGATGATTCCTGCATGATTGGATGAAGGAAGACTAATGAGAGGTGGCGTTCGTCGTGCTCGATCTGCAACGGCTGCGCGCCCTGCACGCCGTCTCCGTCCACGGCAGCGTCGGCGCCGCCGCGAACGCGCTCGGCTACACCGCCTCCGCCGTGTCCCAGCAGATCCAGAAGCTGGAACGGGAGACCAGGACGACGCTGCTCGAACGCGCCGGGCGGGGCGTGCGGCTCACCGACGATGCTCATCAACTCGTCGCTACCGCAAGGGAGTTGATGGCTATCGTCGAGCGGGCCGAGACCGGGATCGAGGAACGGCGCGGGGTGCCCGCAGGGCGGCTGAGCATCGCCTCCTTCCCGTCGGCCGCACGCGGTCTGCTGCCGGGTGCGCTCGCCGCGCTGGCCGTCGAGCATCCCGCCGTGGACGCGCACCTCAGCGAGGTCGACCCGCATCTGTCGGTCGACCTGGTCGCGAAGGGCGCCGTCGACCTGGTCGTCGCGCACGACTGGGACATCGCGCCACTGCCCTCGCCCGCCGGACTCGAACAGGTTGTGCTCGGCGACGACCTGTGCGACCTGCTGGTGCCCGACGGTCACCGGCTCGCCGGGCAAAAGACCGTACGGCGTGAGCAGTTGGGCGGCGAGCGGTGGGTGTCGCAGCCGCCGGGGCGGGTGTGCCACGACTGGCTCGTACGGACCATGCGCGCCGCCGGGCACGAGCCGGACATCGTCCACCAGGCCGACGAGAATCCCACGCTCATCGCGCTCGTCGCCGCGGGGCTCGGCATCGCCGTCGTGCCCAGGCTCGGCCGCGGCACGCTGCCGCCCGGCGTCGCCACGGCCCGGCTCGATCCCCTCCCCCGTCGCCGTGTCTACGCCCTGTGGCGCGAGGGCGCGTCCCGGCGTCCGGCCATCAGGGCCATGGCCGCGGCGCTGCGCGAAGCGGGCGGGGCGTGCCTCGGGGAGCCGGCTCCGGGCTGAGCCGTCCCGATCGAGTACGGCCTTTCGTACTGATCTGCTCCCTTCCCCTCGAAGGGGCGAATCCCCGGGCGATGCCGACACGCGTCTCCTCTGGCGGGTCACGCTGGTGCCATGCGCGGGCGGACGGTGAAGACGGTGAAGGCAGTGTGCGCGGTGCCACTGCTGGCGCTCGCGCTCGCGGGCTGTCAGCGGGCGGCCGCCGGGTCCGGGGGGCGGGGTCTCGCGTCCCCCGCGGGCGTCAGCGTCGGCTCGCCCTCCGGGTACGGGGCCGTGTTCCTGGCCGTGGGTGAGTGCGGGGCCCGGGGGCGTACGACGTTCTACGAGGTGTCGTGCGGCAGTGAGCGGGCCGTGGCGCGGGTGACGGCGCGGTACTCGGGGCCGCCCGCGGGCGGCCCGGCCTGCCCGCCGTACACGGACTTCGTGGTGCACATCAGCGAGAGCGGCGACGGCACGGTGGCGAAAGGATACGCCTGCATGCGCGCCCTGGAGGCTCCGCACCCCGGCGACCCGGGCGGCGGGGGCGGGCCGCGCACCGTCGTCGGCGACTGCGTGTACGCGACGGGCGCGGGCCAGGTACGCGAGACGGCCTGCGACGGGTCGGGGCCGCACAAGCCGGAGTTCCGGGTCGCGTCGGCGGTGGTGGCGCGCGCCGACTGCCCCAAGAAGACCGATCTGTACGTGACGTTGGGCGGGGCTCGGCCCGTCGGGTGCGCGGTGCGGCTGTGAGCGGCAGGGCCGCCGTGTAGTCCGCTCAGGCGTGGAACCAGCCCGTGGCCACCGATTTCGCGCCCACCCGCCCGGTCACCCGGATGCGGCGGTGTCCCGCGTGCACGGTGACCGGGCCCGCCCGCTCGACGAAGCGGCCGTGGTCGCTCACGGGCCGGTTGCCGCGCGCCTGGACCGAGACCGACATGTATGTACGGATGCCGGGGTGACGGGTGCGGGTGACGACGCAGACATAGCCGCCGTTGCGGTAGACGACGGTGCTGCCGGTGGCGAAGTGCAGGGTGCGGACCTTGTGCCCGGCGCAGACGGGTCTCGCCGCGGCGTGCGCGGTACTGGCGGTCGGCCCCGCCAGGACCAGCAGGGCCGCCGTCAGCAGGGCGGCCAGGACACCGGACGCCCGGCGTATGCCACCGTCCTCACCTCTTCGCACGCGAGCCCCTCCCGTTCACGCCCGTCGCTCTGACATCGTTGGCATCCCCGTACGGCTGTACGGACGCCTGGCTCGGACGAGTGGTTGCACTGGACGTGACGCCCGGCACGAGACTCAGGCGGCCACGCCCGGCACAGGGCTCAGGCGGCCACGCCCGCCGCGTCGGCGTCCTCGGCGCCCGCGGCCCCGCCAGCCCCTGCGGCCCCCTCAGCCCCCTCACCGACGAAGGTCCGCCACAACCGTGCGTACCGGCCGTCGAGCGCGAGGAGTTCGTCGTGGGTGCCGTCCTCCGCGACCCGGCCGTGGTCCATGACGACGACCCGGTCGGCGCGGGCCGCGGTCGTCAGGCGGTGGGCGACGACGAGCGTGGTGCGCTGCCCGGCGAGGCGGTCGGTGGCCTGGTTGACCTGGGCCTCGGTGGCGAGGTCGAGCGCGGCGGTCGCCTCGTCGAGCAGCAGCACGTCGGGGTCGACCAGTTCGGCGCGGGCCAGCGCGATCAACTGTCGCTGCCCCGCGGAGAGGTTGCGGCCGCGTTCGGCCACCTCGTGGAGGTAGCCGCCGTCGAGCGTGGCGATCATGTCGTGGGCGCCGACCGCACGTGCCGCCGCCTCCACCTCCGCGTCGCTCGCGTCCGGGCGCCCGTACGCGATGGCGTCGCGGACGGTGCCCGGGAAGAGGTACGCCTCCTGCGGGACGACGCCGAGCCGGTGCCGGTAGGCCGTCAGGTCGAGTTCGCGCAGGTCGGTGCCGTCGACGGTGACCCGGCCGCCGGTCGGGTCGTAGAAGCGGGCGACGAGCTTGACGAGGGTCGACTTGCCCGCTCCGGTCTCGCCGACGAAGGCGACCGTCTGCCCGGCGGGGATGCGCAGGTCGACGTCGCGCAGGGCGTTCTCCGCCGCGGCGTCGTCCCCGGAACCGGAACCGGCCCCGGAACCGGCCCCGTACGCGAAGTCCACGTGCTCGAAGGCGATCTCGCCGCGCAGCGAGTCCACCGCGCGCGGCGACGCGGCGGCCGTCGTCGACGTCGGCTCGCGCAGCAGTTCCTGGATGCGGGCGAGCGAGACCGTGGCCTGCTGGTAGCCGTCGAAGACCTGGGAGAGCTGCTGGACGGGCGCGAAGAACAGGTCGATGTAGAGGAGATAGGCGACGAGCGCGCCGGTGGTCAGGGTGCCCGCCTCCACGCGGTGCGCGCCGACGATCAGCACGGCGGCCGCGGCCACGGACGACAGGAGCTGCACGAACGGGAAGTAGACGGAGATCAGCCACTGCCCGCGCACCCGCGCCGTGCGGTACTCCGAGCTGGCCCCGGCGAACCGCCGGCCGCCCGCGCGCTCGCCCTGGAACGCCTGCACGATCCGCAGCCCGGCCACGGTCTCCTGGAGGTCGGCGTTGACGACGGAGACGCGCTCACGCGCCAGCGAGTACGCCTTCACGCTCGCGCGCCGGAAGAAGAACGTGCCGGCGATCAGCGGCGGCAGCGTCGCGAACACGACGAGGGCGAGCTGTACGTCGAGGACGAGCAGCGCGGCCATGATGCCGAGGAACGTGACGACGGAGACGAACGCGGTGACGAGCCCCGTCTGCAGGAACGTCGACAGCGCGTCGACGTCCGTGGTCATGCGGGTCATGATGCGGCCGGTCAGCTCGCGCTCGTAGTAGTCGAGGCCGAGCCGCTGGAGCTGGGCGAAGATCTTCAGGCGCAGCGCGTACAGGACGCGTTCGCCGGTGCGGCCCGTCATGCGGGTCTCGCCGATCTGCGCGGCCCACTGGACGACGACCGCGAGGAGCGCGAGGGCGGACGCCGTCCACACCGCGCCGAGCGCGAGCCGCGAGACGCCGTCGTCGATGCCGTGCCGGATCAGGATCGGCAGCAGCAGGCCGACGCCCGCGTCGACGGCGACCAGCAGCAGCGCCAGCAGCAGCGCCCCGCCGAACCCGCGCAGCAGGCGGCGAAGCCCGTACGAGTCCTCGGGTTCCACGGCCCGTGCCTCGTCGACGTCCGGGGTGTCGGTGGCGGGTGGCAGCGCGGCGACCCGGGCGAGCAGTTCGGGTGTGGCGGGCGCCTGGGCGAGCCCGGCGTCCTTCGGCTCGCGGTCTCCGGTCCACAGGCGCGGCGTGATGCCCCGCTCGGCGTCGAACTCGGCGTCCAGTTCGTCCCGTACGCAGGTGTCGTCGCACTCGTCGTCGAGCTCGGCCCCGGTGGGGGTGTGGCCGGGCGAGACACCGCCGAGCTCGTCCGGGTCGGTGAGCAGGCGCCGGTAGAGCGGGGAGGTGGCGGTCAGTTCGTCGTGGGTGCCGATCGCGGCGAGGCGGCCGGCGTCGAGCACGGCGATACGGTCGGCGAGGTTGAGGGTGGAGCGGCGGTGCGCGATGAGCAGGGTGGTGCGCCCGGCCATGACGCCGCGCAGCGCCTCGTGGATCTCGTGCTCGACGCGGGCGTCCACGGCGGATGTGGCGTCGTCGAGGACGAGCAGCCGCGGGTCGGTGAGGATGGCGCGGGCGAGCGCGACGCGCTGGCGCTGGCCGCCGGAGAGGGTGAGCCCGTGCTCGCCGACCTTGGTGTCGTAGCCGTCGGGCAGCTCGGATATGAACCGGTCGGCCTGGGCGGCGCGCGCGGCCGCCCGGATCTGTTCGTCCGTGGCGTCCGGGACGCCGTAGGCGATGTTGGCGCGCACGGTGTCGGAGAACAGGAACGAGTCCTCCGGCACGAGTCCGATCGCGGCGCGCAGCGACGCGAACGTCAGCTCGCGCACGTCGTGGCCGCCGACACGGACGGCGCCGCGCGTGACGTCGTAGAAGCGCGGAAGGAGCAGGGAGACGGTCGACTTGCCGGAGCCGGAGGAGCCGACGACGGCGAGCGTCTCACCCGCGCGGATGGAGAAGGAGAGGCCGTCGAGGACGGGGTGGGCTCCCGCCGCGCCCTCGTCCGTGTCGGGGCTGCCGTAAGCGAACGACACGTCGTCGAACTCGACCGTGGCCGGGGCGTCGGCCGGAAGTTCCCGGGTTCCGTCCTCGATGGACGGCTCGGTGTCGATGAGTTCCAGGACGCGTTCGACACCCGCGCGGGCCTGCTGCCCGACCGTGAGGACCATGGCGAGCATCCGCACCGGACCGACCAGCTGGGCCAGATAACTGGAGAAGGCGACGAACGCGCCGAGCGTGATCTGGCCGCGCACGGCCAGCCAGCCGCCGAGCGCCAGCATCGCGACCTGCCCGAGGGCGGGCACGGCCTGTAGGGCCGGGGTGAACTTGGAGTTGAGCCGGATGGTGCGCAGGCGTCCCGCGAAGAGCCGCCGCCCGACCTCCTTGAGCTTCCCGGTCTCCTGCTCCTCCTGCCCGAACCCCTTGACGACGCGTACGCCGCTGACGGCCCCGTCGACCGCGCCGGCCACCGCGCCGGCCTGCGCCTGCGCGTACCAGGTGGCCGGGTGGAGGCGGGCGCGGCTGCGCTTGGCGATGAACCAGACGGCCGGGGCGACGGCGAGCGCGACCAGGGTGAGCGGCAGCGAGAGCCACGCCATGATGACGAGCGAGACGAGGAACAGCAGGATGTTCCCGATGGTCATCGGCAGCATGAACAGCAGGCTCTGGATCAGCTGAAGGTCGCTGGTGGCGCGGCCGACGACCTGGCCGGTGGAGAGCGAGTCCTGAGGCCGCCCGTCGAGCCGGGTGATCGTCCCGTACATCTCGGTGCGCAGGTCGTGCTGGACGTCGAGGGCGAGGCGGCCGCCGTAGTAGCGGCGGATGTACGTCATCGCGTAGACGACGGCGGCGGAGCCGAGCAGCAGCCCGACCCACACGCCCATGGAGCGGGAGTGGTCGCCGATGACGTCGTCGATGATGACCTTGGTGATCAGTGGTACGAGCGCCATGACGGCCATGCCGCCGAGCGACGCCCCGAGCGCCAGCACGACGTCCTTGGGATAGCGCCAGGCGTACCCCGCCAGCCGCTTCGCCCAGCCCCGTTTCTCCGCCACGCCGCGCTGCCTCCCGCTCCGCTGTACAGATCTGCCGAAGGGCCAACACAGGCGGCGGCGGATTTCATCCCGCGATCACGAAGGGTGACGGCCGGGCGTGATCCCCGTGCGCGGACGGTCACCCGGTCCACGTCCACGGACGGGACCACGGTCCACATGCACAGGCGGCGCCAAGGTTCGGCACAGCCCACGCCCACCCCGGCCGTGCACGGTGCTGCGGTGACCTCAGCCATCGAATCGCATCCGCCGTACCCGCCCGTCCCCGTACCGCCGCCACCGGTCGAGCCACCGGCCGCCGCGCGCGCCACGCCGCGCTGGTCGCTCCCGGCGCTGCTCGCCGTCCTGGCGCTCGCGGCGGTCCTGTACGCCTGGAACCTGTCGTCGGGCGGCCTGAACAGCTTCTACAGCGCCGCCGTCTACAGCGGCACACAGAGCTGGAAGGCATGGTTCTTCGGCTCCATCGACGCGGGCAACTTCCTGACCGTGGACAAGCCGCCGCTCGCCCTGATGGTGATGAGCCTGTCCTGCCGGATCTTCGGGTTCGGCACCTGGCAGATGATGCTGCCGCAGATCGGGGCCGGGCTCGGCACGATCTGGATCCTGCACGCGTCGGTGAAGCGGGTGTGGGGACACGCGGCGGCGGCCGTCGCCGCGCTGGTCCTGGCCCTGACCCCGATCACGGTCGCGATCGACCGGGACAACAACCCGGACACCATCCTGCTCCTGCTGATGGTGGGCGGCGCGGCCCTCGCGCTGCGCGCCACCCGCGACGGCCGCCTGCTGCCGCTGCTCGCGTCGGCCGCCTGCTTCGGCCTGGCCTTCAACACGAAGATGCTGCAGGGCTACATCGCGCTGCCCGCGGTCTTCGCGGTGTACGTGTACGCGTCCGGGCTCGGCTGGGGCCGCAAGATCCGCAACCTGGTGCTGGCCACCGTGGTGCTCGCGGTCAGCAGCTTCTGGTGGGCCACGGCCGTCTCGATGATCCCCGCCGACGAGCGCCCCTACATCGGCGGCTCCACGGACGGCACGGCCTGGAACCTGATCTTCGGTTACAACGGCTTCGGCCGGATCCTCGGCGGCGAGGGCAACGGCGGGGGCGGAGGCGGCGGGGGCGGCGCCACCTTCGCCGGTTCGGCGGGCCTCGGCCGTCTCTTCAACGACGTCCTGGGCGGCCAGATCTCCTGGCTGATCCCGTTCGCGGCGATCGCGCTCGTCGGCGGCCTGGTGCTGTGCGGCCGCGCGCCGCGCACGGACATGACGCGGGCCGGTCTTGTGCTGTGGGGCGGCTGGCTGGTGCTGCACTACGTCACGTTCGCCACGGCCGAGGGCACCATGCACCCGTACTACACGACAGCCGTGGCGCCGGGCGTCGCCGCGCTGTGCGGTGGCGGCGGCGTGATGCTGCTGCGCGCCTTCCGTACGGACAAGCGGTGGGCGTGGGTGCTGCCGGTGGCGCTCGGCGTGACCGGGCTGTGGGCGGTCGTGCTGCTGCGCCGCGCGTCCGGCTGGAACAGTTGGCTGTGGCCGACGGTCGCGCTGCTCATGGCGGCGGCGGTCGCGGGGCTTCTCGTCTTCCGCATGGTATCGGGGCGGCGGCCGCGGCTGCTCGCCGTGTCCGTGACGGCGGCGCTCGTCGCAGGGCTCGCGGGCCCGGCGGCGTACGCCTGGTCGGAGCCGCTCTCCTCGGGCACCGGCGGCGGCATGGGCGGTACGAACCCGACGGCCGGGCCCACGACCGGGAACGGCATGGGTGGGCCCGGCGGCGGCCGGGGCGGGTTCCCCGGCGGGCGCCGGGGCGAGCTCGCCGGTGGCGGTGAGACGGCGGGCGGCGGCCAGATGCCGGGCGGCGGCGAGACGCCGGGAGGCAGCGGCGGGACGCCGGGCGGCGGGCAGCGGTCCGGCGGCAGCGGCATGCCGGGCGGCGGGCAGCGGTCCGGCGGCGGCGAGATGCCCGGTGGCGGGCAGGAGGGCCTGCGGAACGGCGAAGGCCAGGGCGGCGGCCGTTTGGGCGGCGGCGGTCCGATGGGCGGCGCCGTCGACAGCGACATGATCGCCTACCTGGAGAAGCACCAGGACGGCGCCGAGTGGCTGCTCGCGGTGTCGAACTCGCAGTCCGCCGCGCGGCTGGTGCTCAGCACGAAGAAGCCGGTCATCTCGATGTACGGCTTCACCGGCTCCGACAAGGGCATGACGGTCGCCAAGCTCAAGAAGCTGGTCAAGAGCGGGCAGTTGCACTACATCCAGGTCGGCGGAAGCGGCATGGGTGGCGGCGGCCCGATGGGCGGCGGCAACGACGTCAGCTCCGCGGTGACGGCGTGGGTGAAGGCGCACGGCACGAAGGTGAAGGCGAGCGAGTACAGCAAGAGCGGCTCGTCGTCGGCGAGTTCGTCGTCCTCCACCTCGTCGTCCCTGTACCGCCTGGACCCGAGCGACGTCGAGTAACAGCGGGTCGGTCCCTGGCAGCAGAGTCGAACTTGCTACCAGGGACGGCCCGTTCCGGTTCAACCCTCGTCGTCCACGTCGTCCCGGTCGTCCCCGGCATCCCCCTCAGAGGCGAGGCGCGCGCCCCGGCTACGGGCGATACGGCGCACGTCGAACAGCGACTCGGCCAATCGGGAGGCGAGAAAGTGGAGTTGGTCCGCTGTCGCCTCGCTGTCGTCCAACAGGTCCACGGCGTGATCGAGCAGGTCGCCGGCCATGCCGAGCTGAACGGACTCCACGTTGTCGGCGACACGGGAGACGTAGCCGCCCCCGCTGCCGTCCGCCAGGAGGTAGCAGGGCTTGCCCTCCAGCGAGCCCCAGGGCAGCAGACGGGCGGCACGACCGTCGTCGACGGAACCGACGGAACCGGTGGCGTAGATCATCGTGACTTCAACTCCTGACTGACCGACGTGTTCGCTGTGTAGCGAATCACTCACACAGTGCAGTGGCCCGGCGTAGCCTGACCAGTGGGTCCGATGCGACGACGCATCTGTCACACGGGAGTTGGCGCCGCATGAACAATGCCTACGGCGAGTGGATCAGGACACAGCGCGAAGCGCGCGGCTGGACACAGCAACAGCTGGCGGACGCGGCGATCATGACGCGTTCGCACATCGCCCATATCGAGGCGGGCCGCCGCACCCCGTCGAAGGAGGACGCGAGGCGCCTGGACAAGGCCCTCAACACCGGGGACGTGCTCACCAGTTTCCTGCCGGACGACGACGCGGTGGTCGCCGACTACTTCGAGGCGGCGCTGGAGCTGGAGCGACAGGCGGTGATGATCAGGGAGTTCGCCCTGTCGTTCGTCCCCGGCATCCTTCAGACGGAGCGGTACGCGCGTGCGGCCCTGAGCACGTCGTTCCCTCCACTGAGCCAGGAGGAGCGTGACAAACTCGTCGTCACTCGACTGAAGCGCGCGACGGTGCTGGAAGATCCGGTGTGGCCGGTGGTCTGGGCGATGCTCGACGAAGCGGTGCTGCGACGGGCGGTCGGCGGACCGGAGGTCATGGCGGAGCAGATCACGCACATGGTCCGGCTGGTGGAAGACGGGCGGGTGCGCGTCCACGTGCTGCCGTTCGGGCTCGGAGTCCTTCCGCTCATGCAGGGAATGTTGACCCTGATGCGGTTCGAGGACCAGCCGCCGGTCGCGTACTCCGAGGGCATCCAGGTCGGCCGTGTGCACGACTCCCCGGCCATGGTCGCGCGCCTGGAGGGCGCATACGATCTGGCACTGGGCGACGCGATGCCGCTCAAGGAGTCACTCGCCTTCATGAGGGCGACAGCGAAGGAGTACGGACACCGTGACTGAACACACCATCCTGGACTCGTCCGCACTGAACGGCTGGCGCAAGTCGTCGTACAGCGGCAACGAGGGCGGCAGCTGCGTCGAGGTGGTGGACGCCCACCCGTCCGGCGTACCCGTCCGCGACTCCAAGAACCCGCACGGTCCGGCGCTCGTGATGTCGGCCGACAGCTGGGCCTCGTTCGTCAGCGCCCTCAGCGACGGCGACCTGCCCGCCTGACCCCCACCGCGGAGAAGTGTCGTACTTCCACCTCAAAGTGCGACACTTCTCCGCGCCGCACCGGCCGCCGCGAAGACCTCCGGCACCACAACGGCGACTGCGCGCGCCGAGCACTCAATGTGCCTACGGATCAAGGGAGTTGTCCGACTCCGACACGCAATCGACTCCGTTCGTTCACCCCACCGGCAACGTGTCCATGCCATCCTCCGGTGAACGGAGTCAACCCGCGTAGATCGAACGGACAGGACACCCCACATGCCCGAGACCTCGATACGCACTTCCGTCTGTACACGGACCCGCCGCCGCTGGAGACCCGTAGCCCTGACGGCAGCCGCGCTCCTCGCGACGGCGACCCTGCCCGCGGCCACCGCCACCGCCGCCACCACGGCGGCCGCGACCACGGCGACGACGGCCACGACGGCCACGACGGCGACAGCGACGAACACCTCGTACGACGACACGTACTACAAGGACGCGATCGGCAAGACGGGGGCGAGCCTCAAGAGCGCGCTGCACACGATCATCAGCAGCCAGACCAAGCTCAGCTACAGCCAGGTCTGGGACGCCCTGAAACACACCGACCAGGACCCGAACAACAGCAACGACGTCATCCTGCTCTACAGCGGCGCCTCCCGCTCGAAGTCGCTCAACGGCGGCAGCGTCGGCGACTGGAACCGCGAACACGTCTGGGCCAAGTCGCACGGCGAGTTCGGCACCACGACAGGCCCCGGCACGGACCTGCACCACCTGCGCCCGGCTGACGTCCAAGTCAACTCCATCCGCGGCAACAAGGACTTCGACGACGGCGGCAGCGCCGTCACCAACGGCGGCGGCTCACTGACCGACAGCGACTCGTTCGAGCCGCGCGACGCGGTCAAGGGCGACGTGGCACGCATGATCCTCTACATGGCCGTGCGCTACGACGGCGACGACGGCTTCCCCGACCTCAAGATGGACGACCAGGTCGACAACGGCACCTCGCCCTACATGGGCAAGCTCTCCGTCCTCAAGCAGTGGAACGACGAGGACCCGCCGGACGCCTTCGAGGAGAACCGCAACCAGGTCATCTACGACGACTACCAGCACAACCGGAATCCGTTCATCGACCACCCGGAGTGGGTGGACGCGATCTGGTAGCCCGGCACGGCGGGCAGCCGAGCACACCGGCAGGCGGGGACTCTCGATCCGCCCACCGCATCTGGCGGTCAGCCGGGGAAGCGGACCGACTCCAGCACCCGAGCCGTCTGCGCGTGCCCGGTGTAGTCCAGGAACAGCACCCGGGACACCGGCAGGTACCACGCCTGGGGCGAGAAGCGGTAGCCGCTCGCGCAGGCCGCCGACCAGCGGTCGTAGTCCGCCTTGTGGCTGCCCACCGGGCGTAGGCCGGACGCGATCGGCGCGGCCCCCGACCCGCTGGTGACGAGGTTGGTGGAACCGTCCGGGAGGGTCCGGTGGACCGGGCAGGGCTGGACGTCGGTGGCCACGTACCAGCCGCCGGGCTGGTGGGGCTGGTAGGGGCGCATCTCGTTGCCCACGATGGAGGAGCCGGACTGGATGACGATCCCGGCGCAGCCGAACATCGTGGGCAGCCCGGCCCGGTGCACCGGTTGCAGGCAGGCGCCCTCGGCGTACCGCGCCAGCGTCCACCCCGGAGGAACCTCGAACGTCAGCCCGGCGAAGGCGACGCGAGGCCACGGGGTGCGTGTACGAGACGCGGTGGTGGGCGCGGCGGGCTTCGGCTTGGGCTTGGGTTTCGACTCCGACGTGGGCTTGGGCTTGGGCTTCGGCTTGGGTCGGGCGTCGGGTGAGGGCGTGGCGAGGCCGGGCGCGGCAGTGGAGGTGGCCGCGGTGGTGGGCGCGGTAGATGCCGTGGCGGCGGGCGACGTGTGAGCGGGGGCGGCGCTGTCGCGGCTCCCGCTGTCCGGACCGCACGCGCTCACGACAGCGGCGACCCCGAGCGTCAGCGCGGCGAACGACAGACCCCTGAGGCGTCCACCCGGACGTCTTCGGCTCTTGCCACGTCTCTTCATCGTCGACATCCCCTCGCCATCTCCTGGTCAGGGCCGCGAACGGCAACGCGACCA
Organism: Streptomyces beihaiensis; assembly: GCF_026274175.1. Taxonomy (GTDB): domain Bacteria; phylum Actinomycetota; class Actinomycetes; order Streptomycetales; family Streptomycetaceae; genus Streptomyces; species Streptomyces beihaiensis. The sequence goes on from NZ_JAPHNL010000008.1 coordinate 19,657, forward strand.
CGCACACCCAGGGTGCTGCCCACGGCCGGGCCCGCGGCCGCACGGCCCGCGGCAGCCGACCGGTCGCCCATGACTCGCTCATGCCCCCGCACTCCCGCCGCATGCGTCACGCATGAATCACGCATGCATCACGCGTGCGTGACCTGTGCGTCACGCACGCGGCTCGCACGCGTCACACCCGGGCCAGGCACGCATCAGACGTGCGTCGCCTCGAACATACCCAGCACCGTCGGCAGCACGACCACCCGGGGCCCCGGTTCCGTCAGGGCCTTCGACAGGTCCGCGTGGAGCCGGTCCGGTGTCGTGCGGACCGCCGGGACGCCGAAGGACTCGGAGAGGGCGACGAAGTCCGGGCGGGTCAGGTCCGTCGCCTCGGGAGCCGGGGCGCCGAACGTGGTCGTCAGGTACTCGCGCAGGATGCCGTAGCCGCCGTCGTCGACGATGAGCCAGGTGACGTTCAGGTCGTACTGGCGGGCCGTGGCCAGTTCCGCGATCGAGTACAGGGCGCCGCCGTCGCCGGAGACAGCCAGGACCGGGGCCGTCGGGTCGGCGACCGCCGCGCCGAGGGCCGCCGGGTAGGCGTAGCCAAGACCGCCCGCGCCCTGCGCCGAATGCATCGGTCCCGGCCACGCGGACCACGCCCAGTAGGTGAGGATCGTCATGTCCCAGAAGGACGCGGCGCGCGGCGGGAGGGCGGCGCGTACCGACGCCAACACCCGCTGTTCCAGGTCGAGTTCCTGGGCGTCGAGCCGTTCTCTTACGGACTTCAGGAGCGCCGCCGCGCGGTTCGGGGCCTGCGCGTCCGGGCGCCGGTCCACCGTTTCCAGGAGCGCCTGGAGCGCGAGGCGGGCGTCTGCGTGGATGCCGAGGGCCGGGTGGTTGGACTCCAGTTTGCCCGCGTCCGCCTCGATCTGGACGATCCGGCCGCGCGGGGTGAACGTGTGATAGTTGGAGGTGAGTTCGCCCAGGCCGGAGCCGACCACCAGGAGCACGTCGGCGTCCTCCAGGAACTCCGTCGTGTGGCGGTCCTCCAGCCAGGACTGGAGGGAGAGCGGGTGCTCCCAGGGGAAGGCGCCCTTGCCGCCGAACGTGCAGACGACCGGCGCCGCGATCCGTTCGGCCAGTTCGCGGAGTTTGCCGGATGCGTCGGCCCGTACGACTCCGCCGCCCGCGATGATCGCCGGGCGGGAGGCGTTCGCGAGCAAGTGTGCTGCCAGCGCCGTCAGTTCGGGGCGCGGGACAAGGTCCTGCGGGGTCGCGTCCGGGGCCGTCACTTGCGGCAGCGCGGTCGGCGAGGCGAGGACGTCGGCGGGGATCTCCACCCACACCGGGCCGTGCGGGGCCGTCAGCGCCGACTGCCACGCCGCCGCCACCGCCGACGGGATCTGGGACGAGGCGCGGACGGTGTGGACGGACTTGACCACGTCCCGGAACGACGCCTGCTGGTCGCGCAGTTCGTGCAGGTGACCGTGGCGGCCGCCGCCGAGGCCCGCTACCGGCACCTGGCTGGCGATGGCCAGCACGGGCGCCGAGGCCGCCGCCGCCTCCTGCAGCGCCGGGAGCGACATCAGCGCGCCGGGGCCGGTGGACAGGAGCAGCGGGGCCGCCTCTCCCGTCACCCGGCCGTAGGCGTCCGCGGCGAAGCCCGCGTTGTTCTCCATGCGCAGACCGACGTACCGCAGCGGCGAGCGGCGCAGCGCGTCGAACAGGCCGAGGGCGTGCTGGCCGGGCAGGCCGAAGACGTTCGAGGCGCCCAGGCCGTGGAGCGTCTCCAGGACGAGGTCGCCGCCGGTGCGCCCGGCGGGCGGGTCGAGCGCCGCTTCGGTCTGGGCCGGCGTCGGCCTCAGTTCCAGGTCGTGGTCGTGTGTCACGTGTCCCCTGTCATTGGTCGCCCGTCACTCGTCGCCCGGGTTCCTTGCTTCCGCGATCTGCCGCGACATGATCGTCGTCAGCTCGTACGCGGTGTGCGACGCGGCGACGGCCGTGATCTCGGCGTGGTCGTACGCGGGCGCCACCTCCACGACGTCCGCCGACACCAGGTTGCACGACGCCAGGCCGCGGAGGATCTCGAGCAGCTCGCGGGAGGTCATGCCGCCCGCTTCCGGAGTACCGGTGCCGGGGGCGTGCGCCGGGTCGAGGCAGTCGATGTCGATGGAGATGTACAGCGGGCGGTCGCCGATGCGCTGGCGGAGCTGGTCGGCGACCTCGTCGGCGCCACGCCGGTAGACGTCGGCCGAGGTGACGATGCCGAAGCCCATCTTCTCGTCGTCCGTCAGGTCGCCCCGGCCGTAGAGCGGGCCGCGCGTGCCCACGTGCGAGAGGGCCGACGTGTCGAGGATGCCCTCCTCGACCGCGCGGCGGAACGGCGTGCCGTGCGTGTAGGCGGCGCCGAAGTACGTGTCCCAGGTGTCCAGGTGGGCGTCGAAGTGGAGCAGGGCGACCGGGCCGTGCTTCTTGGCGACGCTGCGCAGCAGCGGCAGGGCGATGGTGTGGTCGCCGCCGAGCGTCATCATGCGGGCACCGGTGCCGAGCAGCTCGTCCGCCGCCGCCTCGACCGTCTCCACGGCCTCGTTGATGTCGAACGGGTTGGCGGCGATGTCGCCCGCGTCCGCGACCTGGGCGAGCGCGAACGGGGAGGCGTCCTGCGCCGGGTTGTAGGGGCGCAGCAGGCGGCTGGCCTCACGGATCGCGTTGCCGCCGAAGCGGGCGCCGGGGCGGTAGGAGACACCGGTGTCGAAGGGGACTCCGACGACCGCCACGTCGGCGGCGGCGACCTCGTCGAGGCGGGGCAGGCGCGCGAACGTGGCCGGGCCCGCGTAGCGGGGGACGCGGGAGGAGTCGACCGGGCCGACGGCGCCGGTGGGGCCGGCGGGAACGCGGGGCGTCTCGTTGCTGCTGGTCATGGCGCGCGTGCCTTCTTTCGTGGGACGTACCTTCCGTACCTACCGGAAAAGTAAGTGGTCGGAACCCGGCACAGAAGTGTACGTTTCGTTCAGTAGATGGCGTACGAGTAGAGGAATCGTCCACCGTGTCCGCAATCCCGCCGCCCACCCCCGGTGTTCCGCTCGACGCCCTGCTCCGCCGCGCCGATCTCGGTCTCCGCCTGATCGTCGGTCCCGGTCCGGGCTCCGCCGACGTACTGGTGCACGGCGCGCACGCCTCGGAGATGGCCGACCCGTATCCGTATCTGCTCGGCGGGGAACTGCTGCTCACGGCGGGGGTGCACGCCGGTGAGGCGGTGCGGCGGGACGGTGGCGCCGAGCACTTCGAGGCGTACGCGGCCCGCGTCGCGGCGGGCGGCGCGGCGGCGCTCGGCTTCGGTGTGGCGCCCGTGTACGACACGGTGCCGCGGGAGCTGGTCGTGGCCTGCGAGCGGCGCGGGCTCCCGCTGCTCGAGGTGGAGCGGCACACGACGTTCAGCGGGGTCGCGCGGGCCGTGTGGGAGCTGATGGCGCAGGCCCGCAACGCCGAGCTGCACCGGGTCACCGAGGCCCAGCGGGCGCTCGCCTCGGCCGCGGCACGGCCCGACCCGGTCCCCGCGGTGCTGCGCCAACTCTCCCGCCACACCGGTTCGTTCGCGGTGCTCGTCGGAGCGGACGGTGCGCGGCGGCAGGTGGCGGGGGCGCGCCCGCCGGGGCCCGTCGAGGACGCGCTCGCCCGGCTGACGGAGGTGGTCGGGGCGGGCGCCGACCGCCCCTCCCCCGCCCCGGCGTCGGCGTCGGACACGGTGGACGGCACGCACCTGTCGGCGTACGCCCTGGGGCCGGGTGGGGCGCTCGGCCTCGCCGCGGCGGAGCGCAGAGCGGGCGACCACACCCTGGCGGGCGCCGGTGTCGTGCTGCTGTCCCTGCTGACCGGGGAGGAGCGGCCGGAGGGTGACGCGCGGCGGACGGCGGCCCTGGTCGACCTGCTGCTGGGCGCCGACCGGGGCGCCGCGGCGGCAAAGCTGCTGGGCACGGCGGGCCGGTGGAAGGTGGTGCACGCGCGGGCACGCCTGGCGGACCGCACAGGGCAAGGAGACCGCCGATGCCTGACCGCACACAACCCCGTCGTCCGCTTGCTGTCGG
>NZ_JAPHNL010000009.1 GCF_026274175.1 Streptomyces beihaiensis
GCGGTGTTTCACGTGAAACACCGCCACACACGACGTGAGAACACCCGTCGGCCGTCGTTCGCCGTCACAGCTTGAGCTTGAACCCCACATGGGACGCCTCGAACCCGAGCCGTTCGTAGAAGCGGTGGGCGTCGGTACGGGTGGCGTCGGAGGTGAGCTGCACCAGTCGGCAGCCCTGACGGCGGGCCTCGTCGATCGCCCACTCGAGGAGCTGTGTGCCCAGACCGCTGCCGCGCTCTTCGGCGTGGACGCGTACCGCTTCGATGAGCGCCCGGGTGGTTCCCTTGTGGGAGAGCCCCGGAATCACGGTGAGTTGGAGGGTGCCGACGACCCGGCCGTCACGCTCGGCGACGACGACGTGCTGCTGGGGATCGGCGGCGAGGCGTGCGTGGGCGGCGAGGTACGGAGTGAGATCGTCCGGGGACTCACGCTGGGCGCCCAGCGGGTCGTCAGCCAGCATCGCCACGATCGCCGGAATGTCGTCCGCCGTGGCGGGCCTTATTTCAAGATCTCCCATGAGCGCAGCTTATGCGGGCGCATACAGCGTTTCGACGGTATGGACGAGTGGGTCCGACGCGGGGTTTCGCGGCGGCGTCGACTGCTTCGGGCAAGGCCCTGTCGTTGGCCGGGCTCCGGTACGGTCGCGGGCAACCTGGTCGGTGGCGACCTCCGTGGGCCACGGCGGCACCGCGCTGAGCCGGCTCCGCGCGCGCCGGGCAGCACACAGGGGAGCCCGTCCACCTCTGACGCGCGCTTGCAGAGGGGGCGGGCGAACCGCCCGGCCCCCTCACGTGGAGACGGCTCCGACAGACGTGTCGGGCTCTCAGCCGGCGGCCACGGTGAGCGGTGCGAATCGGCGGGTCCAGTCGCCGGGCAGGTCGGCGGCGCCGTGGTTCATGACGGCGTTCGAGGCCACCCTCTGGAGGCCGCGCGCCTTGAGCCACGTCAGCAGCTCGCTGTGACGTACGTCGATGTCGGTCCGCAGTGGCCGGTCCGTGGCCGCCGCGAGGGAGGCGACCAGAGCCTTCGCGGTCTCGGTGTCGCGGGCGATCAGCGGCCCGACCACGTGGGTGTCCTCATTGGGCCACGCGGCCGCGAAACCGATCGGCCGGCCGTTCTCCTCGGCCACCCGGAGCTGATCGGCGAAGGCGGGAAGGCGCGCGATGATGTGCGTACGGTCGGGCCCGAACACCTCCGCGTCCAGACGCAACAAGGCCGCGATGTCCTCGGCGGCGGCCGGGCGCGTGACGACGGCGGACGGGACGTGGTCAGGGAGGAACCGGCCGCTCACCATCTCCGCCCGGCCGGTGACCTTGAAGCCGAGCTCCTCGTAGAGAGGCTGCCCGTATGGCGTCGCGTGCAGCGTCAGCGGTGTGGTCCCCGCCTGTTCGACGACATGGCGCATCAGCCGCCTGCCGACTCCCCTGCGGGCATGCCGTTCGGCGACCAGAACCATGCCGATCGCGCTGAGTTCGGGGCGTTCGCCGGTCCCGTACGTGGTGACCGTGCAGGCCGCGACGAGCCCGCCGTCGGGGTCGTCGATGCCGTAGCCCGTTCCCGCGGTGAGGAGCAGCGTCCACTTGTGTTCCTCGCGGGGCCAGCCCCGGTTCTCGGAGAGATCCGCACAGACGGAGACGTCGCGCGGGGTCAGTCGTCGGATGGGCAGGTCGGAGAGGGGAGGTGTCGACACGAAGGTCAGGCTGTCGGACAGGAGACAGCGGCGTCCACCGGTTTGCGGACGACGGACCACTGCTTTCGGCCACGCCACGGAAGATGCCCGCCCAGAGCGGACGTTTCACGTGAAACCCGCCGTCGGGCAGCCCGTAGCCTCGGCGGACATGAGGAGAGCGAGACTGCACATCTTCGACCTGGACGGGACGCTCCTGCACGGCACGACGGCGCCCGTGCAGATCTCGCGGCAGCTGGGCCTGGAAACCGAGACGGTCGCGCTGGACGCCGAGATCGGGGCCCAGCGCATCGGCCCGCCGGAGTACGCCCGCCGGATCCACGCCCTGTGGGCGCGGCTGACGGACGACCACGTCACCGCCGCGTTCGAAGGGGCACCGTGGCTGGAGGGCATCCGGGAGACGTGGGCCGAGATCCGCGAGCGCGGTGAGTTCTGCGCGGTCGTCTCCCTGTCGCCGTCGTTCTTCGTGGAGCGGCTCACCGCCTGGGGCGCGCATGCCGCGTACGGGTCGCGCTTTCCGGACGTGCCGTTCACCGAGCCGGTCGACCCGGGAGGCGTGCTGAGCGCCGCGGCCAAGGTGACGATCGCGGACCGGCTCTGTGCGGAGTACGGCCTTGGCCGGTCGGATTGCATTGCCTACGGCGACTCGTTGTCGGACGTGGACCTTTTCCGCGCTGTTCGCGTATCGGTCGCCGTCAATGCGGACCGGCATGTCTCGGGCATCGCCACGCACGCGTATACGGGAGGTGATCTCCGAGAGGCGTACCAATTGGTGTGCGGAGACCGGTGATTCGGGAATTTGCGGAGCCCGGGGACCCCGCTTAACCGCTGGTTAAGGCGGCAGGGGCTTGTGCCCCGGGCAGCTGCCGGTAGGGTCGACCACGGTTCGTCGCCCGGACGTGAGTCGGCAGGGAAACCCTCCCCGCGAGAGATTGCGGACAATGTCACATTCGCGCCCTACTCGTCCGTAGCGGCCTGGAACGCAAGGTTCAATGTGGCCGCATTGGACGCTGAAGCAAGTCGAGGCAATCGGGGGAAAGTGCACTGCTTCAACCGCGGAAGAACGCGGGGAGTTCGTGCGTGTACGCAGACCGACCGAAAGATGTTCGAGGCGAGGCACAGCATGGACGCTCCGACCACTGCGTCGACCGCATCCGGTCCGGACGGCGAAGGCGGCTGGTTCACGCCGCACAATCCCCCCAGCCCGTCCACGCCGCCCGCGCCCGTCTCCGGCGATCACGACGAGGGCCGAATACCCCAGCCGCGCGCCAGTGACGAGGCCGCGGCCCCGATCGCGGGCCCAGGCGCCGAGCCCCGCCCGGCGCCTGCACCACGCAAGGACGCATCGCCCGACGCCGTCCTGGTGCGCCGGACGATGGAAGAGGTCGGGCCCGTCGCGGACAAGGTCACCTCGTACTTCTACGCGCTGCTCTTCGTCCGCCACCCCGACCTGCGACCACTCTTCCCCGCCGCGATGGACACCCAGCGCGACCGACTGCTCAGGGCGCTGCTGACCGCCGCCGAGCACATCGACGACAAGGACGTCCTGGTCGCGTATCTGAAGAACCTCGGACGCGGGCATCGCAAGTACGGCACCCGGGCCGAGCACTACCCGGCCGTCGGGGAGTGCCTCATCGCGTCCCTCGCCCGCTACGCGACGACCACGTGGAACGAAGAGGCGGAGACCGCCTGGGTGCGCGCGTACACGACGATCTCCCAGGTGATGATCGACGCGGCGGCCGCGGACGAACTGACGTCCCCCGCCTGGTGGCTCGGCGAGATCGTCGCGCACGAGCGGCGCACCTCTGACATCGCTGTCGTCACCGTCAGGCCCGACCAGCCCTATCCCTTCCTGGCCGGGCAGTACACGACCTTGGAGACGCCGTGGTGGCCGCGAGTGTGGCGGCACTACTCCTTCGCCTCCACGCCGCGCTCCGACGGACTGCTGGCGTTCCACGTGAAGGCCGTTCCGGCGGGCTGGGTCTCGGGCGCCCTCGTGCACCGCGCCCGCCCCGGCGACGTGCTGCGGCTCGGGCCCCCGGCGGGCTCCATGACCGTGGACCACAGCACGGACAGCGGGCTGCTCTGCCTGGGCGGTGGCACCGGCATCGCGCCGATCAAGGCGCTCGTCGAAGATGTCGCCGAACATGGCAGGCGGCGCGCCGTCGAGGTGTTCTACGGCGCTCGTACCGGCGACGACCTGTACGACATCGACACGCTGCTGCGGCTCCAGCAGAACCACCCGTGGCTCGCGGTCCGCCCGGTCGTCGACCAGCAGGCCCACCTCCAGCTCCCCGACGCGGTCCGCGAGTACGGGCCCTGGAACGAGTACGACGCCTACCTCTCGGGCCCGCCCGGCATGATCCGCAGCGGCGTCGACGCGCTGCGTGGCATCGGCATCCCGGCCAGCCGCATCCGCCACGACGCGGTGGAGGACCTGGTCGCGGCAGCGGGCTGAGCCCACGCCGGACAGCAGCCGCCCTCGGCGCCCGCGGCTCCAGGAGAAGCGGGCTCAGCCGAGATCGGGCGCATGCATCGCCCGTACGCCCTCGATGTTTCCGTCCAGGTAGTGGCGCAGGGAGAGCGGTACCAGGTGGACCGAGGCGATGCCGACACGGGTGAACGGCACGCGCACGATCTCGTACTCGCCGCACGGCTCCTCGACCTCAGGGCCGTGGCGCTGGCCGGCGTCCATCGACTCGAGTCGGCAGACGAAGAAGTGCTGGACCTTCACGCCGGTCGCACCGCCGTCCTCGCCGATGTGCTCGACGGTGTCCACGAAACAGGGCACCACATCGACGATCTTGGCGCCCAGCTCCTCGTGCACCTCGCGATGGAGCGCGTCCACGACGGTCGCGTCCTCCTCCTCGACGCCACCACCAGGAGTCACCCAGTACGGATCGACACCGGGTTTGGTCCGCTTGATCAGGATCAGATCATCGCCGTCGAGCAGTACGGCGCGCGCGGTGCGTTTGACCACAGGTCGGACGGTCATGGGAGAAATGTGGCCCGGCTGGTTCCACGTGAAACATCGTGCGTCGCTTCGTATCGCACTCACGACCAGTCGACGGCGGCGCGCAGCAGCCACTCGTGGGCCCGCGCGATGTGCGGCAGGGCGAGTGTGCCGGTGCGCACGGCCAGGAAGTAGGTGCGCAGCGGCGGCACGGGCGGGTCGAGCAGGGCCACCAGTTCGCCGCGTTCCAGGGCGGCGGCGCACAGATAGCGCGGCAGCACGGTGACGCCCGCCTCCGCGATCACGCAGGCCAGCACCGCGCGTAGATCGGGTACGACGACCGTGGCGGAGACCGCGGGCCGGGAGTCGAAGACCTCGGCCCAGTAGCGGGCGACGAGCGGCAGCGACTCGTGCACGGCGACCACGGGGAACTTCTCCAGCGAGGGCGTCGCGTCGCGGTGCAGCGTGCCCGGGCAGATCCGGGCGGCCCAGCGCGGGGCGGCGACCAGCACATGCTCCTCGTCGCAGAGCGGGGTCGCCGTGAGCAGCTCGCCGCGTGGGCGGACGGTCGCGATGGCCAGGTCGTGATGGCCGGCGGCAAGCCCGTCCAGCGTCTCCTCGGCCGTGCCGAACGAGGTGCGCAGCGCGATGCTCTGCCCGTCGTCGCGGGTGAGCGCGGTCAGCGCGGGCAGCGCCCGCTCGGCGGTGAACTCGGGTGGTCCCGCCAGATGCAGGGTGCGTACGAACGCCTCCTCGGCGGGGCCGCCGCTCTCGGCGATCTCCACCAGGGCGTCGAGGTGCGGAGCCGCCTTGCGGGCCAGCTCGTCGCCGATGGTGGTGGGGGTGACGCCGCGCGCCTGGCGGACGAACAGGGGCCTGCCGAGCTGGTGTTCCAGTGTGCGGATCTGGGAGGTCACCGCGGGCTGCGAGAGCCCGAGCAGGGCGGCGGCCCGGGTGAACGACCCGGCGCGGTGCACCGTCACGAAGGTGCGCAGCAGGGCGAGATCCATGGTGCTGCCTTTCCTTCCACAGCCCCCGACCGGCCCCACTATAAATATGTCGATAGGTTCCTGTCGCTAGCGTGATTGGACACTGACACAGGGTCAACTAGCCTTGTTCGCGCGGTTCTTCGCGCGCAGAACCGGAAGGGCGGTCCGAGCCACGAGGGGGGAGGCTCGGACCGCCCGTCACACCCGCCCGTCACACCCGCCCGCCGTATCCGGCCGTGACGGCAGGCGCCTACGTGGACGCGGACGGCCTGGCCGCGGTGTCCAGGGCGTGCAGCACGTCCGTGATGAGATCCTCAGGGTCCTCGGCCCCGGCCGAGAAGCGGATGAAGCCGTCCGCGACCGGGTCGCCGCCCCAGCGGGCGCGCCGCTCGGCGGTGGAGCGTACGCCGCCGAAGCTCGTGGCGTCGTCGACCAGGGTCAGGGCGGCGAGAAAACGCTCGGCGTGTTCGCGCGAGGGGAGTTCGAAGGAGACGACGCAACCGAAGCGCCGCATCTGCCGTGCCGCGACGGCGTGCGCCGGATCGTCGGGAAGCCCCGGATAACGCACCCCGCTCACCTCGGGCCGCGCGAGCAGGGCACCCGCCAGCGCCAGCGCGTTGGCGTCCTGCCGGTCGGCGCGCAACTGAAGCGTGGCCAGGGAACGGTGGGCGAGCCAGGTCTCCATCGGGCCGGGGATCGCCCCGACGATCTTGCGCCAGCGACGGACCGACGCGGCCCGTCCGGCGTCGGCGCAGGTGACGTACCCGAGCAGCAGATCTCCGTGGCCGGTCAGCTGCTTGGTCGCACTGGCGACCGAGAAGTCCGCACCGAGCTCCAGCGGGCGTTGCCCGAGCGGCGTCGCGAGGGTGTTGTCGACGGCGACGAGCGCCCCGCGCGCGTGCGCCGCATCGGCGAGCCGCCGGATGTCGCACACGTCGAGGCCGGGGTTGGAGGGCGTTTCCAGCCACAGCAGCCGGGCCCCCTCCAGGACGTCGAGCTGGGCGTCGCCTCCGGTCGGCGCGGTGCGCACCTCGACGCCGTACTCCGTGAGCCGGTCGCGCACGAGCGGCAGCGCCTGGTAGCCGTCGGACGGCAGGACGACCGCGTCACCGGCGCGCAGCTGGGAGAAGAGGACCGCGGAGACCGCCGCCATGCCGGAGGCGAAGACCAGCGCCTCCACCGGACGGCCGTCGATCCCCCCAGGCGCCTCCAACTCCGCTACCGCGCGCTCCAGATGGGTCCAGGTCGGGTTCTCGTCACGCCCGTACGCGTACGGTCCCGACACGTCCCCGGCCAGATGGAAGTGGGCGGCGAAGACCGGACCGGGCAGCGTCGGCTCGTTCTTCACCGCGGGTGGCAGCCCGGCCCGCACCGCTCGCGTGCCGTCACCGTGCCGCCCCGGCGTCGCGCCCGTCATGCGGCGTGTCCGTCCAGCGCGGTCCGAACGGCGTCGAGCAGCCCGTCGCTCGCCGCCTCCACCATCTCCAGGCACGTGTCGAAGCTGCCCGTGCCGCCGTAGTACGGGTCGGGGACGTCCAGGTCGTCCGGGGCGGCCGCGGGGTCGTAGGAGCGCAACAGGCGGACTTTCGCGGCGTCCTGGGGCGTCGGCGCCATGCGCCGCAGGGCGTGCAGGTGTCCGGAGTCGAGGGCGACGACCAGGTCGAGCCGGGCGAACCAGTCGGCGTGGAACTGACGGGCCGTGTGGTCGTACGTGTAACCCGCCTCCTTGAGGACGCGCACGGTGCGCGGGTCGGCGGCGTCGCCCTCGTGCCAGCCACCCGTGCCGGCGCTGTCGACCTCCACGCACGCGGTGAGCGAAGCCTCCTCCACGCGCGCGTGGAAGACATGTTCTGCCATGGGCGAGCGGCAGATGTTGCCGGTGCAGACGAAACAGACGCGGAAGGTCATCGGCGGTGCCAGTCCTCGCTCAGTCCTCGTCGGGCAGGACGACGTGCAGCGCCCAGGACACGACCGAGACGATCAGGCCACCCAGGACGGCCGTCCAGAAGCCGTCGACATGGAAGCTCAGGTTGAGCTTGTCGGCGAGCCACGAGGTCAGGAGCAGCATCAGGGCGTTCACGACGAGCGTGATCAGGCCCAGGGTCAGGATGAAGAGCGGGAAGGTCAGCACCTTCACGATCGGCTTCACGACGAAGTTGACCAGGCCGAAGACGAGCGCCACCAGCAGCAGCGTGCCGACCTTCTTGCCGGTGCTGTCGCCGGTCAGAGTGATCTTGTCGAGCACCCAGACCGCGACGGCCAGCGCCCCCGCGTTCGCGATCGTCTTGACTACGAAATTCTTCATGTGTCTGATCGTGGCAGACAATGCCCGGGACAGGGCATGGCCGGCAGATCACAGGATGACGACGCCTGAGCCGCCGACGGGGAACGACAGGGACGACAAGGACGACAAGGGCGATGAAGGCATTCCGGCTGGACGATCTGGAGGCGGAACGCGTCGCCAACGACGGCGCGTATCTGCAGTTCCTGCGTGAGCGGAACATGTCGGTCGGGCTGTACGCGCTCGACGCGGGTGAGCACGACCCGCAGCAGCCGCATCTGCAGGACGAGGTCTACTTCGTGGTCAGCGGCCGCGCCTCGATCACCGTCGGCACCGAGACCACGCAGGTCGCACGCGGCAGTGTCGTGTACGTCCCGGCCCATGTTCCGCACAAGTTCCACCACATCAGCGAGGACCTGCGCGTCCTGGTGGTGTTCTCTCCGCCCGAGAGCTGAGCCGGGGCCCTGAGGCTCCCTAAGGGGCGGGTCAGGGGAGGACAAGGGGTCGCGGGGCCCCGCGCGGGCCTTCGGCGTGACAGCATCGAAGCCAGGAAATCGAGGAAAGGACAAGGCAGTGCGGGAGATATTCGCGGGCATGCCGTGGTGGGTGAAGTGGGTCGCGGTGCCGGTCATCGCCCTGGTGGTGTTCGGCGGGCTGATCGCCAGCGTCGTCGGCTTCGTGATCGGGCTGCTCTTCAAGGTGCTGGTCTTCGCCGCCCTGGTCGGCGGTCTCATCTTCGTCGTACGCAAGTTCATGGCGGGCTCGTCGGGCGGCAGCGACTGGTGACCGGCGGCCCGGGGCGTCGTTGCGGAACGAGACGGTTCGCACGACCGAGGGAAGTTTCCGTTCCGGGGCCGCGCCGACCGGTGGCCAAGGGTTAAAGTCCGGAATCCGACGGCCTCACCCTCCCCCGTGGGCCCCGTACGCGGGGGAGCCACGTGTACCGGGAGTGAACCTTGGCCACGGCGGACACCGCACCCGCAGCCCCGCAGACGCTCATCGGCTCGGTCCAGCGCGCCATGCGGCTGCTGGAGGCGGTCGCCGCGCACGAGGACGGGGCCCCGGCCAAGCAGCTCGCCAGGGAAGCCGGGCTGGCCCTCCCCACCGCCTACCACCTGCTGCGCACGCTCGCCCATGAGGGGTATCTGCGCAAGGAGAAGGGCGTCTTCGTCTTCGGCGACGCGACCGAGCGGCTGAGCAGCAGCGGAGCACAGCAGAAACGTCGCAGCATGATCACCGACGCGCTTGAGCACTGGCGCGACACCATGGGTGTCCCCGTCTACTTCGCCGTCTACCGCGAGGGCGAGATCGAGGTCGTGGCCGTCGCCGACACCCCCGCCAACCCGGCCGTCGAGGAGTGGGCGGACTTCCGCGAGACCGGCCACGCGCACGCCATCGGCCAGTGTCTGCTCTCCCAGCTCGACGAGGAGGCCCGCCGCGACCACCTCGACCGCTATCCGGCCCGCTCGATCACCCCGTACTCGGTCCGGGACGACCGCACCCTGCTGCGCAGACTCGGCGCCGTGCAGCGCATGCAGCCGGTCTGCGAGAACCAGGAGTACGCGCTCGGCACCGCCTGCGCCGCGTTTCCCCTCACCATCGGCACCACCGCCGCGACACTGGCCATCTCGCTGCCGACCCACCAGTGCGAGAAGCTGCTGCCGACCGCACGTCAGTTGCAGCAGGAGATCGGAAGGCTCGTAGGGACACTCGCCTTCTCTATCAGCATCTGAAAACTCACTCCTTGTGATCCTGTGTGTACGGTGAGCAAGATGACGGCAGTGTCAGGAAGAGTATTCCTGGCCATTCGAAGGCCATTGACGGGGTAGGCGATGCGCGAGTCGGTACAGGCAGTCCAGGCAGAGCTCATGATGAGCTTCCTCGTCTCCGAGGAGCTCTCTTTCCGCATTCCGGTCGAGCTGAGATACGAGGCCGCAGACCCCTACGCGGTGCGGCTGACGTTCCACCTTCCCGGAGACGCGCCCGTGACCTGGGCGTTCGGACGGGAACTCCTCGTCGACGGGATCAACGGCGCCGCGGGTGACGGCGACGTACGGGTCTCCCCCGTGCGCGGCGCGACGGGCGGGGCCACGGGCGAGCTTCCGGGGGAGGTCCACATCCGCCTCCAGGTCGGCAGCGACCAGGCGCTGTTCCGGGCCGGAGTCGCTCCGCTCATCGCGTTCCTCGACCGCACGGACAAGCTCGTGCCGCTCGGCCAGGAACAGGCGCTCGCGGACTTCGAGGCGGAGCTCGACGAGGCGCTCGACCGGATCCTCGCCGAGGAGCAGAGCGCGGGCTGACGCCTCCGCCCAGGCGCGACGAACGGACGGCGCGACGACAGACGTAACGCTTCAGCAGCGCGGTGCACCCGAGCGTTCCGCGCCTCAGCGCTTACGTCTCCGTCCCCTGCCCCGCCGCACCGGTGCGGGCCGCGCGGACCCTTGGGGCCCCGGGCGGTCCGCGGAGACCACCAGTGCGGCCAGGGCGGTGGTGACCGGAACCGAGGCGACCAGACCGATCGAACCGACCAGCGTCCGGACGATCTCCTCGGCCACCAGCTCACTGTTGGCCACGTCGACCACGCTGCTCCGCGCGATCGAGAAGAGCAGCAGCAGGGGCAGCGCCGCGCCCGCGTACGCCAGGACCAGGGTGTTGACGACCGACGCGATGTGGTCGCGGCCGATGCGGATCGCCGACCGGTACAGGCCGCGCCAGCCCATCGTCGGGTTGGCCTCGTGCAGCTCCCAGACGGCCGACGTCTGAGTGACGGTCACATCGTCGAGCACACCGAGCGAGCCGATGATGACGCCCGCCAGCAGCAGGCCGCTCATGTCGATACCCGGGTAGAGGCCGTGGATGAGACCGGTGTTCTCGTCGGCGTTTCCGGTCAGCGCGGACCATCCGATGAACACCGAGCCCAGCAGCCCGGTGAGCAGCAGCGACACGAGAGTGCCGAGGACGGCGACCGAGGTGCGCGCCGACAGGCCGTGGGAGATGTAGAGGGCGATCAGCATCATGGCGCTCGCCCCCACCACGGCCACGATCAGCGGGTTCGAGCCCTGCAGTGTCGCCGGGAGGACGAAGAACGTCAGCACCAGGAAGCTGACCGCGAGCGCGACCAGCGCCAGCACGCCGCGCATCCGCCCGACCGCCACCACGACCAGGGCGAAGATCCCGGCGAGCAGGGTGATCGGGAACTTGCGGTTCACGTCGCTCACCGAGTACTGCAGGTTTTCCGGGGCGTCGGGCGCGTAGGAGACGATCACCCGCTGGCCCTGGTGCAGTTGGCGCGGCGAGTCGGGTTGGACCACTTCCGTGAACCTACGGCCCTTGTCCTTGCCGCTGTCGACGCGGACCGTCGCGTCGGCGCAGGTGGTGCCCGACGTGCCCGTGCAGTCGGCCTTGTCGACCCGGACCACTGTGGCCTGCTGCGTCTGACGGTCGAAGCCGACGCCGGAGCGCTGGTGCGGCGGGGTGCCATCGGGCCACAGGGCGACGAGACCGACGGCGACCGCGACGGAGAACGGGACGAGGATCGCCGCGATCACCTTGCGCAGGTGCCGGGAGACCGGCGCGGCCGGGCTGTGGGAGTGGGAGTGGCCGTGCGCGTGGCCGTGTGCGCCGTTCGGGAGGCCGCCCGGGTCGCCGTGGGCGTGGTCACCGGGCGGAGGCGGAGCGTGGGGGTGCTGCTCGGTGCTGGTCACGGGCCGATCATGGCAAGAACGTCGGGGGCCCTCTGTTCAACGCGTCGGTGATGACGCTAGCGTGGAGGGACCTTTGCAATCGCGGGAGCTCGGAGCACCGGGCTGAGAGGGCGCTGACCTTCGTCCCGCGGTGTTTCACGTGAAACAGCGTGGAACATCGTGGAGCGAGTAATGCTGCGTCGACCGCCGAACCTGTTACCGGGTAATGCCGGCGTAGGGAGTAGGTCTCATGACCACATCGGACGCACGTACGCCTGCCTCCAGCACGACCACGGAGGCCGGACAGTCCATCGGCTGGCACAAGGGGTATGTCGAGGGCTCCCGCCCCGACATCAACGTGCCGGTCCGCCAAGTGCACCTGACCAACGGGCAGGCCGTCACCCTGTACGACACCTCCGGCCCGTACACCGATCCGAATGTCGACACCGATGTCCGCAGGGGCCTGGCGCCGCTGCGGGAGAACTGGATCATCGCCCGCGGCGACACCGAGGAGTACGCGGGCCGCCCCGCCCGCCCCGAGGACGACGGCATCAAGCACACGTCGCCGCGCGGTGGCCTGCGCAACCTCGACGCGGTCTTCCCGGGCCGCCCGCGCCAGCCGCGCCGCGGCAGGAACGGCGAGGCCGTCACACAGCTCGCGTATGCCCGCCGGGGGGAGATCACCCCGGAGATGGAGTACGTGGCCATCCGGGAGAACGTCGCTCCCGAGGTCGTCCGCGACGAGATCGCGGCGGGCCGCGCGGTGCTGCCCGCCAACGTCAACCACCCGGAGATCGAGCCGATGATCATCGGTAAGCGGTTCCTGGTGAAGGTCAACGCCAACATCGGCAACTCCGCGGTGACCAGCTCCATCGAGGAGGAGGTGGAGAAGATGACGTGGGCGACCCGCTGGGGCGCCGACACCGTCATGGACCTCTCCACCGGCCGTAACATCCACACCACGCGCGAGTGGGTGCTGCGCAACTCCCCCGTCCCGATCGGCACCGTGCCGCTCTACCAGGCGCTCGAAAAGGTCGACGGCCAGGCCGAGGAACTGACCTGGGAGATCTACAAGGACACGGTCATCGAGCAGGCCGAGCAGGGCGTGGACTACATGACGGTCCACGCGGGCGTCCGCCTCCCGTACGTGCCGCTGACCGCCAACCGCAAGACGGGGATCGTCTCGCGCGGCGGCTCGATCATGGCCGCGTGGTGCCTGGCGCACCACAAGGAGAGCTTCCTCTACGAGCACTTCGAGGAGCTCTGCGAGATCCTCGCGGCGTACGACGTCACGTACTCGCTCGGCGACGGCCTGCGCCCCGGCTCCATCGCGGACGCCAACGACGAGGCCCAGTTCGCGGAGTTGCGCACGCTCGGCGAGCTGAACACCATCGCCAAGCGCCACAACGTGCAGACCATGATCGAGGGCCCGGGGCACGTCCCGATGCACAAGATCAAGGAGAACATCGACCTTCAGCAGGAGATCTGCGAGGAGGCGCCGTTCTACACGCTCGGCCCGCTGACCACCGACATCGCCCCGGCGTACGACCACATCACCTCCGGGATCGGCGCCGCGATGATCGCCTGGTGGGGCACGGCGATGCTCTGCTATGTCACGCCCAAGGAGCACCTGGGCCTGCCGAACAAGGACGACGTCAAGACCGGCGTCATCACGTACAAGATCGCGGCGCACGCGGCGGACCTCGCCAAGGGCCACCCGGACGCGCAGAAGTGGGACGACGCGCTGTCGGACGCCCGCTTCGAGTTCCGGTGGGAGGACCAGTTCAACCTGGCCCTCGACCCGGACACGGCGCGGGAGTTCCACGACGAGACGCTGCCCGCGGAGCCGGCGAAGACCGCGCATTTCTGCTCGATGTGCGGTCCGAAGTTCTGCTCGATGAAGATCTCGCAGGACATCCGACGTGAGCACGGTACGGCCCTGTTGGAAAAGTCCGAGATCGAGGCGGGCATGGAGCAGAAGTCCAAGGAGTTCGCCGCCGCGGGCAACCGCGTGTATCTGCCGATCGCCGACTGAACGGGGCGCCCGCCGGACCGTTGGGCCGGGTTCGCGGACCGGCGGGTCCGCTCCGCGAACCCGGCCGGTCACCGGCCCGTCAGTCCGGCTGGTGTTCCGGACCGCCGAAGTCCGGGCTGGTGAAGTCCGGGCTCGAGTAGCTCGGGCGCCGGCCCGTGGCGGTGCCGCCCCCCTCAGGGCTGCTGAACCCGGGGCGGTGGTAGCCGAGCTGGGGCATGCGGCCGTCGCCGCCGGTGGCGGCCGGGCCGCCGAGCGGGGCCGCGTCCGGGGCGGGTGCGGCCTGGGCGTCCCGCAGGAACGGCAGGATGCCGTGGTCCGAGAGCGCGTCCGTCCACTCCCGCCGGGCCCGGGCCACCGTCTCGTCGCTGTCTTTGGGCCCGCCCGCGCGCAGCGACGTCGAGCCGTTGCGCAGCGCCGTGAGGAGCAGGCAGACACCGGCGACGAGGATGCCCGCCGCGGCGAGCGCGGCGAAGACCCAGCCGGCCGTCAGCAGCGTGCCGGCGAAGTCCGGTGGGGGCTCCAGCATCTTCAGGACGAATCCGACCACCAGGAAGATCACCGCGGCCGTCCCGGCGAGCACCGGGAAGAGCACGACGGCGACGGCGGCGACGCCGGGCCCCGTGCGCTCCGGATCCTCGCCCACGGCGGTGGTGAGCCGGACGGGCCGCGGGGCGGAGCGCGTGGCCTCGCGGGTGTCGATGTAGCGCTGGTACTCGACGGCGGCCGCCGTGTTGATCAGGGCGGCCGCGTCGAGGGCCATGGTGCGTAGCTGTTCCGGGTTGAGCCGTCGGTCCGCCGCGGCGAATTCAGGACTGTTCTGTACGGTGTGCAGCGCCTCGTCGAGGACCCGCTCGAACTCGGGACGGTCCTCGTTCAGCAGCTGCGGAGCGCTGTTCATGTGCATCCCCCGATGCTCCGTAGGGCGTAGTGGCCCGCGTGGTCACGAGCCGTTGGGCAGAAACGGAGGGGAGCCTGCTACGGATAAGCCGATGGTAGAGCTGCCACGGCACGCGGTGACAGGGGGTTTCCGGAAATTGGCCCGCGGACCTGCCGGATCCTCCGTGATCGGCGTCTGCCCGATGGGCCCTCAGATATCCATCGGCAGCTGTTGGACCAGCAGCTTTCCGGCCATGGTCACTCCGCCGTCCATGGCGATGGCCAGTCCGCCCGCGTAGACGTGCGGCCCCTCGACGACGGGGCGGCTGTCCTCGCCGTCGGCGTCCTCGGTGCCGACCTGACCCAGGAGGTACGGGATGGGGCTGTGGCCGTGGACGATGCGGGAGCCGCCGTAGGTGTCCAGGAGCTCGCGCACGGCGCCGGGCCCGGTCTCCTCGTCGCGGAAGGCGAACCGCTTGGTGAACTTGCGGAACAGGTCCCAGCACTCGTCCGCGTCGTTGCGCGTGAGGGTCTCGCGGATCGTGTCGTTGACAGCCTCGATGGAGTCGCCGTAGTCGAGGTAGGCAGTGGTGTCGGAGTGGGTGAGCAGGTGGTCGTCCTCGATCTCGATGGCGTCGAGCCGGGACATCCACTGCAGATGCACGTCCTGGAGGCGGTCCATGTCGGACTTCTGGCCGCCGTTGAGCAGCCAGGCGGCCTGGAAGGTGGCGGTGCCCGCGCCGGAGTTGACGGGGGTGTCACCGAACCGCTTGGCGCCGAGCAGCAGCAGTTCGTGGTTGCCCATGAGCGCCTTGCAGTAGCCGCCCGCCGCCGCCGCCTCGGCGGACAGCCGCATCACCAGGTCGATGACGCCGATCCCGTCGGGCCCGCGGTCGGTGAAGTCGCCGAGGAACCACAGGCGTGCGTTGCCCGCCGACCAGTTGCCCTCGGCGTCGAGCAGGCCCTTCTCCTGGAGTGCGGTCACCAGTTCGTCCAGATAGCCGTGGACGTCGCCGACGACGTAGAGCGGGCCGGGCCCGTCGGAGGGGGCGTCCGGCGCGGCCGGGGCCGCCTGCGGGGCCTCCACCTGCGCGGTTTCCCCCAGGTCGACGACGGGCAGGTCGCGTTCGGTCGGTGTGTAGCCGTCGGGGTACGGCTCGGTGTCGGGGGCCGGGTCGGTGGGCAGTACGTTCGCCGGTACGTCATGGACGTACGCGGGAACGCGGAAGTCGCGCAGCGTCTCCGTGCGCGCTGCGGGTCCCTGACCGGCCCCCTGAGTCATCGACCCCTCCACCATTGCGCCGCCTGTGCACAGGATCGGACTGCCTGGTCGCAGCGGCCCGCCGTGCCGTGCGCCCATCATAGGAATGCTGCTCGGGCTCTGTGATGCACCAGGGGTGCTGAATCGGTGACGGGCGGCTGTTCACCGCA
Organism: Streptomyces beihaiensis; assembly: GCF_026274175.1. GTDB lineage: Bacteria > Actinomycetota > Actinomycetes > Streptomycetales > Streptomycetaceae > Streptomyces > Streptomyces beihaiensis. The sequence goes on from NZ_JAPHNL010000009.1 coordinate 15,936, forward strand.
CTTTTCTCCCGAGTTTCTCCCGAATTGGTGCGCACGTGACACGGACTTCCGGGAGCGGTGCCCGGGCGGCCGTGTCCCTCAGTCGTCCTCCGGGGAGCGGGGCGGGCTGACCGTGGTGCGGTGTCTGCGGCGCTGCGAGGAGGTCCGCACGATGAGTTCGGTCGGTATCACCTGCTCGACCGGCTGGTCCGAGTCGAGCCCCTCGATGGCGTCGATGAGCAGCTGTACGACGGCGGTGCCGATCCGTCGCGGCTTGAGCGAGAGCGTGGTGACCGGCGGCTCGGTGTTGGCGTACACGGTCGACTCGCTGCAGCACACGAGCAGCAGGTCGTCGGGGACGCGCAGCCCGTAGCGGCGGGCCGCGGCGAGCAGGTCGGTGCCGTTGGGGTCGAAGAGGCCGTAGACGGCGTCCGGACGGTCGGGCCGGGCGAGCAGCCGGTCGGCGGCGACGGCCCCGGCACACGGGTCGTGCGCGGGGTAGGACTCGTAGACGGGCTCCTGCCCGATCCGCTCGCACCAGCGCAGGTACGCGGAGGTCGACAGGTGGGTGTACGTGTCGGTGGTGTTGCCGGTCAGCAGGCCGATGCGGCGCGCACCGGCCTCGGCGAGGTGGTCGAGGATGCCGAGGACGGCGGCCTCGTGGTCGTTGTCGACCCAGGCGGTCACGGGGAGGGTGCCCGCGGGGCGACCGTCGGAGACGACGGGCAGGCCCTGCCGGACGAGTTCGCTGACGACGGGGTCGTGGTCGGACGGGTCGATGACGACGGTGCCGTCGAGGGCGACGTTGGACCACACGTCGTGGCGTGAGGTGGCGGGCAGGATGACGAGGGCGTAGCCGCGGTCGAGCGCGGCGGAGGTGGCGGCTCTGGCCATCTCCGCGAAGTACGCGAATTCGGTGAAGGTGAAAGGTTCATCCCCGTACGTGGTCACGGTCAGGCCGATGAGCCCCGACTTGCCCGTGCGGAGCGTGCGGGCGGCGGCGGAGGGGCGATAACCGAGCCGGTCGGCGACCTCGCGCACGTGCCGCCGGGTGGCGTCCGGGAGTCTGCCCTTGCCGTTGAGCGCGTCGGAGACGGTCGTGATCGAGACCCCGGCGGCCGCTGCGACGTCTCTGATGCCGGCTCGGCCCTGTCGGGTGCCCCTGCGGGTCGTCTCCGCCCGGCTCACCTGGTGCTTCCCTGCTGCTGTCATGGCGAGCCGATAGTAGGGCTCATGGGGCCGCATGGCGGGAGCGCATATGCAGGCGTTGACAGGCACGTTTCTGCATGGCGAAAGACTATCAATGACCTTGGAATGCAAGGGAGTTGGATGTCAGGGCAGTGATGCCTCACTTGTCGATTCGTATGGGCCTGGCAAGTGCGCGATGTTGCGACTCGGTCTCAACTCACCTTCACGGGTGATGCGCGCCAGGGCGCGAGCCACCGGCGCGCGCTCTGACACAGAGCGCCCCCCTCGCGCACGCCGGAGGAAGGGTGCGTCCCGAACCATTGGGCCAGGAGCCGAATCCTCTTAAGGTGAGCAGTATTCAAACGGTGCCCTGACGGCGTCGCCCTGACGAGGAGGACTGCGGTGAGCGAGACCAACCCCAAGCTGCGCGCCGAGCTGGCGGGGATCCCCACCTACAAGCCGGGCAAGCCCGCCGCCGCCGGGGGCCCGGTGGCGTACAAACTCTCCTCCAACGAGAACCCGTATCCGCCGCTGCCCGGGGTGATGGAGCGCGCGGTCGCCGCCGCCGGTTCCTTCAACCGCTACCCCGACATGGCCTGCACCGGCCTGATGAACGAGCTGTCGGACCGGTTCGGGGTGCCCGTGACGCACCTGGCCACCGGCACGGGTTCGGTCGGCGTCGCGCAGCAGCTGCTGCAGGCGACCAGCGGTCCGGGCGACGAGGTGATCTACGCGTGGCGGTCCTTCGAGGCGTACCCGATCATCACGCAGATCAGCGGCGCGCGCTCGGTGCGGGTCCCGCTCACGGACGGGGAGGTGCACGACCTGGACGCGATGGCGGACGCCATCACCGACCGCACGCGTCTCGTCTTCGTCTGCAACCCCAACAACCCCACGGGCACCGTCGTCCGCCGCGCCGAGCTGGAACGGTTCCTCGACCGGGTGCCCTCGGACGTCCTGGTCGTGCTCGACGAGGCGTACCGGGAGTTCATCCGCGACCCCGAGGTGCCCGACGGCATCGAGCTCTACCGCGACCGGCCGAACGTGGCGGTGCTGCGGACGTTCTCGAAGGCGTACGGGCTCGCGGGGCTCAGGGTCGGCTTCGCCGTGGCGCACGAGCCGGTGGCGGCGGCGCTGCGCAAGACGGCCGTGCCGTTCGGTGTGAGCCAGCTCGCGCAGGAGGCGGCCGTGGCGTCGCTGCGCGCCGAGGACGAACTGCTCGGCCGGGTCGGCTCGTTGGTGTGTGAGCGCACCCGGGTCGTCGAGGCGCTGCGCGCGCAGGGCTGGACCGTCCCCGAGACGCAGGCCAACTTCGTGTGGCTGCGCCTGGGGGAGCGGACGACGGAGTTCGCGGCCGCGTGCGAGAAGGCGGGGGTCGTCGTGCGGCCGTTCGCCAGGGAGGGGATGCGGGCCACGATCGGTGAGACCGAGGCCAATGACATCTTCCTCCAGGCTGCGTCGGAGTTCCGTAAGGAGCTGTGAGTCCCCAGGAGCTCTGAGCCTTCAGGAGCTCTGGGCCTTCAGGAAGTGAGAGTCCTCAGGAGCTGTGAGTCCTCAGGAGCTCTGAGCCCCGCCCTCGGTCAGGGCGGGGCTCAGGCGAGCTCGACGCGGATCGGGTCGCCGCCGCGCACGGTGGCGAGCGTCCTCGGGTCCCCGTCGAGCGCGCCGAGCAGATTGCACGGGGAGGCGAGACGGCACTCGTCGCCCCGGGAGATCGGGGTGGGGCCGTAGGGGAGGGCGAGCGCGTCGCCGTCCGTCCAGAAGGCCACTGTGCCGGGCTCCACGACCTGCTGGGCGCCGTCCTCGCGCGGGACGCTGATGCCCGTGTCGAAGTAGACCTCCTCGCCCCACGTGTTCGCCGTGGCGGAGAGCGGGAGGGCCTTGACGAGGGCCTGTGCGGTCGGGGTGTCCTCGACCGTCGCCGTGATGTGCCCGGCGGGCCAGGAGATGCGGATACGGGTCTGTGTCTGCTCCATGCGGCGCATTCAACAATATGTTGAAGCTCTCGGGAACCCCTCCCGGGCCCGTTCCCGCCCCTCCCTTCCTCGGTTCCCCGCAGTAAGGGGACCCCCCTGCGCACCCCGACAACCAGTACGACATAATGCTTGTGAATGTGAACGCGTTCACAAGCGTGTCCCGGTTCCTCCGGGGATCAGTGGGATTAAAGGGGCAAACTGCCGCTATGACCACGGCGATGTAAGGAGAAGCCGCAGTGAACCTGGCTCTGGCGCCAGAGACTCTGGCGCGATGGCAGTTCGGAATCACGACCGTCTACCACTTCCTCTTCGTTCCCCTGACGATCTCGCTCGCGGCGCTGACCGCCGGGCTGCAGACCGCCTGGGTGCGGACGGAGAGGGAGAAGTACCTCAGGGCCACCAAGTTCTGGGGCAAGCTCTTCCTGATCAATATCGCGATGGGTGTCGTCACCGGGATCGTGCAGGAGTTCCAGTTCGGCATGAACTGGTCGGACTACTCCCGCTTCGTCGGCGACATCTTCGGTGCGCCGCTGGCGTTCGAGGCGCTCATCGCCTTCTTCTTCGAGTCCACCTTCATCGGACTGTGGATCTTCGGCTGGGACAAGCTCCCGAAGAAGATCCACCTCGCCTGTATCTGGATGGTGTCGATCGGCACCATCCTCTCCGCGTACTTCATCCTGGCGGCCAACTCCTGGATGCAGCATCCGGTCGGCTACAAGTACAACAAGGCGACCGGACGGGCCGAGCTCACCGACTTCTGGCACGTGCTGACCCAGAACACCGCACTCACCCAGGTCTTCCACACCCTGACCGCGTCCTTCCTCACCGGCGGCGCGTTCATGGTCGGCATCGCGGCCTTCCATCTGGCGCGCAAGAAGCACGTCGCGTCGATGAAGGCATCGCTCAGGCTCGGCCTGGTCACCGTCGTCATCGCCGGTCTGCTCACCGCGATCAGCGGCGACCAGCTCGGTAAGGTGATGTTCAAGCAGCAGCCCATGAAGATGGCCGCCGCCGAGGCGCTGTGGGACGGCCAGAACTCCGCGCCGTTCTCGGTCTTCGCCTATGGCGACGTGAGCAAGGGCCACAACACCGTGGAGCTGTCGATCCCCGGGATACTGTCCTTCCTCGCCGACAACGACTTCAACTCCTACGTCCCCGGTATCAACGACACCAACAAGGCCGAGCAGCAGAAGTTCGGCCCCGGTGACTACCGGCCGATCATCCCCGTCACCTTCTGGGCGTTCCGCTGGATGATCGGCTTCGGCATGTCGTCCTTCGTCATCGGCCTGGCCGGACTCTGGCTCACCCGCAAGAAGTTCATGCTGCCCCAGCACCTGAGGGTGGACGAGGACGAGGTGCCGAACCTGGTCCTCTTCAGGAACAAGGCGCTCAGCCCGAAGTTCACCAAGGTCTACTGGATCGTCGCCCTGTGGACGCTCGCCTTCCCGCTGATCGCCAACTCCTGGGGCTGGATCTTCACCGAGATGGGCCGTCAGCCGTGGGTGGTCTACGGCGTGCTCCAGACCCGGCATGCCGTCTCCCCCGGGGTCTCCCAGGGCGAGGTCCTCACCTCGATGATCGTCTTCACCCTGCTGTACGCGACGCTGGCCGTCGTCGAGGTCAAGCTGCTCGTGAAGTACGTCAAGGCCGGGCCGCCCGAGCTCACCGAGGACGACCTCAACCCGCCCACCAAGATCGGCGGAGACCGTGACGCCGACAAGCCGATGGCCTTCTCGTACTGAGGCCGAGGGAGAGCTTCGTCATGGAACTTCACGACGTCTGGTTCGTACTCATCGCGATCCTGTGGATCGGCTACTTCTTCCTGGAGGGCTTCGACTTCGGGGTCGGCATCCTCACCAAGCTGCTTGCCCGTGACCGCACCGAGCGGCGTGTCCTGATCAACACCATCGGTCCGGTCTGGGACGGCAACGAGGTCTGGCTGCTGACCGCAGGCGGAGCCACGTTCGCGGCCTTCCCCGAGTGGTATGCGACCCTCTTCTCGGGCTTCTACCTGCCCCTTCTGATCATTCTCGTCTGCCTCATCGTGCGCGGAGTCGCCTTCGAGTACCGGGCGAAGAGGCCCGAGCAGAAGTGGCAGAACAACTGGGAACAGGCGATCTTCTGGACGTCGGTCGTCCCGGCGCTGCTGTGGGGTGTGGCCTTCGGCAACATCGTGCGTGGTGTGAAGATCGACAAGAACTTCGAGTACGTCGGCAACTTCTGGGATCTGCTCAACCCGTACGCCCTCCTCGGCGGCCTGGTCACCCTCTCGCTGTTCACCTTCCACGGCGCGGTCTTCACGGCGCTCAAGACGGACGGCGACATCCGGGTGCGAGCGCGCAAGGCGGCACTCGGGCTCGGCCTGGTCACCGCGGCGCTCGCGCTCGCGTTCCTGATCTGGACGCAGGCCGACAAGGGCGACGGCTGGTCGCTCGCCGCGATGCTGGTGGCCGCGGTCGCCCTCGTCGGGGCGATCGGGGCCATCAAGATCGGGCGTGAGGGGTGGTCGTTCGCGCTGTCCGGCGTGACGATCGCGGCGGCCGTCGCGATGCTCTTCCTGACGCTGTTCCCCGACGTCATGCCTTCCTCGCTCAACAGCGACTGGAGCCTCACGGTCTCCAACGCCTCGTCGAGCCACTACACCCTGAAGATCATGACCTGGTGCGCGGTGGTCGCCACGCCGATCGTGCTGCTCTACCAGTCCTGGACCTACTGGGTGTTCCGCAAGCGGATCGGCACACAGCACATCGCTCCCGATGCGGCCGTGGACTGAGCCGTGCGACCTCTCCTGAGGCCCGATGTGCCTGTCCCGATGTGCCTGTCCTGATGATGTGCCTCTCCTGACGTGAGGGTGTGTTTCACGTGAAACCGATCGACCGGCGTCTGCTCCGGCACGCCCGAGCCACCCGCCTCTTCCTGATCGCGGTGGTCGTCCTCGGTGTCGCCGGGGCGGGCCTGGTCATCGCTCAGGCGATGCTCATCGCCGAGGTGGTGGTGGGCGCGTTCCAGCACGGGTTCGGCATCACCCGGCTGCGCACGCCGCTGCTGCTGTTGGTGGCGGTCGCGGCCGGACGCGGGCTGGTGGGCTGGCTGACCGAGCTGGCCGCGCACCGGGCGAGCGCGGCGGTCAAGTCCGAGCTGCGCGGCCGGCTTCTGGAGCGGGCCGCCGGGCTTGGACCGGGGTGGCTGAGCACGCAGCGGACCGGTTCCCTCGTGGCGCTGGCGACCCGCGGGGTGGACGCCCTGGACGCGTACTTCTCGCGCTATCTGCCGCAGCTGGGGCTCGCGGTGGTGGTTCCGGTGGCGGTGCTCGCCCGCGTCGTCACCGAGGACTGGGTGTCGGCGGCGATCATCGTCGGCACGCTGCCCCTCATCCCGGTCTTCATGATCCTCATCGGCTGGGCCACGCAGTCCCGGACGGACCGTCAGTGGCGTCTGCTCTCGCGCCTGTCGGGGCACTTCCTCGACGTGGTGGCGGGCCTGCCGACCCTGAAGGTGTTCGGGCGGGCCAAGGCGCAGGCCGAGTCCATCCGCAAGATCACCGGCGAGTACCGCAGGGCGACCATGCGGACCCTGCGGATCGCCTTCCTGTCGTCGTTCGCGCTCGAACTGCTGGCAACCCTGTCGGTCGCGCTCGTCGCCGTCGCCATCGGCATGCGGCTCGTCCACGGCGAGATGGACCTCTACGTGGGCCTGGTCATCCTGGTCCTCGCCCCGGAGGCGTATCTGCCGCTGCGCCAGGTGGGCACGCAGTACCACGCGGCGGCCGAGGGGCTCGCGGCGGCGGAGGAGATCTTCGCCGTCCTGGAGACGCCGCTGCCGCGCTCCGGTGCGGGCGCGGTGCCCGAGCGCGGCGGCATCGGCTTCGAGCGGGTCTCGGTCCGTTACGAGGGCCGTTCCGAGGACGCCGTCCATGACGTGACCTTCGATGTCGCGGACGGCGAGACGGTGGCTCTGGTCGGGCCGAGCGGCGTAGGCAAGTCGACGCTCGTCGCGGCGCTGCTGGGATTCGTGCGCCCGCACGGCGGACGGATCGTGGTCGGCGGCGGCACGGACCTCGCGGACGTGTCCCCGGAGCAGTGGCACGCGCGCGTGGCGTGGGTGCCGCAGCGCCCGCAGCTGTACGCGGGGTCGGTCGCGGACAACGTACGGCTCGCCCGGCCGGGCGCCGACGACACGGCGGTACGGGCCGCACTGCGCGAGGCTGGGGCGCTCGACTTCGTCGACGCGCTGCCCCACGGCGCCGAGACGCGCCTGGGCGAGGACGGCGCCGGGCTCTCGGCCGGGCAGCGGCAGCGGCTCGCGCTGGCCCGCGCGTTCCTCGCCGACCGGCCCGTGGTGCTGCTCGACGAACCGACGGCCGCGCTCGACGGCGAGACCGAGGCGGGCATCGTCGAGGCGGTCCGCAGG
>NZ_JAPHNL010000010.1 GCF_026274175.1 Streptomyces beihaiensis
TGAAGCCCATGACCTTGTTGTAGAACTCGACCCACTCGTTCATCCGGCCGAGCTCGACGTTGCCGACGCAGTGGTCGGACCAGTTCGCGCGCGGGTCCGGCGAGGCCGCGGCGGCGGCGCCGCGCCAGTGAACCCGGCAGCGCGCGCGCCGCCAGGTCGATCATCCGGCCCAGGTGGCGCGGGGACGGGGTCTCGTACGGATAGTCGACCGCGTCGGCGATGTCACCGGCGTGGATCCAGCAGGCGAAGGCCCGGTCGACCATGGCGTCCCGCAAGGTGAGGTCGAAGTCGCCGTAGGAGACGGTGCGCCCGCCGGACGCGTGCGCGTCAGCGGGGCCGGCCGGGTCGGAGCCGGTGAACGACACGGTGCGGATCAGCGCGTGGGACTGCTCGCGCCAGGGCGCGCGGATCGCGCGGGTGGGCGGGAACCAGGAGGCTCGCCAGTATGCCTCGGTGCGCTCGTCGGGGCCGACCGGGGGCGTGGCGCCCGCCGACGCGGGGCCGAGCGGGTCGTCGAGGCCGAGCGCCCCGGCGACCATGCCGTCGACGCTGATCAGGTGGGCGATCACCCCGGCCACCGTGGTCTTGCGGGTGGCCTGCTCCTCCCCGTCGTACCAGCGCAGCCGCACCGGCGCGTGCCACTCGCCCTCGCCGATGTCCTTGAGCAGCGCGTCGAGGCGGGCGGTCTCGGCGTCGTACGCGGCCGCCCAGTCGGGGACCGGGACGCGCGGGGGCCTGCGGGCCAGGCACCCTTCGAGAACGCGGGCGCGCAGCTGCGGGTCGAGGTCGAGGGACTCCTCGGGGTGGAGCAGGCCCACGGCGTCGCGCAGCCGCAGCGCTTCCTCGGCGCAGCCGCCGCACTCGCCGAGGTGTTCGTCGACGGCGGCGGTCTCCTCTGCGGAACAGGCGGCCAGGGCCCAGGCGCCGAGCAGGGATCTGAGCACATGATGTTCGAGGACCGGTGGCGCGGGCACCGCTATGTCGGGCAGCGGGTGGCCGGTGTCCTCGACGGAGGAGCGCGGGACCGGTATGCGCGGCACGCCGCCCGCGCCGTCCCCGTCTCGGCGGCCGTCGCTGTCGTCCGGGTCGTACGGATCGAAGCGGTCGGGCCCGTTCGTCCCGCTCACGCGGACCTCCCGAACCCTTCGCCGCGCCCTTCGGTGTCCTGCTCGGGCGGGGGCGGCGGGCCTGCGGCGGACGCCGCCCCGTCGTGGGCGGTGGAGAGCAGTTGGAGGCCCAGGCGGAGTCTGCGGCGCGCCTCGTCCTCGGTGACGCCCAGGTCGGCGGCGGTCTGCCGGTAGTCGCGGCGCTGGAAGTAGGCGAGCTCCAGGGCGGCGCGCAGCGGGGCGGGCATCGACGTCACGATGTAGTCGGCGCGGGCGGCGGCGGAGGCGTGGCGGACCTTTCGCTCCAGTTCCTCGGTGGTGCCGTGGCCGGCGCGTACGAGTGCGGCGGATTCGGTTCTGCGCAGGCGCTGGACGGCCTGGCGCTGGGCGAGGCCGGCGATGAAGGAGCGCAGGGGGCCCTGCTTGGGGTCGTACGCCTCGGGGTTCTCCCAGAGCCGGATGAAGACGTCGCGGGTGGTCTGGTCGGCCGCGTCCTCGTCGCCCAGGACGCGGTGGGCCAGGCTGTGCACCAGGGACGCGAAGCGGTCGTACAGCTCACCGAGCGCGGCGGCCTCGCCGTGCGCCAGGCGCTGCTGCATCCTCCGGTCCCAGCGGGACGGAGTGTCCTTGGGCATGAGGCCCCCTCACCGACTGCCCGTCGCGTTGTGCTCGTGCCGTGGTCTGCCGTAGTGCTGTGTCTGTGTCTGTGTCTATGTCTGTGTCTCGTACCCGAATGTAGTCCGCCCCACTGACAACGCACTTCCTGTTTCCCTCACAGGACGACATGACACGGCCTGTGGTTCATCGTGGACCGGAGGTGACCGGAACGGACAGGAAGCGACCACCTCGGTCTTAACCAGTTCATATGTGGTAAGTGTGCGAGGGTGTTTTATCGCTTCGTGGCCGGGCAGCCGCCGAGGAAAGAAGCGTAGGCATTGGTTCCGGATCGTCGAGCGAGGGGTGTGGCGCGTGGCGCTGAAGGTGACCGAGGCGGGCCATGGCGACTGGGCCGTCGTGCGGGTGTCGGGCGAGATGGACCTGGTGACCTCTCCCGCGCTGCGCCAGCAGGTGCACGACGCGGTCGCGGAGGGCCGCCGCAGCCTGGTGCTCGATCTGTCCGACGTGCTCTTCTGCGACTCCAGCGGCGTCGGCGTGCTGATCGCCGCCCGCCGCCTGATCCGCTCCTGCCAGGGCCGCCTGCGGCTGATCCTCCCCGCGCAGGGCGCCGTCGACGGCTCCCACGTCAACCGCGTCCTGGGCGCCCTCGGCGTACGCCGTCTCTTCGACGTCTACCCGGACGTCTCGGCGGCCGTGGACGACGAGGCGGAGCCGATGTCGGCGTAGCGGACCCGGGGGTGTCGGGGTACCAGCGCGACTGCCGCGACCACCTAGCGCGCACCGGGCATCGGTCAGTGGGGACGGGGCGCGCCGAACCGTTCCCGCAGCTTGTACTTCAGTACCTTGCGGAGGGTCTCGTTGCGCGGAAGCGCGTCCAGGATCTCCAGCTGTTCGGGGAGCTTGAAGGTCGTCAGGCCCTCGCCGCGCAGGTGCGCCGTGACCTCGGGCAGGGTCAACCCGTCGGCCCCGTCGCGCAGTTCGACGACCGCGCAGACCCGTTCGCCGCGTTCCGCGTCCGGCAGGCCGATGACCGCGGCCTCCTGGACCGACGGGTGGGTGTGGAGCAGGTCCTCGATCTCCTTCGCCGAGATGTTCTCGCCCTTGCGGATGATGACGTCCTTGGCCCGGCCGGTGAGCACCAGATGCCCCGAGGGCAGGACGTGGCCCAGGTCGCCGGTGATCAGGTAGCCGTCGGCGTCGAAGGACTCGGCCGTCCGGGCCGGGTCCAGGTAGCCGCGGCACACCGCCTCGCCGCGCAGTCGCACCGCCCCGTCGACGCCCGCCGGGAGCCGGTTGCCCTCCGCGTCGACGATCCTCACCGACATACCCTCGGGCGGGCGCCCCTCCGTCGTCGCCAGGTGCTCCGCCGTGTCGTCCGGGGCGCCCATGGTGATCATCGGGACCTCGGTCATGCCGTAGCCGTGGGTGAGCTGCACGCCCATCTCGCGGACCACGGCGTGGTACAGCTCCGGCGGCTTGGGCGCCCCGCCGCCCGCGAGCAGCCGCAGCGTGGGGATCACCTTGGGGCCGGGGCCGCGGTGCTTGCGCTGCTCGGCCAGGAGCATCGAGTAGAACGCGGTCGAGCCGCCCGCCACCGTCACACCGTGCCGCCGGTACTCCGCCAGCGCGTCCGGCAGCGCGAACTGCTCGAACATCACCGCCGGGAACCCGTACAGGAGCAGCATCACCGTGTAGTCGGGGCCCGCTATGTGCGCGTACGGGAACGCCATCGAGCCCACGTCGGACTCCGAGAGGCGCAGCGCGTGCGCCAGGCAGGAGCCGCCCGCGATCAGTGAACGGTCCGTGTGCAGCACGCCCTTGGGGTCGGACGTCGTGCCCGACGTCCAGTAGATCCAGCGGACCGCCGTGCCGTCGGCGGGCGGCGGAGGCAGTACGGACGGGTCGCCCCGCGGCAGGTCCTCGTACGCCTCGAAGACGCCCCGCGCGCCGAGCCTGCCCGCCATCTCCGTGTGGTCGAAGCCCCGCCACGTGCCCGGCGTCGCGAAGAACTCGGCCTTCGACTCGCGCAGCGCGAAGCCGACCTCGCGCTCCCGGTAGAACGGGATGACCGGCGACTGCACGGCGCCGATGCGGGCCAGGGCGAAGGTGAGCAGAGCCGTCTCGATGCGGGTGGGCAGCTGCCAGGCGACGACCGTGCCGGGACGCACGCCCATGCCGTACAGACCGGCCGCGACCCGTTCGCCCGACTCCCTCAACTCCGCGAAGGTCAGCGACCGTTCGCCCTGGAGCAGGACCGGGCGGTCAGGGGTGAGGGCGGCGCGGCGCTCCACCAGTTCCCAGAGGGTCTTCGACGCCCCCAGGGTGTGCGGGGTGTCGGTGGCGGTTCCGGCCATCTCCGTGCCTCCTCGCGCGCATGCCTGACGGGTGGTCAGATAAGGCGAGAGCGTAAGCCCGCACTCCTTGTCGGTCCAGGGGTGCGGGGCTAGCCTTGGTCTGAAATCTGACGGAGCATCAGATATGAGAGGGCTCCATGAAGGAACTGCCGCGCATTGTCAGCGTCGACGACCACGTGATCGAACCGGCCCACCTCTTCGAGACCTGGCTGCCGGCCCGGTTCCGTGACCGCGGACCCAAGCCGCTCACCACGGGCATCGGCGAACTCGCCTACGTCGGCGGCAAGTACCGGATCACGATGGACCCGGACGGCCCACCGGCCGACTGGTGGGTCTACGAGGATCTGAAGTTCCCCTACAAGCGCAACATCGCCGCCGTCGGCTTCGACCGCGACGACATGACCCTGGAAGGCATCACCCGGGCCGAGATGCGGCGCGGCTGCTGGGATCCGAAGGCGCGCCTCGACGACATGGACCTCAACCACGTCGAGGCGTCCCTGTGCTTCCCGACCTTCCCCCGCTTTTGCGGCCAGACCTTCGCCGAGGCCCACGACAAGGAGGTCGCGCTCGCCTGCGTGCGCGCGTACAACGACTGGATGGTGGAGGAGTGGTGCGGCGACAGCGGGGGACGGCTCATCCCGCTCTGCATCATCCCGCTGTGGGACATCGACCTGGCCGTCGCCGAGGTCCGGCGCAACGCCGCCCGGGGCGTCAGGGCCGTCACGTTCTCCGAGATCCCCACCCACCTCGGCCTGCCGTCCATCCACTGCGGCCACTGGGACCCGTTCTTCGCCGTCTGCGAGGAGACCGGGACGGTCGTCAACATGCACATCGGCTCCAGCTCCCAGATGCCCGCCGCCTCGCCCGACGCGCCGCCCGCCGTGCAGGCCGCGCTCAGCTTCAACAACGCCATGGCGTCGATGATGGACTTCCTGTTCAGCGGGGTCCTCGTGAAGTTCCCGCGGCTCAGACTCGCCTACAGCGAGGGGCAGATGGGGTGGATTCCGTACGCCCTCGAACGCGCCGACGACGTGTGGCAGGAGCACCGGGCGTGGGGCGGGGTCAGGGACCTGATCGCCGAGCCGCCGTCCACGTACTACTACCGGCAGATCTTCTGCTGCTTCTTCCGTGACAGGCACGGTGTCGCCTCGCTCGACGCCGTGGGCCGTGACAACGCCACCTTCGAGACGGACTACCCGCACGTCGACTCCACGTTCCCGCACACCAAACAGGTCGCCCTCGACCACGTGAAGGGACTCGACGACGAGACCGTGCACAAGCTGATGCGGGGCAACGCCATCCGCATGCTCGGCCTGGACCTGGACTCCTAGGGCGGCCGGTCGTGGACCTGGCGTACACGGACGAGGAAGAGGAGTTCCGGGCGCGGCTGCGCAAGTGGCTGGCACGGGCGCTGCCCACGCTCGGGCCCAAGCCCCCGCCCGGCGACTGGCCGGGCCGCCGCGCCTACGACACCGGCTGGCAGCGGCGGCTGTACGACGCCGGGTACGGGGACGTCCACTGGGGAGCCTCGCCCACCACCCGCCTCATCTTCCTCGAGGAGACCGAACGGGCCGGCGCCCCCTACGTGGGCGCCAACTTCGTGGGCCTGCTGCACGCGGGACCGACCATCGCCGCCGAGGGCACGGCCGCCCAGCGCGAGCGCTGGCTCACACCGGTCCTGCGCGGCGACGAGGTGTGGTGCCAGGGGTTCAGCGAACCGGGCGCCGGCTCCGACCTCGCCGCACTGCGGACCCGGGCGGTGCGCGACGGCGACACGTACGTCGTCAGCGGGTCGAAGATCTGGACCTCGCACGCCGAGGTCGCCGACTGGTGCGAGCTGCTGGTGCGCACCGAGCCGGTGAGCGCGGAGGTCCCCCGGCACCGCGGGATCACCTGGCTGGCCATGCCCATGGACACGCCCGGCATCACCGTGCGGCCGCTGCGCACGCTCGCCGGGTCGACGGAGTTCGCCGAGATGTTCCTCGACGACGTGCGCGTACCGGTCGGCAACCGGGTCGGCGAGGAGAACGACGGCTGGCGGGTCACCATGGTGACGCTGTCGTTCGAGCGCGGCACCGCGTTCGTCGGCGAGGTCGTCGCCTGCCGTCGCGTCCTGGGCGAGCTGGCCGCGCACGCGCGCGGGACGGGCCGCTGGGACGACGCGGTGCTCCGCCGCGAACTCGGCTGCCTCGCCGCCGAGTTCGGCGCGCTGTGGCGCCTCATCCAGAGGAACGTGAGCGAGGCACAGGCGGCCGGAGGGGTGCCGGGGGTCGGCGGATCGGTCTTCAAGCTGCGGTACTCGCACGCCCGCCAGCGGCTCTACGACGTCGCGGCGCGGGTGCTCGGCGGGGCGGGCGCGCTCGACGTGGGGCAGCAGTGGACGCTCGACCGGCTCTCGTCCCTCTCGTACACGATCGCCGCGGGCACCTCGCAGATCCAGCGCGACATCGTCGCCGAGCGGATCCTCGGACTGCCGAGGGGGAAGTGAGGGAGAGCCGCCGTGGATTTTCGACTGAGCGCGGAACAGCGGGCGTTGCGGGACGGAACGCGCAAGCTCCTTGAGGGGCGGTTCGGACGGCAGGCGCTGCGTGCCGCCGTCGACGGCGACGTCGGTGGCGTCGGTGGTGGCGGCGTCGGTCGCGGCGGGCGCGTCGGCGGTGGTGGCTGCATCGACCGGGCGCTGTGGCGGGAGCTGGGCGCCGCCGGGCTCTTCGGGCTGTGCCTGCCGGAGGCGGAGGGCGGGGTCGGGCTCGGGCTCGCGGAGGCGGTGCTCGTGTTCGAGGAGTGCGGGCGGGCGCTGGTGCCGGGGCCGTTCGTGGCCACGGTCCTCGCGGCGGGCGAGGTGCCCGGTGCGGCGCGGGGCGAGACCGTGGTGACGGCGCCCTTCGGCGGGCTCGTGCCGTGGCTCGACGCGGCGGACGTGGTGCGCGGCGACGTGGCCGGTGCGGTGGCCCTGGACTCGGTCGACCCGCTCACGCCGCTGCACCGGCTCCCGGCCGGCGCGAGCGCGCCCGCCCCCGTGCCGCGTACGGCCACCCTCCTGTACGCCGCCGAGCAGCTCGGGTCGGCCGGGCGCACGCTGGAGATGGCGGTGCAACACGCCCGGGAGCGCGAGCAGTTCGGGCGGCCGATCGGCGCGTTCCAGGCGGTGAAACACCTGTGCGCGCAGATGCTCGTACGGGTGGAGGTGGCGCGCGCGGCCGTGTACGCGGCGGCCGTGACGGGCGACCCGGACGAGACCGCGGCGGCGAAACTGCTCGCCGACGAGGCGGCCGTACAGGGGGCCCGCGACTGCCTCCAGGTGCACGGCGGCATGGGCTTCACCTGGGAGGCCGATGTGCACCTGCATCTGAAGAGGGCCTGGGTGCGGGCCGAGTTGAGCGGGGAGAGAGGGGAGGCGGAGGAGCGGCTCGCGGCCACGCTCTGAACCATGGGCAACGCTGTACGGACAGTGACCACGCGGGCCGTTCGGGCGCCGATACCGGGTTGTGTCCTGCGCGGGGCTCGTCACGGCGCGGAGTCGGGGTCGCGCTCGGCTATCTTGTGGCAGATGCGAGTGGTGCCGGACCCGAGCACGGGGGTCGGTGTCGTCCTGGAGGCGGCGCCGGGGCGCGGGATGCGCGCCGTTCACAAGGCAGGGTCCGGCGGCACGGCCGCCTGTTCGACCCCGCGCGGAGTGCGTCGCACAGTATGCCGCACGAGTACTCCTTCGCGCGGGAATATGCCCGAAGCCCTTGTTGGGGTGACTGTAGGTCAACCATGCTGTGCAGTACGGGGATCACGTTCCGTGATCCTTCTCAGTGGCCGGAGTGGTCAGTGGCGCGAGGCAGAACTCCAACGGTCCCGCCGGATTCGGATGGTGTGAGCGGTGCAGGTGCTTCAGGTTCAGCTCGAAGTCGGTGCCGACCCCGCGGAGGTGGGGCGGGCTCGTAGATGGGCGCGGTCAGGGCTCGCCGGTTCCGGGGTACCGGCCGACGACCCGCTGGCCGACACGCTCGTGCTGCTCGTCTCCGAGCTCGTCACCAACGCGGTGGTGCACACCGGCCGTCCGGCCGTGCTGCGGATGACCGTGTCGGACGGCGGTGGCGGCGAGAGTCGCGGTGGCGCGGTGCGGGTCGAGGTGGCGGACACCAGCGCGCGGCCGCCCGCACCCCGGCACGCGTCCGGCGACGCGATGAACGGCCGCGGACTTGAACTCGTCGACTGCCTCGCCGATCGCTGGGGCTGGCGGCCCGAGGGGACCGGCAAGGCCATCTGGTGCGAGATCGACCGGGTCGACCGTGCCGCGGTGGGCGGCGCGACCTGCCAGGGACTGGCCTACGAGGCGGTGTGAGCGCTTCGGCGCCCGCCGCTCACAGCACCGCGACCGGGGCCACCGGTGTCCCCGTTGCTCCCTCGAACGGTTCCGGCATCGCCGCGAGCAAGAAGGCGTAGCGGCCCGCCTCTCCACAGGCTGTGGACAGACTCTCCAGGTTCCAGTTCTGTCCCTGGAGCATGCCCATCTCCACCAGGTCGAGCGCGTGCACGGGAAGCCACAGGTTCTCGATCTCCGGCGGGAAGATCTCGAAGGTCAGCGTGTCGTTGGCGACGGCCGCCACGTCGTGCGCGTGGAACCACTGCGGCGTACGGACGGACAGGCCCGGTGACGGGTACCCGTAGCCGTGCCTGTCGCCCGCCAGGTACACCTGGACCTGGCCGGTCCGCACGAGCACGATGTCGCCCGCGCGTACGGTGACCCGCCCGAACTCGGCCGCCTCGTCCAGGTCTTCGGGCGTGATGGCGTGGTCGCCCGGCAGCCGGTCGACGCCCTTGGCGGCCGCCACGTCGAGCAGGACCCCGCGCGAGACGACGTACGGGATCTTGTCGATGCCGCTGAACCCGGCGCCGCCGTGCGCCGTGATCGTTCCGGCGGAGCGGCCGTTGTAGATGCGGCCGGAGTGGGACGCGTGGGTGAGCGCGTCCCAGTGGGTGGCGGACTGAAGGCCGAGGGTCACCACGTCGTCGCTGGTGGCGACCGTGTCCGGGCCGAAGAGCTGCTGATTGATCTGGACCATGGCGTGCAGCGGGTTGACCCGGCCCGGGATGAGCCCGGACTGCACGCCGTCCGCCTTCAGCGCCAGCGCCAGCGGCACGCGGCGGCCCGAGCGCGCCTCGGCGACGGCCTCGCGGACCACCTCGTCGGTGACGAGGTTCAGGGTGCCGATCTCGTCGGCCTCCCCCCAGCGCCCCCAGTTGTTCACGCGTTCGGCGATGTCGAGGAACTCGGCGGGCAGGGGCATCGGTCCTCCCGGGGTCGGTCGCGGGTCTTGTGCTCCCGTATCTGACGGGTCGTAGAATCCGACCCGAGCCTGAATCTAACGGGTCGTCAGAAAATGCGGGAAGGGGCCGGGCGTGGGGAACTTCTTGGCAGGCAAGGTCGTCGCCGTGACGGGGGCCGGACGGGGCATCGGGCGCGCGGTGGCGATCGCCTGCGCGGCCGAAGGGGCGAAGGTCGTCGTCAACGACTACGGCGTCTCCATCGAGGGCGGCGAACCCACGTCCGAGGTGGCGCAGGCCGTCGTCAAGGAGATCGAGGCGGCGGGCGGCGAGGCCGCCGCCGTCGCCGACGATGTGTCCACCATGGCGGGCGGAGGGCGCGTCGTGGACACCGCCCTGGACAGGTACGGGCGGATCGACGGAGTCGTGTGCGTGGCGGGCATCCTGCGCGAACGCATGCTCTTCAACATGTCGGAGGAGGAGTGGGACCCCGTCGTCGCCACCCACCTCAAGGGCACCTTCACCGTGTTCCGGGCCGCCTCGGCGGTGATGCGCGAACAGCGCGGCGGCACCCTCATCGGCTTCACCAGCGGCAACCACCAGGGCTCGGTCGCGCAGGCCAACTACGCCTCCGCCAAGGGCGGCGTCATCTCGCTCGTGCGCAGCGCCGCGCTCGGCCTGCACAAGTACGGGGTGACCGCCAACGCCGTGGCGCCCGTCGCCCGTACGCGGATGTCCGCCAACGTCCCGATGGAGCTCAAGGAGATCGGGGAGCCGGAGGACGTCGCCGCGCTCGTCGTCTACCTGCTCAGCGACCGGGCCCGCGAGGAGAGGATCACCGGGCAGGTGTACACCGTGGCCGGGCCGAAGATCGCCGTGTGGGCGCAGCCGCGCGAGCTGCGCGCCGGGTACGCGGACGGGCCCTGGACGCCCGAGAGGATCGCCGACTTCCTGCCGGGCACGGTCGGCACCGACCCCATGCCGATGCTGGCCCGCCTGGAGGAGATGGCGCGCGCCGCCGCCGGCAAGGAACGGCCCAACCGGTAGCCGCTCCAGCCAGGGACCGGTCCAGCCAGGGACCGGTCCGGCCGGTGGCCGGTCCGGCCGGTGGCGGCCGGCCCTGCCGGTACTCGATCCGGTCAGCACTCGATCCGGTCAGCACTCGATCCGGTCACCAGTCGGTCCAACCAGTGGGAGCAGGGGGTGGGGTGTCGTGGATTTCGGTTTCGGAGCCGAGGACGAGGCGTTCCGGCGCGAGGCGCGAGCCTGGCTGGAGGAGCACCTGGTGGGCCGGTTCACGGCGGCCGTCGGCCGCGGCGGCCCCGGCAGCGAGCACGACGGCTCGGCCGAACGCCGCGCCTGGGAGAGGGAATTGGGCTCGGGCGGCTGGATCGGGCTCGGCTGGGGCGAGACCGGCCACGGCAATCGCGCCGCCACCCTCACCGAGCAGGTGGTGTGGGCCGAGGAGTACGCCCGCGTACGGGCCCCCGGCCGCTGCGGCCACATCGGCGAGAACCTCCTGGCGCCCACCCTGCTCGCGTACGGCAGCCGGGAGCAGCGGCGCCGCTTCCTGCCGCCCATCGCCCGCGGCGAGGAACTGTGGTGCCAGGGCTACAGCGAACCGGGCGCCGGCTCCGACCTGGCCTCGCTGCGTACGAGCGCGGTGCGGGACGGCGACGGCCGGTGGCGGGTCAGCGGGCAGAAGGTGTGGACCTCACTGGCGCACGAGGCCGACTGGTGCTTCGTGCTGGCCCGCACCGAACCCGGCTCCCGGCGCCACCACGGGCTGTCCTTCCTGCTGGTGCCGATGGATCAGCCGGACCGCGTCGAAGTGCGGCCCATCCGGCAGCTGACCGGCACCAGTGAGTTCAACGAGGTGTTCTTCGACGGGGCCGTCGCCGAGGAGGTCGTGGGCCGCGCCGGTGCGGGCTGGCAGGTCGCCATGGGGCTGCTCGCCTTCGAGCGCGGCGTGTCGACCCTGGCCCAACAGATCGGTTTCGCCGCGCAGTTGCGGCGGCTCGCACGGGAGGCCGTGGCGTCGGGCGCGGTCGGCGACCCGGTGATCGCGGACCGGATCGTACGGCTGTGGGCCGAGCTCAGGGTGATGCGGTGGAACGCCCTGCGCACCCTGGGCGGCGCCGGAGATCCGGGCGCGCCCAGCGTCGCCAAGCTGCTGTGGGGCGGCTGGCACCAGCGGCTCGGTGAGCTCGCGCTGCGCGTACGGGGGCCGGGCGCGGCGGTCGGGCCGGCCGACTGGTCACCGGCCGCACCGTACGAACTCGACGACGTACAGCGCCTGTTCCTGTTCAGCCGGGCCGACACCATCTACGGCGGCTCGGACGAGATCCAGCGCACGATCATCGCCGAGCGCGTGCTCGGCCTGCCCAGGGAGGCCACGTGAGGGGTGTTCTGTTCGACGGCGAGCGGGCGGCGGTCGTCGACGATCTGGAGATACGCGACCCGGGGCCGGGCGAGGTGCTGGTCGCCATCGCGGCGGCCGGGCTCTGCCACAGCGACCTGTCGGTGATCGACGGGACGATCCCGTTCCCGCGGCCGGTGGTCCTCGGGCACGAGGGCGCGGGTGTGGTCGAGGCGGTGGGCGCGGGCGTCACACATGTCGTGCCCGGCGACCACGTCTGTCTGTCCACGCTCGCCAACTGCGGGGCGTGCGCCGAGTGCGACCGGGGGCGGCCCACGATGTGCAGGCAGGCGATCGGGCGGCCGGGGCGGCCGTTCTCGCGGGGCGGGGAGCCGGTGTACCAGTTCGCGGCGAACTCGGCGTTCGCCGAGCGGACCGTGGTCAAGGCCGTGCAGGCGGTCAAGATCCCCAAGGAGATCCCGCTGACCTCGGCCGCGCTGATCGGCTGCGGGGTCCTGACGGGGGTGGGGGCCGTGCTGAACCGGGCTGGGGTCGACCGGGGCGAGTCGGTCGTCGTGATCGGCGCGGGCGGGGTGGGGCTGAACGTGGTGCAGGGCGCGCGGCTGGCGGGCGCGCTGACGATCGTGGCGGTGGACGCCAACCCCGCGAAGGAGGAGGTGGCCCGGCGGTTCGGGGCGACCGAGTTCGTCACGGACGTCGCCGACGTGCGGGGCGTGCTGCCGGACGGCGCGGACCACGTCTTCGAGTGCGTGGGCCGGATCGACCTCGTCCGCGCCGCGATCGACCTCCTCGACCGGCACGGGCAGGCGGTCCTGCTCGGCATGCCGGCCGCCGACGCGGAGGCGACGTTCGTGCCCGCCCAGCTGTTCCTGGACAAGTCGGTGCTCGGCTGCCGGTACGGCTCGTCGCGGCCGCAGCGGGACATCCGGCTGTACGCGGACCTCTACGCGGCCGGCCGCCTGATGCTGGACGAGCTGGTCACGCGCGCGTACCCGATCGCCGAGTTCGACGCGGCCGTGGCGGACGCGGAGGCGGGGCGGGTGGCGCGAGGGGTGCTGACGTTCTGAGGGGCCGGGGTGACGTTCCGAGCGGCTACGAGGCCCGACGCCAACGGCAGGGCCGCGCGGAACGTCCTGCGGTACGCCGTGGGCCGGATTCCTCACTTCGGCTGGGCGGCTTGCCTCGCACCGGGTGGGCGCGGGTGACGGAGGCGGCTGGTACGGCTGGGGCGGCAGGCGCTCAGGAGGGCGCGACGGTGCCGAACCGACCGCGGTGGAAGAGCAGCGGCTCGCCCTCCCGGCCCTCCCCGCCCTCCGGGCCGGTGCCGAGGGCGGTGACGCGGCCCACCACGATCAGATGGTCGCCGCCGGTGTGCACGGCGTGGATGGCGCAGTCGATCCAGGCCGCCGCCCCGTCGAGCCGCGGCGAGCCGGACACGGGCGCGCCGTCGTAGGCGACCCCGGCGAACTTGTCGGCCCCGCTCACGGCGAAGGCGCGGCACAACTCGCCCTGGTCGGCGGTGAGTACGTTGACGCAGAAGACGCCGGCCCGCGCGATCCGCGGCCACGTGGTCGAGGTGCGCGCCACCATGAACACCACCAGCGGCGGGTCGAGCGAGAGCGAGGAGAACGACTGGCAGGCGAACCCGGCGGGCCCGGCGCCCGGCTCGTCCTCGGGCGCTGTCACGACGGTGACGCCGGACGCGAAGTTCCCCAGTACGCGGCGGAACTCGGCCGCCGGGACCGGCGCCCGCTCGTCGTCCCGTACGGCGCGCAGCTCGGGCCGCGGCAGCGCCCGGACCGGTCCCGCCGTCGTGGGGGCGCCGACCGACCTGAGGTACCGGACGACGGTCTCCGCCATCCCTGCGTGTCCCATCATTGTTCCAGTGAACCTGACGGGCCATCAGATGGGAAGGTGTGAGGGGAACTCCCATGGCCGCCGGTGACGTCACCGGCCATGGAACCGCGGCCGCCGCCGCTCGGCGAAGCTCGCCACGCCCTCGTTCGCGTCCCGCGTCGTCATGTTGATCTCCTGGGCAGCGGCTTCCGCCGCGAAGGCGGTGGCTCGGTCGGAGTCCAGGGAGGCGTTGACGAGCTGCTTGGTGAGGGCGATGGCACGGGTGGGACCGGCGGCGAGCCGGTCGGCCCACTCGCGCGCGACCTTCGCCACCTGGTCATCGGGGACGGCCCGGTTGACGAGCCCGATCAGCTCGGCGTCGGCCGCGCCGAGGGCGTCCCCGAAGAACATCAGCTCCTTGGCCCGCTGCGGGCCGACGAGCCGCGGCAGCAGATAGGTGCCGCCGCCGTCCGGCACGAGCCCGCGCCGTACGAACACCTCGATGAAGCGCGCCGACTCGGCGGCGACGACGAGGTCGCACGCGAAGGCGAGGTGCGCGCCGATCCCGGCGGCCGTGCCGTTGACGGCGGCGATCACCGGCTTCTCGCAGTCGAGGACGGCGGCGATCAGGCGCTGTGCGCCGCGCCGGATGGTGCGGGCGACGTCGCCGCTGACGCGCTCGCGGGCGGGCCCGAAGGCGGGCGCGGGGGCGTTCTTGAGGTCGGCGCCAGCGCAGAAGCCCTTGCCGGTGGCGGTGAGGACGACAGCCCGTACGCCGGGATCGGCGGAGGCGTCGTCGAGCAGCGCGATGAGGCGTTCGCGCTGGTCCCAGGTGACGGCGTTCATGGCGTCGGGCCGGTTGAGGGTGATCCAGGAGACGCCGTTGTCAGTGGTGTGCAGTACCAATGAATCGGACTCTTCGGGGGAGGACGATGTGGACACGGGGGATCTCCGTTTCGGGCGGCGGACGGCGGACGGCGGGTGGCGGACAGCGGGCGCGGTCGTCGTCGCGGTCGCGGTCGCGGTCAGTGGCACACGGCGAGCGCGTCGAGGGCGACGGCGCCCTGGCCGCGCTCCAGCACCATCAGCGGGTTGATGTCGAGTTCGGCGAGGTCGTCGCCGAGTTCGAGCGCCATGCGCTGCACGCGCAGGACGACCTCGACGAGCGCGTCGACATCGGCCGGGGGCGCCCCCCTGACCCCGTCCAGCAGGGCCCGCCCGCGCAGCTCGCCGAGCATGGCGCGGGCCTGGTCCTCGCCGAAGGGCGGCACGCGGACGGCGACGTCCCGCAGTACCTCGACGAGTACGCCGCCGAGTCCCACGGTGACGGTGGGCCCGAAGAGGTCGTCGTGGGTGACGCCCACGACCATCTCCACGCCGCGTTCGACCATCTGGCACACCAGGACGCCGTCGAGGTCGATGCCCTCGTAGCGGGCGATGTCGGTGAGCTCGCGGTAGGCGTCCCGTACCTGACTGGCGGACGTCAGCCCCACCTTCACCAGGCCGAGTTCGGTCTTGTGGGCGAGCTGCGGGGCGGATGCCTTCATGACGACCGGATAGCCGACGAGCGAGGCGGCCCGTACGGCGGCCGCGGCGCTGGTCACCAGTTGCTCGCGCGGTACGCGGATGCCGTACGCCCGAAGGAGCTGCTTCGCCGCGTGCTCGCTCAGGCGGTGGCCGGGGCGCATGAGGGCCTGCGCCTTGCGGAAGGACGGCGACGGGGTGCGCGGCGCCTGCTCGAAGGGGGAGGCGTACGCGGCGGTGAAGCGGTGGTGGTCGCGCCAGGCGCGGACGGCGGTGATGCAGTTGGCGAACGTACGGAAGGTGGCGACGCGGGAGGACCCGAGCAGGGTCGTGCGATAGGCGTCCTCCGTCCCGACGGGAGACCCCCACACCACGCACACCAGCTTGTCCGTCTGCTCCGCCGCGTCCACGAGGTCCTGCGCGAGCTTGTCGCTCATGGGCGGGAAGGGCCCGGTGATCGGGCAGATCAGCACGCCGACGGACGGGTCGGCGAGGATCGCGTCGATGATCTTCCGCCCGCGCCAGTCGCCGACGGGATGCCCGCCGTTGTCGACGGGGTTCGCGACGTTCAAGTACGCGGGTATCCATTGGTGCAGCTCGTCCTGCTTGCCCGGAGACAGTTCGGGCAGGTCGAGCCCGGCGGCCGTGGCCAGGTCGGAGAAGTGCGCGCCGGTGCCGCCGGAGATGGAGTAGACGACGACGCCTTCGGCCCGCGGCGCGCGGGCGCGGGCGAGCAGCGCGGCGGTGTCCTGGAGCTCGTCGAGCCCGTCGACGCGGATCACGCCGAACTGCCGCATCGCCGCGTCCACGACGGTGTCGGCGCCGGTGAGCTTTCCGGTGTGCGAGGCGGCGGTCCTGGCCCCGGCCTCGGTCCGGCCGACCTTGACGGCGACGACGGGGACGTGGGCCCGCGCGGCCCGGTCGGCGGCGAGCAGGAAGGAGCGCCCGTCCTTGAGCCCTTCCACGTAGCAGGCGATTGCGCCGACCTCGGGCCGGCGCGCGAAGTACGAGATGAAGTCGGCGGTCTCCAGGTCCGCCTCGTTGCCGGTGGGCGCCCAGTGGGAGAGGCGGACGCCCAGCTCCTGCATCGTGAACACGGGACGGCCCTGATGCCCGGACTGGGTGATGAGGGCGATGGCGGGCCCGTCGAGGTCGTCCCGGAACCGCTCGAAGGCGTTGAGGTTGGTGTTGGGTCCGAGCAGCCGCATCCCGGACCGCCGCACGGCCGCCGCGAGCCGCTCCTGCGCGTTGGCCCCCTCGCTGCCGGTCTCGGCGAACCCGGAGGCGAACGCGACGGCGAACTTCACCTTGCTCTCGGCGAGTTCCTCGACGAGGGGCAGCGGATCGGCGACGAGCAGCACGGCGAGGTCGACCGTCTCGGGCAGCGCGGCGACGGAGGGCGAGCAGGGCAGCCCGAACACGGTCTCGCGCGTCGGATGCACGGGGTGCAGGCGCGCGCCGACCCGCTCCGCCCATGCCATCAGCTGCCGCGTGATGCCGGTGTTGGGGCGCCCTTCGGCGTCGGAGGCGCCGACGACGGCGACGGACTCGGGCCGGAAGAACCGGTCGAGGTCGGGTGCGTCGGCGTACAGCGGTCGTCCGCTGACATCCGTGGCATCGGTTTCGTCGGTGCCGGTACTGCCGTGCACGGTGGAACGGGGCTGCTCACCGCAGGCGATCACGCGGGCGCGGCGGGAGTCGGTGGTCAGGGTGCCGTAAGTCGATCCAAGCATCGGTCCGCCCGTGGGGTCTTGGACTGGTGGTCCGCTCTCGTGGTCCGCTCTCGTGGTCTTGACTGGTGGAGGTGGCTGCGGAATAACTGACGTAACGTCAGATTACTGAACTGACGCTCCGTCAGGAACAGTTCGGAGCGCAAAGACTCGACGGAGGCGGAACCGGAGGCGGATGCGAGTGCGGATGCGAGGGTGGATGTTGATGCGGATGCGGATGAGATGGACGCGATAGGGCTCGACGGCGCCGAATGGCTCGCCGTGCTGCGCATCGGCCTCGGCCTGTGGTGGCTGGAGAGCTGGCGGCACAAGGACAAGAAGGGCTGGTTCGAGCGCGGCACCGGCATCGCCTGGGCGGCGGACGTGGCGGCCAAACACCGCTGGAGCGCGGTGCGCGGCGGCTTCGAGACGGTGGTGGCGCCGCGCCCGAAGGCGATGGCGTACGTGGTCGTGTATGCCGAACTGGCCCTGGGCCTTGGCCTGATACTGGGCCTGCTGACCCCGATAGCGCTGGTCGGCGGCCTGCTGCTCAACGCCCTCTACTTCACGTTGATGATCCACGACTGGGCCGAGCAGGGGCAGAACGCGATGATGGGCCTGATCTCGCTCGTCGCGCTGTTCGCGATGTCCTGGCAGACCTGGTCCCTCGACCACGCGATCGGACTGTTCTGATGCGGATGCCCACGGAGACCACGACCAATGGGGCGGGCCCCCGCTTCGACGTCCCGGAACCGGACGCCTTCACGCGCCCGTACTGGGAAGCGGCCGCGGACGGCAAGCTGCTCCTGCGGCGCTGCGGGGCGTGCGGCCGCGACCACCACTACCCGCGCGAGTTCTGCCCGTACTGCTGGAGCGAGGACGTGCGCTGGCGCGAGGCGAGCGGCCGCGCCACGCTCTACACGTGGTCGGTCGTCCACCGCAACGACCTGCCGCCGTTCGGCAGCCGCACCCCGTACGTGGCGGCCGTCGTCGACCTGGCCGAGGGCCCGCGGATGATGACGGAGGTCGTGGACTGCGAGGAGACGGAGCTGCGGGTGGGGATGGAACTCGCGGTCGCCTTCCGTGCGTCGGACGGGGACCTGTCCGTGCCGGTGTTCCGTCCGGAGTGAGGCCGCAGGACCCGTGAAAACCACTGGTCGGGCCACGCGCGCCTGTGGGGACGATGTCGCATGGCGACGATCACGGGCGACGGCTCCGACGACAACCACGACGACGGCGACGTGGGTACCTGGCACCTCACCTCGGCCGCGAGCAGTCCCACTGATCCCATGGGGGAAATCTATCTTCCCGATCTCGGCCTGCCCGACCTCACGAATGACGACATGGCGGACGTGCTCGCGAGGGGCTGGGGGTGACGCAATCGCCGATGCCCCGTACGTCTGGTGAGCCGTACGGGGCGTTCGGGCCCCTGGTCTACAGGTGCCTGGCGCGGCCCTGGGCTACGCACCTCCCGTTTCAAGCTCGCCGGGCATCGGGCCGGGTGCGAGTTCGGCTGCATGGGCGGGACAGGCCCAGAGGGTCGTACCGGGCCCGCTCGCACTCTCGATCCAGCGCACTGGAACGGGCGCGTGCGTGAGGGTGTGGCATTTGACGCACAGGGCTGCGGTCACGCCTGGTTCGTTGGTCAGTCCGTCGCGGGTCACGCGTCGCCCCCCGCTGCCGAGGCGAACGCGGCTAGCGGAAAGGGCGCGCCCTCGTACGTGTACGGGAAGTCGATGCCACGCGTGGCGTAGTAGAGCGCCCGCCGCCGCTCCCGTTGCCGCCGCTGCTCAGGCGTGGTCGCGCCCTGCCGCCGGAAGAATGCTGCGGCTTGCTCTTTCGTGGGCCCGGTCCACGGACGGGACCAGGGGTTGGCGGGGGAGAGGGCAGGGGCGGGGCCAGAGGCCGTGATGGGCCCGGACGTCCGCGCGGCGAGGTACCGAGCGCTGTGGCGTCCGGGACGGCAGGGGACGAGTAGGGCCAGCACCCGGGTGAGGGTGCGGGCGATAGCATCGCGCATGGTCGTTCAGCTCCTATCAAGCTGTTCGGCAAGCCCCGGCGGACCGGTCCTACGCGGTCGCCGGGGCGTTTTCGTTGTCGACGGTAGCGAGTATCTATGCACCTGTCTATGGGTAGGGGTGTACAGGTAGCTCTATGTGTATATGGATGCGGATGTGTAAGGTCCGCGCGTGTACGACTTCGACCCCACCCGCCCCAAGTGGCAACAGATCGCCGACGTGGTTCGTCGGCGCATCGCAAGCGGCGAGTACCCGCCTCGGCACCTGGTGTCCGAAGTCCAGCTGGAAAGCGAGTTCGGGGTGGCGCGCACGACAGTCCGCAAGGCGACTGCCGCCCTGCGCGACGAAGGGCTGATCTCCACTACGCCGGGCATGGGCTCGTTCGTCAGTGATCGCGGTGGCACATGCGAATCCTCCTGATCGGTGGTACGTGGTTCCTCGGCAAGGCCATCGCGCGGACAGCGCTCAGTGCCGGGCATCACGTGACCACGTTCAACCGAGGTCGCAGCGCTCCGGATCTGGCGGGCGTGACGGCCGTGCACGGAGACCGGACGGACATCGACGACCTGAACCGCCTCGCCCTGCACGGCCCGTGGGACATGGCCATCGACACCTCGGCCTCCGAGATGGCGCCGCGCCAGGTTCTTTCCGGGGCTCGGGCCCTCGAACCGGTCACAGATCGGTATGTGTACGTCTCCACTGTCAACGCCTATCGAGGGTGGCCGAATGAGCCTCTGACCGAGGCCAGCCCGGTCTACGACGCCCCGCCCGACGCCGACCGGGACTACGGCGCCGACGAGGGCGGCCCTGCGCACTACGGCAAGCAGAAGGCGGGCTGCGAGGGCGCCGCGAGCGCGGAGTTCGGGGAAAGGCTCACGATCCTGAGGCCGGGTGTGATCCTCGGACCCGGCGAGTACGTCGGCCGTCTGCCGTGGTGGCTGAACCGCTGCGCTCGTGGCGGGAGCATTCTCGCTCCCGGCGCACCGGACAAGTTGATCCAGCCCATCGATGTCCGTGACGTCGCCGCCTTCGCGCTTGCAGCCCCGGCGGGGGCATTCAACCTGGCCGGGCCGCGAGGGCGCGACCGTATGGTGGACTTCCTGACCGCCTGTCTCAGCGCCACTGGAAGCAGCGGGCGGTTGGTCTTCGCATCGGACGCCGCCCTAGTCGCCCATAGAGTGAAACAGTGGACCGAATTGCCGTTGTGGCGCACCAATCCCGGCACCTGGGCCGTGGACACAGCCAAAGCGCAGGCATCCGGGCTCACCTGCCGCCCCCTGGCGGACACCGTGGCGGACACTTGGACGTGGATGCAGTCGGACGACGCACCGGTTAAGCATCCGCGCTGGGAAGAGCACGGAATCGATCCGGCCAGGGAGGGGCAGATCCTTGCAGGTCTCTAGAGCCCGATCGGCAAGGGCCCACCGCCCGGCAGAGGACGGGCGGCCGCCAGTGCAACGAACTCCTCGATGCGCTCTTCCACTTCCTTGCCCAGGTGCGCCCGCGCGGTCTCTGAACGTGCCAGTTCCATCCGGAGCTTGCTGACGCGGTCGACCAGGCCGATGGTGCGCCACTCGGCCGAGGTCTGGAAAACCGGTCCCAGCGCGTCGTCCACGCCGTCCAGCTCACCGCGCAGCAACCTCGCCCGGGCCAGATCCACTGTCACCTGCATTTGAACCGGCCGGTCGGGAGTCGCCTCCTGCGCCAGCAGCCGCAGGGCATGCATTGCGGACTCTTCGGCATGCTTCGAGTCCCTCAGCACCAAGTACGTCGCGGCATGACTCATGGCCGCCCGAGGCGGATGAAAGGCGAACTCCCCGCCAGAGTCGTGCAGTTCATCGCGGAGCCCCGACCCTGGTTCGAGCGCCGCCTGTATGGCACGTGCGGACTCGCGGGGACGCCCCAGGTGCGCGAACGTTCGGGCCTCGATGGCATGAAGCCGAACTCTGCCCATGTCGCCCACCCCACCGAATGACATGGCCAGCTTGATGTGGCGCAGAGCGGACGAAGGCTGACTGTCCCAGTACGCCAGGTAGGCGAGAACGCCGTGCGCGTATGCCTGCAGCGGCCCGTGCTCGATGGTCTGGCCGTACATCGCTGACGTCCGCGCGAACTGCACCGCCGGCCCCAGTGCGGCCAGGTCGAACGCAGCCACCGACAGCAGTGAGGTCAGCATGCCCGCCGCCAAGTACAGCCGCTCCTCCTGGCGCGGACGCAGTGTGCGCTCCAATTTGTTCTGGATGTCGAGCAGCAGCCTGTTGCAGTCGCGGAACGCAGTGCCAGGATCGGTGGTGTCGTAGGCGACTGCCAGGGATCGGACATCGTCGTCGATCTGGTCCAGGGTCATGTCCGGCAGGTGAGCGGAGGCGGCGTTCCCGGCGTGGGCCGCAGCGTTGCGAGCAGTCATCGCTATGTCTCTTTCGTTCGGCGCAGGACGCAAGGTGACCGCTACAGGCGGCGGGCCGAGCAGCTCCTGCACGGACCTTCCGGGGAACATCCGCTCCAGGATGCGGGGCGCAGGGCCGTTGGGCATCCGCCGCTGTCTACCGCCCGTCCACCGTCTCCATGTCGGCTCCGAGACGTCCGCCGTCCGGTAATCGCCGTCATCCAACTCTTCGGCGAGCAGTCGTCCGTAGCGCCGGAACTCCTTCGCGGCTTCGGTGTACGACCATCCGCGCGACCGAACCAGGGACTGAAGCAGGGACTTCGGTTCCTGCTGGGTCATGGGGCCCTCCCGGTTCTGAGTCTGGGCAGCTGGGGCAGCTGGTCAGCATCGTGACTATCGCCCGCATAGCTTGCCGGGACACCAGCTTCCTCCGAGGTGACATCGAGGTGATTCCAGGTCAGCTCTTGTGACCCTCGGGTGATACCCGCATCGCATGGTGCGGGCGCTGGTCGATGAGCACGCTTGATGACGAGCAAGCGGTAGCCATCGATCGAGGGGTGCGGTGAGTGTTGTGGAGGCCAGAACAGACGCAAGCGAAGAACGGCGGGTCGGTGAACCGATCGACTTGAGTCAACTCGATGCCGACATCACCTGGTCGGTCAAGCTCCGCCTCGATCTGCCCGAGCGCGCCACCATCGACGAGCGCATCAATCGGATGCGGGTCACGCTCGCGCTGGTTGTCGAGTCGCCGGTCATGGACAAGGACAACCCCACCCAGGCCCGCCTGTTCGTCACTGCGCACCGCCTGCTGACGAAGTCGACGCAGCCCGAACACATGACGCACGCCGAGGCGGCGGAGCATCTACGTCAGCTTGCAGTCAACGCCCGGTCACTGGTGGCCATTTACCGGTTGCGTCTGACCCGCGTCAAGCGTCCCTGCTTCGGATCTCCGGTGCCGAAGAAGAACAGGGCGACTGGGGCCGGGCAGCACGTGCACAACAAACGCGTGCGGAGGCCATCACCCTCCGCACCTCCGATAGGTCAGGAGGACCATCCCATGAGCAACCTCTACTCACTTCCAGTCGACGAGACCACGTTCGAGAACTTCTGCGGCGGCAACCTTCAGAGCGAACACGAGTCCTGCGTAGAGATCGGCGCCATCGGCGAGACCGGGTACATCCTGCGCGACTCCAAGCCGGAGGGCGCGGGTAGGGAACTGCGCTTCACCGAGGCCGAGATGGACGACTTCGTCGTCGGCTACGCGAAGAGGCGTGGCTTGACCCCCTGAGACCGTACGCAGCACGTACCTTCGTCGGGCCGCCGCCCTGAAGTCCTGAGCGACGGCGGCCCGGCCCACCCTCTGAAAGGCGACGATGAGCTGGACCGGACACTGGCACGGCTACGGCCCATGGGTCGGGGACCCGAAGACCTACGCGCAAGAGGGGAGCCGACGGCCCCCGCACCCCAACGGACCTCCCTCGGTCACGGACCCCGAGGACAAGAAGCAACAGCAGGTTCTCGACCGGTACCGCGAGGCCGCCGCCGAGTTCCAGACCGGCAACGTACCGCCCACCATGACCGGCTACTGGCTGACGAAGAAGAGCCAGACCTCGGCCGACCGCACCTGGGCGGACGTGGACATCGCACTGGAGTGGCTCACCAAGAAGTACGAAGAGAACCCTCCCTTCGAGCGAGCGGACGGCCTCCAGGCGTACAGCAGCCTCGACACCAAGTTGGAGTACGCCTCCGATGTGCTCCCGTTCGGTGTCGACGTGAGTTGGGTGTACTACACGCCCGCCAAGAACCTCATGTCGTTCTCCGTCGTGTGCTGCCTGAACCGCTTCCACCCGGAGATCCCCTGCCCTCTCCCGCCCGCATAGGAGGAGCTGCCCGTGTCTCTGCGTCTCCTGCTCCCCGAAGCCGGGGTGAACGACCTGCTTTCCACGTGGCCGGACGAGCCTCGTGTGTACGAGCGCGGGAAGACCGCTCTCGACGAGGAGATCACCACCGGCGGTCTCGAAGAGTGGCTGTTCTCCGGGTGCGCTCCGGCGTCGGAGATCGCTGTCGTCAAGGCGCCGCGTCCGTCCCTCAACCCGAAGATCTTCATGAACGAGTTCGGCCGCACGGACGGCGCCAAGCTGAAGAATCTGTACGCTCAGGGCCACACGATCCGGTTCGGCAACCTTCAGAGGGTCATCCCGCTCATGCATCACATCTCCGACCGGATTCAGGTGGAGACCGGGTACTCGAACTACGTCCACGCGTTCCTCACGCGGAAGATTTCAAGTCCAGTGAGACGGTTGTGACGCTATGAGGTTTGTGGTGCGGGTTCCCTGCGCTTGGCCGGG
>NZ_JAPHNL010000011.1 GCF_026274175.1 Streptomyces beihaiensis
CGCGCAGGTGGTGCGCCGCGCTCCTTGCGCTGCCGGGCGCGGTCGCCGTCGACCTGGGTCGGCTCTGCGCGCTCACGGCGGACGCGCTGCGCCGCCGTCCCGCCGACGGCGAGCTGAAGAGGCTGGACCTCGCGACCGGTTCGGGCGCCGCCTGGGCCTGCGCCGTCCTGTCGTCCACGCCTGGCATGTACGTCGTCGACATCGACCCGCGCGAGTCCGGCGGACGGCAGACGGTCGTCGCCCACGTCGCGACCGGCGACCGGACACGACTGGAGCGGCTGCTCGTGAGGGGGCGGCGACGGTGAACGCCTGGATGTCGGCTACCGCGGCCCTGCTGACCCTCGCGACGGCGCCGTGCCTGTGGGCGGTGAGCAGGGGATCGGCACACGAACGGCTCGCCGGACTCAGCCTGGCGAACACCCTGGTCACCGCGGTCTTCCTGCTCATCGCGCAGGGCTTCGGCCGCAGCTTTCTCGTCGACCTCGCGCTCGTCCTGGCGCTCCTCGGACCGGCCGGAACCCTCGTGTTCGCCCGCTTCCTCGGCGCCCGCTCGCTCGACGCCGCCGAAGCCTCCGACACCGCCTCGCACGGGGAGACGTGACATGACGATCCGTCACCTGTGCGTGCTCGCCCTGCTGTTCGCGGGCACCGGCGTGCTGGTGCTGTCGGCGGTCTGCCTCGTGGCGCTGCCGCGACCCTACCAGCGGCTGCACGCTCTCGCCCCGGCCTCCTCCCTCGGCGTGCCGCTCGTCGCCCTGGCCGCGGCCGTCGCCTCGGGTCCGGGCCGGGCCGCCGTGAAGCGGGGATGTGCGGGTTCGCGCTGACCGGCGACCTGTTCGACGCGTTCGTCTTCTTCGAACTGATGGGCGCGGTCGCCTACGCGCTCACCGGCTACCGCGTCGAGGACCCGCGCCCCGTGCAGGGCGCCCTGGTCTTCGGCGTCATCAACTCGCTCGGCGCGTACTGCTCGCTCCTCGGCATCGGAATGCTCTACGCCCGCACCGGCGAACTCGGCCTGGCCCAGCTCGGCGCCCAGCTCGCCGGACACCGGCCCGACGCGCTGCTCGGCGTAGCGTTCGTCCTGGTCGTGACGGGCCTGTTGGTCAAAGCCGCCGTGGTCCCGTTCCACTTCTGGCTGCCCGACGCCCATGCCGTCGCGCCGACACCCGTGTGCATGCTGCTGTCCGGCGTCATGGTCGAACTGGCCGTCTACGGCACGCTGCGCGTGTACTGGCTGGTCTTCTCAGGACCGCACGGCATCACCCACACCCACCTGCGCCTCGCGCTCGTCACCGCGGGCGTGCTCACCGCCGTGGTCGGCGCGGTGATGTGCTGGCAGCAGCGGCACCTCAAGCGCATGCTCGCCTACTCCACCGTCGGCCACGTAGGTCTCTTCCTCACCGGGGCGGCGCTGCTCACCCCCGCGGGCGTCGCCGGAGTGGCGCTCTACGTCCTCGCGCACGCCGGCGTCAAGGCGGCCCTGTTCGCCACGACGGGCGTGCTGCTCGACCGGTACGGCTCCGTCGACGAACACGGTCTGTACCGGCGCGGCCGCGACCTGCCGCTGGTCGGCCTGCTGTTCACGCTCGGCGGCCTCGCGCTCGCCGGGCTTCCGCCCTTCGGCACGGGCCTTGGCAAGGCCGTCACCGAGCACGCCGGCGAGGAACTGTTCGGCTGGCTGCCCGCCGTGTTCGTCCTGGTGTCGGCCACCACCGGGGCGGCCGTACTGCGCGCCACCGCCCGGATCTTCGCCGGAGCCGGACCCCGGCCGCGCGAGCGGTACAAGGGCCTTGAGATCACCGGCAGCGGGGAAGAACCCGAGATCCGCGATCCGCGGCGCCGCATCCCGGTCCCGATGCTCGTGGTGCCGGCCGTCCTGCTCTGCGGCGCGCTGACCGTCGGCCTCGTACCCGCCGTCGGCAGGTCACTGGCTCTCGCGGCACGCCAGTTCACCGACCGCACCGCCTACGCGGCCGCGGTCCTGGGCCGCACGGCGCCGCCGCGGACGCCCGTTCCGGACACCGGATGGACCGCGCAGGGGCTGTACCTCGCCTTCGCCTCGGTCGCCCTGGCGCTGTTTCTCGCGGCGGGCGCCGTGTGGGGCCCCGCGCTGCGGTCACCGGTCGTCGCCCGCCTCGGCGCCGCCGCGCACGCGGTGGGGCGGCGCGTCATCGTCCCGCTGCGCCGCCTGCACTCCGGGCATCTCGGCGACTACGTCACGTGGCTGCTCGTCGTCATGACGGCACCGACGCTGTGACGGCTCGCAACGCATGTGTGCGCGTTCCACGGGAACCCGGAGGACGCACTGCCCTTCCCGAGGAAGGGGGAGACAGGGATGCCCGCATCCGCGACGACGGACCTGTTCGACACCGTGCCGCCCGAGGAACGGACGGCGCTGCGGCGCACAGCCCGGCCCGAGAGCCCCACACCGATGCTGGCCACGCTGACGGAGCGCTACTTCTCCGACCCTGGCTGGATCTTCGAGCGGAAGCTCGACGGGGTGCGCTGCCTCGCGTTCCGCGACGGGACGCGGGCCGGGCTGCTCTCGCGCAGCGGCCAGAAGCTCGGTGACACCTACCCGGAGATCACGGACGCGCTGGCCCGCCAGGACTGCGACGACTTCGTCGTGGACGGCGAGATGGTCGCCTTCGACGGCTCCAGGACCAGCTTCGCCCGGCTGCAGCAACGCAGCGGCATCCACGACCGCCGCCGCGCCCTGGCACGGGCACGCCAGGTGGCGGTGACGTACTACGTCTTCGATCTGCTCTACCTGGCCGGACACGATGTGACCGGGCTGCCGCTGCGCACCCGCAAGGCGCTGCTGCGCCGCGCCCTGGACTTCTCCGGGCCGCTGCGCTTCACACCGCACCGCAACACCGTGGGCGAGGAGTACTTGAGCCAGGCGTGCGAACGGGGCTGGGAGGGTGTCATCGCCAAACGCGCGGACAGCCGCTACGAGCACCGGCGCTCGACGAAGTGGCTGAAGTTCAAGTGCTCCCGGCGCCAGGAGCTGGTCATCGGCGGGTACACCGACCCCGAGGGCAGCCGCACCGGCTTCGGCGCGTTGCTGGTCGGCCACTACGAGGGACGACGGCTCGTGTACGCGGGCAAGGTCGGTACCGGCTACAACCGCACAACCCTCGCCGATCTGCGCGCCCGCATGGACGACCTGGCGCAGGACGACTGCCCCTTCGCGCAGACCCCCAGGGCGCGCGGAACCCACTGGACGCGGCCGGAGCTCGTCGCGGAGATCGCCTTCACGGAGTGGACCGACGACGGAAAGCTGCGCCACCCCCGCTTCATCGCCCTGCGCGGCGACAAACCCGCAAAGGCCGTGGTGCGTGAGCGGCCCGGAGACAGGGCGAGGGAGAACCGGACGGAACCGGACGGAACCAGGGAGAACCGATGACCACCCGGACAGGCAGCCGCAGCAACCGTACGAGGACCGGTGCGACCAGCCGTACCGGCAGTCGTTCGAGCAGCCGTGCCGGGACGAGGGACAAGATCCGGGTCGGCGACCGGCGCGTGGCACTCTCCCGTCCCGACAAGGAGCTCTTCCCGGGCGACGGCATCGCCAAGGCCGAACTGGTCGACTACTACCGGACCGTGGCCCGCCCGATGCTCACCCACCTCAAGGACCGGCCGCTCGTGATGGAGCGCTACCCGGACGGCTACGAGGGCAAGTCCTTCTTCCACAAGGATGTTTCCGGCTACTTCCCCGAGTGGATCCGCACCGTCCGGGTG
This sequence comes from Streptomyces beihaiensis, assembly GCF_026274175.1. Lineage (GTDB taxonomy): Bacteria > Actinomycetota > Actinomycetes > Streptomycetales > Streptomycetaceae > Streptomyces > Streptomyces beihaiensis. The sequence goes on from NZ_JAPHNL010000011.1 coordinate 3,745, forward strand.
CCCAAGGAGGGCGGCAGCCTCACCATGGCCGTCTGCGACGACAAGGCCACCCTCGTCTACCTCGCCAACCAGGCCTGCATCACGCCGCATCCCTGGCTCAGCCTCGCCGACCGCCTGGACTGCCCCGACCGGCTCGTCTTCGACCTGGACCCTCCGGGCGAGGGCGAGAGCGAGGACGGCTTCGAGACCGTGCGGTGGAGCGCCCGCGCCCTGGGCGACCTGCTCACCGAACTGGGGCTTCGTCCGGCGCTGATGACCACCGGCTCACGCGGTCTGCACCTCGTCGTACTGCTCGACCGGCACACGGACTTCGACACCGCGCGGCAGTTCGCCCGGCGCGTGGCCGACGTGCTGGCCGGCCGCCACAGCGACCGGCTGACCACCGAGCCGCGCAAGAACAAGCGGCGCGGCCGCCTCTACCTGGACACCCAGCGCAACGCCTACGCCCAGACCTCGGTGGCCCCCTACGCGGTACGTGCCCGGCCGCACGCCCCCGTGGCCACACCGCTGGACTGGGCCGAACTCGACGACCGCGACCTGACCCCACGGCGGTGGACGCTGCGCACCCTGCCCGGACGACTCGACAAGGACGGCGACCCCTGGAAGGGACTGAGCGACTGCCGTCGCTCCCTCTCGGGCGCGCGGCGGCGCCTCGACGACCTCGTCAGGGACGACGCCGTCACCTGAGTCGGACGACCTCACAGCCGACCCCGACAGACGACCTCATACGAGACGACCTCATACGAGACATGAGGCGACAGGAGATGAACGGAAATGCGATACCTCGGACTGCTCCTCCTCGCGGCGACCGGCGCCTTCACCGGTCTGGCGATCGCCGACAACCTCTCCGGCGGCGTGGACTACTCCGTCACGATGCTCGGCAACCACATCGCCACCCTCAGCCCGCTCGGACTCTTCTGCTCCGGGCTCGCGCTGGCGCTCCTGTTCTGCCTGGGCATCGCCCTCATGACGCACCGGGCCACCCAGCATCACCACCGCCATCACCGCCGCACGGGCACCCGCAGGACGGTCGCCTCGACCCCGCCCGACCTGCACTGAGCCCGACCTGCACTGAGCGGCCTGTACCGGGGCGAGTCCGCCACGCGGCCGGGCGGTCAGGACGTCTCTTCGTGCTGGCCGTCCGCCGCGAGCTCGTCCACGGTGCGGCCGCTGAGCACGGAGGCGGGCTCGGTGCTCACCGGGTTGCGGCGGGCGTCCGCCCCCTCGTCGGACAGCTTGATCATGATCCAGCGCTCCCGGTCACCGTCCCGGCCGGTCCGGGTCAGCGCATAGGCCCCCCGCAGCTTCTCGCCCTCCAGCCACACCTTGACGTGGCCGTCGCTCACTCCCTTGGCCACGGGCACCTTCCGGCCCTCGCGCTCGGCCAGGTTGCGGTACGTGCCGGTGTCCCAGACGATGACCTCGCCCGCGCCGTACTCGCCCGCCGGGATGGTCCCCTCGAAGTCGAGGTAGTCGACCGGATGGTCCTCCGTCCGCACCGCGAGGCGCTTGACCCGGGGGTCGGTGGACGGCCCCTTGGGCACGGCCCACGATGTGAGTACGCCACCGGCCTCCAGGCGGAAGTCGTAGTGAAGCGCCGTGGCGGAATGCTCCTGGATCACGAAACGGCGCTTCCCGCCCTTGTGCGACGCACCGCCCATCGGCTCCGGCGTGCGGCCAGGCCTGCGCTTTCCCCGGTAGGTCTTCAACGAACTGTCACCGGCCATGCCGCGCGGGTTCCCCCGGCCAGGGGCGGCAAACGGCCGAGCGATCGCATCGCCAGGACGGGGCGGGGTACTCGACGAAGACCCAGGACGAAACGGGTGACACGACATGACGACAAAGGCGACGAAGACGAAGAACTCGACGAAGAACTCGACGGAGAAGTCGACGGAGAAGTCGACGAAGACGCCCGACAAGGCCGTCGTACGCGCGCTGCTCGAACGCCAGGAACGCACCTACGCGGCGCAGGCCGGCATCCGGTTGCGCAACACCCCCGCGCCGCTCTACCAGACGCTCGTCCTGGCGGTCCTTCTCAGCGCTCGTATCAAGGGCTCGATCGCCGTGGCCGCGGCCACGGCGCTCTTCGACGCCGGAATGCGCGACGCCCGGTCCATGGCGGACGCCACCTGGCAGCAACGGGTCGACGCACTCGGCGAGGGCGGCTACCGCCGCTACGACGAGCGGACTGCCACGATGCTAGGGAAGGGCGCCGAGCTGCTCCTGGAACGCTACGACGGCGACCTGCGCCGACTGCGTGAGGGGGCCGACCCGAAGAAGGCGTTGCAGGACATCCCCGGCATCGGACCCGTCGGAGCCGACATCTTCCTGCGGGACGTCCAGGGCGTGTGGCCGGAGTTCGCGCCGTACATCGACGGCAAGGCCCTGGACGGCGCCCGACGGCTCGGCCTTCCCGACTCGCCCGGGAAACTGAGCGGCTACGTCAGCGGGCGTGACCTGCCCCGCCTCGCGGACGGTCTGGTCCACGCGGCGCTCGACAAACCGCTGGCCGAAGAGGTGCTGGCCGCCGCCGGCACGTGAGGGCACCGCCAGGGGCGCGGATGACCGAGAAGTCTTCCGAGGCCGCCAGGACGTCGCCGACGCCGCACCCCCCGGCCGACCGCCGCGTGAGCAGTCGGCCAGGGGCGCTTCGACGTGTGGCATCGGTATCGGCTCGTGCGTGCTCTCACGCGCCCCGGTCGTGCGCGGGGCGGAAGGAGTTCGCGACCAGGCGCGGCACCGCGTCGCGGGCCAGCGCGTGGGCCTGGTCGGGCCACCAGGCACCGGCGGGCGGGTCGACGATGCCGTACTCGGGGTCGATCGTGCCCCCCGTGTTGCGCGTGCAGCTGCCGTCGGACTCACCTGGGGTCTTGATCCACAGGTAGGCGTCGACGAGGGGGACGCCGGTGTCGGCGCTGGGGCGCGGTCCGAGGCCGCGGCCGGGCGGGTTGCACCAGACCTCCGGGTCACCGCTGTACTTGCCCGGCGCCGGGGCCCAGGCGCCCCGGCCGTTGCGGCTGGTGTCGATCACGAAGTGGCGCAGCTCGTCGCTCGGTGGGGTTCCCACGTTCTGGTCGTACCAGGCGTCGGTCCATCGCCAGGTGGTGGGATCCGTGGGGGAGACCGCGTCGCCGGGGGCGCCGTCGTTGGGCGCGGCGGACGAGTAGTACTGGCCGGCGCACCAGTCGGTGTGGCCGCGCGCCGCCTGTGGGCCCTTGGTGGCGAACCAGAGGCACTTGGCGATCCAGGTGCCGTAGCGGGCGTTGTGCGAGGTGGGCAGGTAGTTGGACACGTTCAGGGAGAAGCCGTCGCCGTACTGGACCCCGGCTCGCAGCAGCCGCTGGGCGATGTCGCCGACGGAGCGCCACTGGACGTTGCCCGCGTCCAGGTAGACCGCGGTTCGGGGCCGGGCCTTGAGGGTCTTCACGGCGTACGCGAGGTCGGCCACGCGGGCGGCCGTGAGGTCGCCGGTCGGGTCGGTGGTCGGTCCGCAGTCCTTGGGGAGGTTGGCCAGGCCGTCGGGTTCGACGACAACCGCCGCCGGGGCGTCGCCGATTCCGGCGGCGAAGGCGTCGATCCACCGGCGGTAGGCGGCGGAGGACGAGGCTCCGCCGCTGGAGTACTGCGAGCAGTCCCGGCCGGGTATGTCGTAGGCGACGAGGACGGGGGTCCGGTCGACGGCCCGCGCCCGGCGGACGAGCCTCTTCACCTTCAGGCGCACCTCGTGGGGTGTGCCCTTGGTGAACCACTGGGCCTGCGGCCAGCTCGCGAGCCTGGCCATGTTGAGGGCGTCCTCGATGTCGCCGTCGCGGAGGTCGACGAACGCCTGCTTCGTGGCCTTGCTGTGCGGATCGACGTAGAACTGCGTGCCCGGGGTGATCGCGTCCCGCGTGGATGCCGGGGCCGCCTGCGCCTGCGTCGTGGTGAGGGCGGCGCAGGCGGTGAGCGCCGCGACGAGGGCGGCCGCGCGGTGTCGAAGGGTGCGTGGATTCATGGGGCCGCTCCTCAGTAGCCGTAGATCATCTTGTAGGCGGCCTCGGGGAGGAACTGCCCGGCCGAGGAGCCCGCTCCGACGCCGCAGTCGCCGTCGGACTCGCCCGGGGTCTTGATCCACAGGAGCATCTCGGCGCCGCCGCCCCGCTGCGTCGGGGTGCCGATGCGGCGGCCCGGAGGATTGCACCACTGGCCGTCGGAGCCGTTGCCGTTGCGGCTGGTGTCCACGACGAACGGCTTGGTGTAGCCGTAGCGGGCGCTGAGTTCGCTGTTGACGGCGTTGCCGTAGGCGATGTTGTCGGCGGTCGTGAAGTAGTTGGAGATGTTGAGCGAGAAGCCGTGGGCCTGTCGCAGTCCGGCCGCGTTCAGGCGCTGGGCCATGGCCGCCGCGCTCACCCAGTGCGGGTTGCCCGCGTCCAGGTAGACCCAGGTGTTGGGGGCCTGACGGTTGAACTGGGTGAGGGCGCCGGTGATCATGCTCTCGCGTTGGTCGATCTGGGCCTGGTTCATGCAGTCGTAGTCGGCGAGCGAGTCCGGTTCGAGGAGGACTACGGCCGGGCGGTCGGCGATACCGCCGGCGAACTGGGCGATCCAGTTCGCGTAGGCGGACGGCGAGGAGGCTCCGCCGGAGGACTGGCCGCCGCAGTAGTCGCGCTTGTAGATGTTGTACGCGACGAGGAGGGGCAGCTTGTGCTGGTAGGCCGCCGCGCCCACGTAGGCGCCCGTGGCGGTGCCGATCGTGCCGCTCCATGAGCCGAACCAGTGCGCCATCGGCGTGTCGGCGATGGCGGATTCGATCGCCGGAGCGCGGCCGTCGCCGGGGTTGGCGGCCACCCACCGCTTCGCGCTGGAGTTCGGGTCCACGTAGAACCCGCTGGTCATGGTGGTCGGGTCGGCGGCGTGGGCGGCCGGTGCGAGGGCGAGTGCCAGTGGCAGAGCGCTGAACGCTGCCAGCAGGGCGCAGAGTCTGCGGCGCATGACGGTACCTCGGTTCCTGGTGGGGATCCGCCGTGCGTTCTCGTCCCGAACGCGCGGCGTGCTGAGGAAGTGACTGCGGTGGTGGGCCATACGGATTGGGAGCGCTCCCACCGGAAGCGCTCCCAAAGAGAGCGGAGAACCTCTGGGATTGGTCGGTATGGTGTGGTGTCGTGGTGCACCTGTCAAGTGCCGCCGCGGAAGCCGCACTTCACAGGACAGGGCATCGGCCTCTAGAGTCCGGGAAAACTGGGAGCGCTTCCAGGCCGGGACCGGCCGGGACTCTTTCGGTTGAGGTGAAACCGGGGGAGAGGCGCAGGAGTTCATGGTTGATGGTGTGTCGCGTCGACAGTCCACGCTCGACGAGGTGGCCGAGCACGCCGGAGTCTCCCGCTCGGTGGCCTCCCGCGTCCTCAACAACGCCCCGCACGTCAGCCGCGCCAAACGCGAGGCCGTCGAACGGGCCGTCCGGCAGCTCGGATACGTACGCAATCCGACCGCACGCGCGCTGGCCACCCGCCAGACGGGAGCGGCCGCCCTCGTCGTCGCCGGAGAGGATCCCTCGATCTTCGCGGACCCGTTCTTCGCCCAGGTGATCGTGGGCGCGTCGGCCGCGCTGGAGGAGGCGGACCTGCATCTGATGCTGTGTCTGGCCGCCTCGGAGCGGGGCCGCAAACGCGTGGAGGACCTCTTCCGGTCGCAGGGAGTCGACGGCGTCATGCTGATGGCGCTGCGCGAGGACGATCCGCTGGTCCGCACGGCCGAGGAGGCCCGGATGCCGGTCGTGTTCGGCGGCCGCCCGGTCGGCCCCGCGCCCCGGTGGTACGTGGACGTCGACAATGTCGGGGGAGCGCGTGAGGTCACCGAGTACCTGATCTCGCGCGGCCGGACCCATGTGGCCACGATCTGCGGGCGGTTGGACACCGAGGCCGGGCGTGCCCGGTACCGCGGCTACCGGGACGCCGTGCTGGCGGCCGGTCTCGCCCCGTACCCACCGTGGGAGGCGGACTTCACCGAGCCGGGAGGCGCCGCCGCCATGACTGGGCTGCTGGCGAACTACCCCGAGGTGGACGGAGTGTTCGCCGCCAACGACAACATGGGAGCGGGGGCGGTGCGCGCCCTGCGGGAGGCCGGTCGCACGGTCCCCGCCGACGTCGCCGTCGTAGGGTTCGACGACCTTGCCGTGGCCGGCGTCACCGACCCGCCGCTCACCACCGTCCATCAGCCCATAGCGGCTCTGGGGCGGGAGATGGCACGGATGCTCGTGGCGATCGTCGACGGGCAGGACCCCACCCCGCTGATCCTGCCCACCCGCCTGGTCACCCGCTCCAGCGCCTGAGTCCGCACCGCGGACGCGACACGGCGTCGAACCGGTTCGACCGCCGCTTTCCGGCGAGCCGTCACGGCGGGCCGGCGTGAGGGGCCAGGTGCGGGTCGTGAGATGGGGCGGGCCCCGACACGCTGGGGCTACGCGCGTTGCCCGCTGTCTGTCGCCCCGTCAGTACTGTTCGAGCATGCGAACAGAGTCCGACCGGCGGAATTCAGCCGTCGAATCGATTCCGCGACAACCTTTGCGGCACGGCTGTTGAACGCTTGACACTCCCGTCGGGCCGGGAGGACCGTCTCCCCCCGAAACCTCACTGCAATCTCACTGCCCACACACAGCACCGCACGTGCTTCGGTCCGTCGGCGCCCGCGCCCCGTCCACCCGGGCCGCGCCGACACGTAGGGGAGATCAGATGAGAACCATGCGCACAAGACATCGCCGCCGGCCGCCGTCCGGAGGCGGTCGTATACGACGGCTCCTCGCGGCGGCCGCGCTCCTGGCGGGAGCTGTGGTCGGCGCCACGACAGCGGCCGGTACGGCCGGGGCCGCCACGACAGGCCCGTGCGACATCTACCAGGCGGGCGGCACACCCTGTGTGGCCGCGCACAGCACCACGCGCGCGCTGTACGCCTCGTACGACGGCCCGCTCTACCAAGTGCGGCGCGCCTCGGACAACGCCACCCGCGACATCGGTGTCCTGAGCGCGGGCGGATACGCCGACGCCGCCGCCCAGGACTCGTTCTGCTCCGGGACGACCTGCCTGATCACGGTCATCTACGACCAGTCGGGACGCGGCAACAACCTCACCCAGGCTCCGGCGGGCGGCGCCGCCGGCGGCCCCGACAACCTCGCCAACGCGACCGCCGCGCCCACCGTGGTGGGCGGCCACAAGGCGTACGGCGTCTTCGTCGCGCCCGGCACCGGGTACCGCGACAACCACACCAACGGCATCGCGACCGGGGACGACCCCGAGGGCATGTACGCGATCTTCGACGGTACGCACTACAACGGCGGCTGCTGCTTCGACTACGGCAACGCCGAGACGGACAGCAACGACGACGGCAACGGCACCATGGAGGCCATCTACTTCGGCAACATCAAGGTCTGGGGCTACGGCACGGGCAACGGCCCGTGGATCATGGCCGACCTGGAGAACGGCCTGTACTCCGGAGTCAACGCCGGTTACAACGCCAACGACCCGACGATCAACCACCGGTACACGACCGCCATCGTCAAGGGCGGCCCCGACCACTGGGCGATCCGTGGCGGCAACGCGCAGTCCGGCGGCCTGTCCACCTTCTACGACGGGCCGCGGCCCAACGTCTCCGGCTACAACCCGATGCGCAAGCAGGGCGCCATCATCCTGGGCACCGGCGGAGACAACAGCAAGGGTGCCCAAGGAACCTTCTACGAGGGCGTCATGACCTCCGGCTACCCCTCGGACGCCACCGAGAACGCGGTCCAGGCCAACATCACCGCGGCCGGATACAGCAACGCCCCGAGCACGACGGGCACCGGCGCGCTCCACGCGGTGGGCGCGGGCAAGTGCCTGGACGTGCCGGGCTCGTCCACCACGGCCGGTACGCAACTGCAGATCTGGGGCTGCAGCGGCGCCGTCAACCAGACCTGGACCCACACGGCGTCCGGCCAGTTGACCGTATACAGCGGCAGCAGCCAGATGTGTCTGGACGCGTACGACAACCAGACCTCCGCCGGTACCAAAGTGGAGACGTGGCCGTGCAACGGCCAGACCAACCAGCAGTGGCGGCTGAACTCCGACGGCACCGTCACCGGCGTCCAGTCCGGGCTCTGCCTCGACGTGACCGGCGCCTCCACGGCCGACGGGGCACCGGTCGAGCTCTGGCCGTGCAACGGCGGATCCAACCAGCAGTGGAGCCTCAACTGACCCCGGAGAGGAGACCCTCGATGTCCTGGTTCCATGATCCCTACCCGCGCAGAGCGCTGGCCTCGGCCGTCGGCCTGACGGCCGGCCTGGTCCTGGCCCTGGCCGGAACGGCGGCACCCGCCGCACACGCGGCGTCCGGCACGCTGGGCACGGCCGCAGCCGACAGCGGCCGCTACTTCGGCACCGCGGTGGCCGCCGGAAGGCTCGGCGACTCCACGTACTCCACGATTCTCGACCGGGAATTCAACATGATCACCCCGGAGAACGAGATGAAGTGGGACACCACCGAACCGTCCCGCGGCAACTTCAACTTCGGCCCGGCCGACCAGATCGTCAACCACGCCGCCGCCCACGGGCAGCGGATGCGCGGCCACACCCTGGTCTGGCACTCCCAACTGCCCGGCTGGGTCAGCTCCATCACGGACCCGAACACGCTGCGCAGCGTGATGGACAACCACATCACCACGGAGATGAACCACTACAAGGGCAGGATCTACGCCTGGGACGTGGTCAACGAGGCGTTCGCCGACGGAACCGGCCGGCACCGCGGCGACGTGTTCCAGAACGTGCTCGGCAACGGCTACATCGAGGAGGCGTTCCGCACCGCACGAGCCGCCGATCCCTCCGCCAAGCTCTGCTACAACGACTACAACATCGAGAACTGGAGCGACGCCAAGACACAGGGTGTCTACAACATGGTCCGCGACTTCAAGTCGCGCGGTGTACCCATCGACTGCGTGGGCTTCCAGAGCCACTTCGGCACCGGCGGGCCGCCCGCCAGTTTCCAGACCACCCTGGCCAACTTCGCGGCCCTCGGCGTCGACGTACAGATCACCGAACTCGACATCGCCCAGGCGTCGCCGACCAACTACGCCAACACCGTTCGGGCGTGCATGAACGTCGCCCGCTGCACCGGCATCACCGTGTGGGGGATCAGGGACAGCGACTCGTGGCGGTCGCAGGACAGTCCGCTGCTGTTCGACGCGTACGGGAACAAGAAGCCCGCCTACGACGCCGTCCTGACCGCCCTGGGCGGCGGCGGGGGAAGCTCGGGCGGCGGCATCGTCTCGGGCACGGTGTACTCGGTGAGCAGCGCCGCCGCCGGACGGGTGCTCGACGTGCCCGCGGGACAGACGGCGAACGGTACCCGACTGCAGGTCTGGGACGCCAACGGCACCGCCGCGAACCAGCAGTGGCGGGCGACCGAGAACAGCGACGGCTCGTACACACTGACGAACATCGGCAGTGGCCGGGCCCTGGACGAACCCGGGGGGCAGACCGGCAACGGCACACGGATGGAGATCTGGGACGCCAACGGCGGTGCGAACCAGCACTGGCGGGCGACCCGGAACAGCGACGGCTCGTACACCTTGATCAACGTCGCCTCCGGCCGTGCGCTCGATCTTCCCGCCGGACAGACCGCCAACGGCACCTACGTGCAGGTCTGGGACTCCAGCGGCGCCGCCAACCAGCACTGGTACCTGCGGTGAGGTGATCGCGGCCCGGACCAAGGACAACCGGCACGGCGCAGTCCGGCGACCCGATGACCCTCGGGAACGGCGGACTGCGCGTCAGTTCCACCGACTCGACCGACTCGACCAAGGAGTGGCTCCCTCATGCCCCTGAGCACCGCGAGACTTGACCGCCTGCGATCGCTCACCTCACCACCCGTGTTCCCGTCCCTTCGCCGGGCACTGGCACTCGCCTTCGCGGCCGTGCTCCTCGCCGTGGCCGCCCCCCTCCTGTCTCCTGGCGCGGCGCAGCCCGCCGCGGCGCTCGGCAACGGGCTCGCCCTGACCCCGCAGATGGGCTTCAACGACTGGAACGCGTACGGCTGCGACGTCTCCGAGTCACTGATCAAGTCCACCGCGCGGGCGATGCACACCAACGGCATGCAGGCCGCGGGCTACTCGTACGTCAACATCGACGACTGCTGGATGACCCACAACCGCGACTCCGGCGGACACCTTGTGCCCGATCCAGCCAAGTTCCCCGACGGCATCAAGGGCACCGCCGACTACGTGCACTCGCTGGGGCTGAAGCTGGGAATCTACGAGGACGCGGGCACCGCGACGTGCGCGGGCTACCCGGGCAGCCTGGGGCACGAGACCACGGACGCACGGTCGTTCGCGTCGTGGGGCGTGGACTACCTCAAGTACGACAACTGCAACAACACCGGGGTGCCCGCGCGGACCCGGTACACCACGATGCGGGACGCCCTGGCGGCCACCGGCCGCCCGATCCTGTTCAGCCTGTGCAACTGGGGCCAGGAGAACGTGTGGACCTGGGGCGCGGACGTGGGCAACAGCTGGCGCACCACAGGCGACATCAACGCGAGCTTCTCCAGCATGCTGTCGATCTTCCACAGCAATGTGGGCCTCGCCTCGTACGCCGGCCCCGGCCACTGGAACGACCCCGACATGCTGGAGGTCGGCAACGGCTCGCTGACGGCCACCGAGAGCCGCAGCGAGTTCAGTCTGTGGGCGGAGATGGCCGCGCCGCTGATCGCGGGCACCAACGTCACCTCGGCCAGTTCCGACACCTTGGCCACTTTGACCAACTCCCGGGTGATCGCGGTCGACCAGGACTCCCTGGGCAAGCAGGGCACCATGGTGTCGTCCTCGGGCGGCCTCGACGTGCTCGCCAAGCCGCTGGCCGACGGTGACGTGTCGGTGGCCCTGTTCAACGAGACGGGCTCGACGGCGACCATCAGCACCACCGCGGCCGCGATCGGGAAGACCGGCGCGTCCAGTTACGCCCTCACCGACCTGTGGTCGGGGGCGTCCTCGACCACCTCGGGCACGATCAGCGCCTCGGTACCGGCCCACGGCACGGTCATGTACCGGGTGGCGGGCGGCACCAGCGGCGGCGGCACCGACGTGAGCGGCGAGCTGCACGCGGTGGGCGCGGGCAAGTGCCTGGACGTCCCGAACTCCACCACGACAGCGGGGACCCAGGTGGAGATCTGGGGCTGCTCCGGCGGGGCCAACCAGACATGGACGCACTCCACGTCCGACCAGCTCACCGTCTACTCGGGCAGCGATCGGATGTGCCTGGACGCCTACGACAACCAGACCTCGCCCGGCACGAAGGTGGAGATCTGGCCGTGCAACGGCCAGACCAACCAGCAGTGGAAGCTGAACTCCGACGGCACCGTCACCGGCGTCCAGTCCGGCCTGTGCCTGGATGTCACCGGAGCCGCCACCGCCGACGGAACCCTCGCGGAACTGTGGACCTGCAACGGCGGCAGCAACCAGCAGTGGAAACTGGGATGAGGGCGGTCGGGCCGGGTCACGGCCCGGGACCGAGCCCGTCCAGTGAGCGGCGGACGCCTTGCGCGGCGACCTGGAGGGCCACGACGAGTCGGGTGCGGTCGCGTTCGAGGGACGGGACGACCATGCCGAGCGCGGCGACGACCCGGCCGCCCGTGGTGATCGGGACGGCGACCGAGCAGGCGCCGAGGGTCATCTCCTCGACGGTCGTGGCGTAGCCGTCGCGGCGGACGCGTTCGAGCTGTTCGCGGATGCGGGCGGGCTGGGTGACGGTGTGCGCTGTCGCACGGCTCAGCCTGCCGAGCGTGTCCGTGACGACGTCGTCAGGGGCGTGGGCGAGGAGGACCTTGCCGACGCCCGTGGCGTGCAGGGGAAGCCGGGCGCCGACCGCGCTGGCCACGGGGACGGAGGCGCGACCCGAGAGCCGTTCGAGGTACAGGACGTGGGACTGCTCGCGGACGGCGAGGTGGACGGTGGCTCGCGTGGCGGCGTGCAGGTCGTTCATGAACGGCGCCGCGAGCTCACGCAGTCCCGTCTCGGCGGGCGCCAGCAGTCCGACCTGCCACAGACGGCGGGCGATGACGTACTGGCCACCGGGACGGCGCACGAGGGCGCCGCCCGCGACGAGCTCGCCCACCAGCCGGTGCGCGGTCGGCAGGGGGAGGCCGGCGCGTCGGGCCAGTTCGGAGAGCGTGAGGCGTCGGTGCGTGTCGTCGAAGGCGAACAGCAGCGCCAGGCCGCGCGAGAGGACCGTCGAGCCCGGCGTGGAGGTGTTACCGGCCATGGTGACCCTTTCACTGAGCGGAAGCAGCCTATAGCTGGCATCCGGCCCTGGCCCTAGCGTGTGACCGCGCTCACGGCGACCGCACCACGCGGTGCACCGCGGCGCGCCCCCGTCGCCCGCCTTCGGCTTCGCGTCCGCCCGCGACACAGCCGACGAGCCCGCCAAGGAGACTGATGAACGTCACCCGGACCAGCACCGACGTCGCCATCGTGGGCGGCGGCCCGGCCGGTCTCATGCTCGCCCACCTCCTGCACAGGGCGGGCATCGGCTCCGTCGTCATCGACATCCGCACCCGCCGCGAGATCGAAACCACTCACCGCGCCGGAATCCTCGAACAGGACAGCGTGCGACTGCTCACCGAATCCGGCGTCGGCGACCGTGTCCTGCGCGACGGCCGCCGACACGCCGGCATTGACCTCGCGTTCGGGGGCGCCGGTCACCGGATCGACTTCCCGTCCCTGGTCGGCGCGAGTGTCCAGCTCTACCCGCAGACCGACGTGTTCACGGACCTCGCCGACGCCCGCGCACGTGACGGCGGCGACGTCCGGTTCGGTGTCGGCGACGTGTCGGTCGCCGACATCGTCACCGACCGGCCGCTGATGCGGTTCACCGACGCGGACGGCCGCCCCCACGAGGTCGGGGCGCGCGTCCTGGTCGGCTGCGACGGCTCGCGCGGCATCTGCCGCTCGGCGGTCCCGGAGGCCGAGCGCCGCCAGTACTTCCGCGCTTACCCCTACGCCTGGTTCGGGATCCTGTGCCAGGCGCCGCCCAGCTCCGAGGAACTGATCTACAACCACTCCGACCGCGGCTTCGCGCTGATCAGCCGGCGCACCGAGTCCGTCCAACGGATGTACTTCCAGTGCGACCCGGCCGAGAACGTCACCGACTGGTCCGACGCCAGGATCTGGGAAGAGCTCCAACAGCGGGTGCGCGCGAACGGTTACACCCTCAAGGAGGGCCCCATCATGTCCAAGACGGTGCTGCCCTTCCGCAGTTTCGTCCAGGAGACGATGCGCCACGGCGCCCTCGTCCTGGCGGGCGACGCCGCGCACACGGTGCCGCCGACCGGAGCCAAGGGACTCAACCTCGCCCTCGCCGACGTCCGCGTCCTCGCCGAGCAACTCGAACTCCACCTGCGCCACGGCGACGCCGACGCACTGGAGCGATACGTGGAGCGCGCGCTCCAACGCGTGTGGAAGGCCCAGCACTTCTCCTACTGGATGACCACGATGCTCCACCGGCTCCCGGACGCGAGCGGCTTCGACGTACGGCGCCAGGTCGGCGAACTGACGTCCGTCGCCACATCGAGGGCCGCCTCGACGTACCTCGCGGAGGGCTACACCGGCTGGCCGTCCTGACCTTCCCGGCGCCCGTCGGGGGTGAACGATTCGCGGAAGGTGAAGGTGAAGGCGAAGGCGTGCGGCGCGGAGCCGTGCCCGTGGAGGCGCTCCAGTGTGACGACCCCGTCCCGCCAGGTGGGTGTCACGCCGTCGAAGCCCCACCGGAACACATGGTTCGGGTGGCCTTGCCCTGGCCTCTCGAACAGTCGTGACGCCTGCTCAGCCTGAACGAAGCCCCGCGCGATCGTGGCGACCACCGAGGACCAGGTGAAGGCAGCCGCCCGCGCGCACCGTGTCGAAGTGGCCGTTCCCCTGCCCGGATGGCCTCCCGGACACCTGGTCCTCGGTAATCCTCTGTGTCAGAAGCCGCACACGACCAGCCCGGCGGTTCCCCCGCCGATCACGTCACCAGCCGGTGCCCGGCCGCGCGCAGCGCCCGCACCCTTTCGGCGACATCGCGGTGCACGTCCAGCTCCGCGAACCCGTCCACGACATGGCGCGTCGCGTCGTCCAGGGCCGCGGGAGCGAGCCTGTCGGCCAGCAGCCGGCGCAAGCCGTCGCGGGCCAGGAGGGCGAAGTCCGCGGGCCCGCCGGCGGCGGTGAGCGCGAATCCGTCGCGGAGGATTCCGGCGAACCACAGCGGCATCAGGCCGGCGGGCGCCCCGGCTTCCTCGAAGCGGGTACGCAGGGGCGCCAGGTCGTTGAGGGTCTCGTTCATGTCGAAGAGCAGCACCGAAGGGCGGTTCGCGGGCATGATCGAAGCTCCGTTCTCCCCTGAGGGGATCTCCTGCCAGGGCGGCCGGGCCGCCGTCCGGGGCGGGTCACTCCGTCCCGGCGGGGTGGGCGAACACCCCGTCCAAGAGACAGCCGGCACGCTCTGCGGCATGTTCGTCCCCGAGCAGCCCACCGTGAGGAAAGCGTCCATCTGGTCGGTGGTGGGCTGTTCGCGAGAGCCTGGCGAGGTGAGCGCCTCCTTCGCCCGACCGCGCGCGGTCGGGCGAAGAATGCGAAGAAGGGGCCGGTCAGCGCACCCTGCCTCGGGGTTTGAGCGGAACCGGCGGCAACTCCGGTGCGGCCAGCGGACTTCCGTCGTACCCCTTCACCTCCCCGAATCGCGACCCGTTCATCCAGTCCGCACGGGCCTGAGCGATGTCCTCCTGCGATCTGCCGATGAAGTTCCACCACATCACCAGCTCCTCCTCGAACGGCTCCCCGCCCAACAGCATCAAGCCCGCGTCCGAGTCCGCGCGCAGGGGGAGTTCGGTGCGGCCGCAGCCCAGGTAGAGCATCGAGCCCGGCAGGACCCGGACGCCGTCGACCTCCGCGTCGCCCGACATGGACAGCACGGCGTACTCGAAGTCCGGGTCCAGCGGCACACGGACGTCCGCACCGCGCGTGAGGGCCAGATCGGCGCCGACGACGGGGGAGTACGTCGTGCCGGGAGAGGTCGCGCCGTCCAGCGTGCCGAGCAGGAGCGTGGCCGTCAGGCCGGGGGCCGTCACCGTCGGCAGCGTCGCGTGGTGTTCGAAGTGCGGGTCCGTGTGGCGGTGGCCGTCGGGCAGGGCCACCCACAGCTGGGCGCCGTGCAGGTAGCGGGCGTGGGACTTCGGGCTCTCCTCGGAGTGGGAGATGGCCCGGCCCGACGTCATCAGCCCCAGCTCACCCGGCCGGATGGTCTGCAGGCTGCCCGTGCTGTCGCGGTGCAGCACCTCGCCCTCGTGCAGCCAGCTCACCGTCTGCAGACCCATGTGCGGGTGCGGCGGCACCTGCATGCCGGGCTCGTCTGCGATGTCGTCGGGCCCGTAGTGGTCGACGAACGCCCAGGCGCCCACCATCCGGCGGCCCAGGTTCGGCAGCAGGCGGCGCACCTCGGTGGACTCGCCCAGTTTCACGTGGCGCGGGCTCAACAGCTCGCGGACCGGTTCCGCCACGACGAAGCCCCGCCCACCGCAGACCGAGACCGACGCCTCACGATCGAGATTGCTCATGGCGCACAACCTAGCCCTGCCCGAAGGCGGCGTCAGGCCCGCCGCCCGTACGGGCGATCACCATGTGCCGCGCGCGGCCGCTGCCACCGGAATGGCGGAGCGCCCGACCTGACCGCCGTACCGAGCGGCTCGCCCCCGGACGACTGCCTCGCCCGCAACGACTGGATCTGCCGCGAGTACGTCAGCACGCGCAGACACATCCTCCTCGACGCCGTCCTGCAGCAACTGCGGATCACGTCCCTCGCCGTCGCCGTCGCCGTCGCCGTCGCCGTCGCCGACCCGCTCATCCTCGGCGCCGGGCGGCTGCTCACCCCCTGGACGAGAGCGAGCCGCGCGTGACGACCCGCACCGACTCCTGGCACTGGCGCACCGACCCCGCGCGCTGGTCGGGCCACGACGGCATCGGCCATCGGCTCGTCCAACACCCCGTCCTCACCGTCGTGCGCCTGGTCGTCAGCTGTCTCGTCGCACTCCCCGCCGCCCTCGTCCTCGGCCATCTCGGCGGGGGCGGGCGCTCGCCGTCGACGGGCGTGTCGGGCGGAGGCCGCACCCCGCGCCCCCGCGGCGGGGGCAGGACACCCCGACGCCGCCCGTCAGCCCTCGCTCACCAGCACCACCTCCAGAGTGCGCGGCCCGTGCACCCCCTCGACCCGGTCCAGCTCGATGTCGCTGGTCGCGGAGGGCCCCGAGATCCAGGTGAGCGGGCGCGTCGGATCGAGGCGGGAGAGGGCCTGCGGAACCGACGACACCACCTGGTCCGGTACCCGGACCACGCAGATGTGGTGGTCCGGCACGAGCGTGATGCGGCGGCGGCCCTGGTCGGCGGAGCCGTCCAGGACGATCGTGCCGGTCTCGGCGATGGCGACGGCGCAGCCGGTGACGACGCTGTCGACCCGGTCGAGCTGCCGTGCGGTGCTCACCGCCTGGTCGTGGACGCGTGTCGGGCCGGCGGAGGACAACCAGTGCGCGGGGAGCGCGGGCGGTACGAGCACGGTCCGCGCCCCGCGCTCCGCCAGCAGTCGCATGACGAGGAGGCCGAGCTCGTCGTCGGTGTGCGTGCACCGGTGCACGACCGCCCGGTAGTCCGCCAGATTCTCAGCGAGCAGCTCCACCGTCTGCGCCACGGTCCGCTCGCCGTGCTCGCGCAGATAGCCCCGGTCGATGTCCGTGTCGTACGTCGTCGGGGGCGCGCTCGGACCACCCAGTGCCCGCCGTACCCGCCCGAGCACCACGTCCCTGCCGCTCACTTCGCGCCGCCCTTCCCGGTCCCGGCCTTCCCGCCGTCCGTCCGCCGCCACCAGTCGCGAAACGGTTCCGCGGGCACCCGGGGCAGATCCCGGGTCGCCGTCCAGGCCCGGCCGGGCCCCGGCGCCGACCGCGGGTGGAAGCGCCGTGTCCGCGAGGCCAGACGCTGGCCGCCGGCGAGGACACCCGGGTGGGTGAACGCCCAGCGTGTCGCCCGCATCGCGGCCCGCTCGGCCGCGTGTCCCCTCGCCGGTCTCAGCCGCACCTTCACACCATTCCGCGTCACCTCGCCGCCCTGCACCACCCGCTCCCGCAGATGCACCAGCACCTCAGGGATGTCGATGGCGACCGGGCACACCTCGTAACAGGCGCCGCACAGCGACGACGCGTACGGCAGCGACGCGTCGATCTCGCTCGCCGTGCCGCGCAGTTGCGGGCTGAGGATCGCACCGATCGGGCCCGGGTAGACCGACCCGTACGCGTGGCCGCCCGCCCGCTCGTACACCGGGCAGACGTTCAGACACGCCGAGCAGCGGATG
Source organism: Streptomyces beihaiensis (assembly GCF_026274175.1). GTDB lineage: Bacteria > Actinomycetota > Actinomycetes > Streptomycetales > Streptomycetaceae > Streptomyces > Streptomyces beihaiensis. The sequence goes on from NZ_JAPHNL010000011.1 coordinate 21,114, forward strand.
CAGCGCAGCGCCTGGCGGCCGACCTCGTCGGCGAGGGCGTCGGTGCGGCCGTTGTCGAGGAGCACCAGGTGGAAGGTCCGAGGGCCATCGGTGTCGGCCGTGCCGGTCCACATCGACGTGTACGGATTCATCCGTTCGGCCGTCGACGAGCGGGGCAGTGTCTGCAGGAACACCTCGAGGTCCTGCCACCTCGGCACGATCTTCTCGATGCCGACGACCGAGATCAGGGTTTCCGGGAGAGTCAGGCACATGCGCCCGTTGCCCTCCGACTCGACCACGACGAGTGTGCCGGTCTGGGCCACCATGAAGTTCGCGCCGGAGACGCCGACCTTGGCTCGCAGGAACTTCTCGCGCAGATGCAGGCGCGCCGCCTCGGCCAGCTCGGCGGGGGTGTCGCTCAGCCCGTCCGGCGCGGGCCGCCCCCAACTGCCCATCTGCGCACGGAAGATGTCCCGGATCTCGCCGCGGTTGCGGTGGATCGCCGGAACCAGGATGTGGGAGGGCCGGTCGTGGCCGAGCTGCACGATCAGCTCGGCGAGGTCCGTCTCGTACGCGCGCATGCCCGCCGCTTCCAGGGCCTCGTTGAGGCCGATCTCCTGGGTGGCCATCGACTTGACCTTGACGACCTCCGACTCGCCGGTCTCCGCCACGAGGCGCGTCACGATCCGGTTGGCCTCGTCGGCGTCGGCCGCCCAGTGAACGGTGCCGCCCGCCGCCGTCACCGATTCCTCCAACTGGACCAGATAACGGTCGAGATGACGCAGCGTGTGGTCCTTGATCCGGCGGCCCGCCTCCCGCAGTCGCTCCCAGTCCTCCAGTTCCGCGACCGCGCGGGCCCGCTTGTCGCGGATGGTGTGGGTGGCGTGCCGCAGGTTGTCGCGCAAGGTGGTGTTGCGCACGGCCTCGTGCGCGGCCTTCGGGAAGGCCGGCATCCCGACGAACGTGCCGCTCATGACCGGGCCTCCGCCTCTTCCTCTTCGGTGCTCGCCAGGATCTGTGCGATGTGGACGGGCCGCATGCCCACTCCGAGGCGGCTCATCGTGCCCCCGATGTGCATGAGACACGAGTTGTCTGCGGCGCACAGCACATCGGCGCCGGTCGACTGGGCCGCCCGGACCTTGTCGGCGCCCATCGCCGCCGACACGTCCGCGTTCTTCACGGCGAACGTGCCGCCGAAACCGCAGCACTCCCGCGCGCCCGGCAGCTCGACCAGCTCCAGCCCCTTGACGTGCCGCAGGAGTTCGTACGGCCGCTCGCCCAGGCCGAGCGAGCGCAGGCCGTGACAGGTCGGGTGGTACGTGACCGTGTGCGGGTAGTACGCGCCGACGTCGGTCACCTTCAGCACGTCGACCAGGAACTCGGTCAGCTCGTACGTCTTCGGGACCACCGGTGCCACGGCCGCCGCCAGCCCTTCGCCGCGCCCCTCGGCCCGTGCGCGGGTACAGCTCGCGCACCATCGCCGCGCACGAGCCGGACGGCGTGACGATCGCGTCGTGATCACCCGAGGCGAGACCGGGGCCGAACACGTCGGAGTAGTGGCGGGCCGCGGGCTCCGCCTCGTGCCGGTAGCCCGTGTTGTAGTGGGGCTGCCCGCAGCACGTCTGGGCGGCCGGGAAGTCGACGTCCACGCCCAGCCTGGTCAGGAGCTTCACCACGGCACGGCCGGTCTCGGGATACAGCGTGTCGTTGATGCAGGTGAGAAAGAGCGCGACACGCATCGTGGCTCCTTCGGTCGGTGGTCGGTCGGTGGTCGGCTCGGCATAGGGATCGGTGGATCTTCGGACGGGTGCAGCGTACGTCCTGAGCGGTGCCCGGTCACGGTGTCCCGACGCGCCGGGCGGCCGCCGCCCACGCCCTGCCGTCACCCCGTGGCTCGTACCGCCGTAACGGCTGTGTCCGGGCGACCAGTCGGCGCATGTCCCAGCGGTCGCCGAGCAGCCCCCCGGCGCGCGCCTGCACGAGTACATTGCCGAGCGCGGCCGCCTCCGGCGGACCCGCCACCACCGGCAGGCCGCACGCGTCCGCGGTCAGTCGGCACAGCAGGCCGTTGCGGGCCCCGCCGCCGACCACGTGGACGACATCGACCGGACGGTCGGCGAGCCGGGCCGCCTCCGACACGCTTTCCAAATGTTCGTCTGGGGGTTCTGGGGCGTACGGCAACGTCCTGACCTGCGGTGCAGCTGGTTCGGGC
>NZ_JAPHNL010000012.1 GCF_026274175.1 Streptomyces beihaiensis
GGCGCACGTGCCCAGGTCGGACGCGGGGCTCCGCCGGCGGCGCTGCTGCTCGCCTGCGGCGCGGCGGCGGCCGTGGCAGCGGTGCGATACGGCCGTCGGGGCGCCCTGGGCGACTGAGCGTACGGTCCGAGCCTTTAATCCTTTGACGGCCGGAGCCCGCCTCCGTACCGTGGTCGATGCTTCTGTTGCCGTCGATCGGAGTAGGACGTTGCTCGTCTGAGGTCTTGAGACACCGCGCATGTCACGCCGCGCCCTGCCGCCCGCGTCCATGTCGTCGTGCGAGACCTCGGTACGCCCGAGCCGTCCCACCCGCCGGTACAGGCTTCTCTCCTGTCATTTCCTGGCCCGCGGTGTCTCGAACGCGTCGCACCCGTCATCGTTCGCACCGAACACCTGCGAGGCCCTCATGTCACATCATCCCCTTCCCTCCGGCTCGGCCGCGTCCATCTCCTGCACCGGTCTGACCTACTCCTGGCCCGACGGCACCTGTGTCTTCGACGGCCTGCAGGTCGCCTTCGGGCCGGGCCGCACCGGGCTCATCGGGCTCAACGGCTCAGGGAAATCAACCCTGTTGAACCTGCTGGCCGGTACGCTCCGGCCCACCGACGGCAGCGTCCGGATCACCGGCGAGGTCGGCCATCTGCCGCAGAACGTCACGCTCGACACCGGCCTGCGCGTCGACGAGGTCCTCGGCATCGCCGCGACGCGGGCCGCCCTGCACGCCATCGAGTCCGGCGACGTGCACGAGAAGCACTTCACGGCGGTCGGCGACGACTGGGACGTCGAGGAGCGCGCGACCGCCACGTTGTCCGAACTCGGCCTGGGGCACATCTCGTTGGACCGCACCATCGGCGAGGTCTCCGGCGGCGAGTCGGTGCTGCTGCGGCTCGCGGCGCTGCTGCTCGCCCGGCCCGACATCCTGCTCCTGGACGAGCCGACCAACAACCTGGACCTGTACGCGCGCCGGCGCCTCTACGCAGCCGTCGAGGGCTGGTCCGGGGTCATGGTCGTCGTCAGCCACGACCGGGAACTGCTCGACCGCGTCGACCAGATCGCCGACCTGCACCAAGCAGGAGGGGCCGCACGCAGTGCCTCGGCTGAGGGTGGTGGGAGACGGGCGGGCGCGGTCACCTGGTACGGCGGGAACTTCTCGGCCTACGAGGAGGTCGTCGCGGCGCAGCAGGAGGCCGCCGAGCGGATGGTGCGGGTCGCCGAGTCCGACGTGAAGAAGCAGAAGCGTGAACTGGTGGAGGCCCACGTCACGTTGGCTCGGCGCAAACGTTACGGGCAGAAGATGTGGGACTCCAAGCGGGAGCCGAAGATCGTGATGGGCGCCCGCAAGCGGGCCGCCCAGGTCTCCGCCGGCAAGCACCGCATCCTGCACGAGGAGAAGCTCAACGAGGCCAAGGAGCGGCTCGACGAGGCGGCCCTCGTCGTGCGCGACGACGACGAGATCCGCGTCGACCTGCCGTTCACGGCGGTCCCGCCCGGACGCCAGGTGCTCACGCTGCGCGAGCTCGAACTCGCCCACGGGGCCCGGGTGCCGGGCGGGCTCGATGTGCACGGCCCCGAGCGGATCGCGCTCGTGGGGCGCAACGGCTCGGGCAAGACGACGCTGCTGCGCACCGTGGCCGGACACCTCGCGCCGGTCGCGGGCGAGGTGACGGCACATGTGCCGTTGCGCTTCCTGCCGCAGCGGCTCGACGTGCTCGACGACGCGCTGAGCGTCGCCGAGAACGTGGCGCGCTTCGCGCCCGACGCCACCGCCAACCGGATCCGCGCCAGCCTGGCCCGCTTCCTGTTCAAGGGGGCGCGGGCCGACCAGCGGGCGGGCACGCTCTCCGGCGGCGAACGCTTCCGCGCGGCGCTCGCCTCACTCATGCTCGCCGAACCGGCGCCGCAGCTGCTGATCCTCGACGAGCCGACCAACAACCTGGACATGGCGAGCGCGCGGCAGCTGACGTCGGCACTGGAGTCGTACGAGGGCGCCCTGATGGTGGCCGGCCACGACCTGCCGTTCTTGGAGTCCATCGGCATCACCCGCTGGCTGCTGCTGGACGGGGAGCTCGTGGAGACCTCGGGCGATGAGGTGCGCGAGCTCATGGCCGGGTGAGCCCGCGTCCGGGCGCGGCGCGACGCCGGGCGCGCCCGCCTCCCGCCCATCAGCCGCCGGGCGCGCGGTCGGCGGTGAAGCGGCCACCGGCCGCCCATGGCGGACGACGCCGGCGGATCGGCGGCACCGCTCGGCCGCCTGATCGACAGACACGACACCGTGGTGCTCCAGGGCCTGGCGGCTCAACGGCTCGCCGCGGACGTCTCGTTCGCGGCGGAGCACCCGCGGCGGGCCGCCGGGGCCCCGGACGGGCCGGGTGAGGGGGCCGTGACGGCCGCGTGACGGGGGATTCCACCAGGGGCTCCGGGGTGTGCATGATGTGGCCGCCACGCGCTACCGACGCGTCGCGCCCCGCCCCGTACCCGTTCTCTGGAGTGACCCCCGTGACCAGCAAGAAGGCCCTCATCCGCCGTCCGGGACCGCGCCTCGCCGAGGGGCTCGTCACCCATGTCGAGCGCGAGGCCGTGGACACCGACCTGGCGTTCGCCCAGTGGCGCGAGTACGTCGCGGCGCTCGAGTCGGACGGCTGGGAGACCTATCTGGTGGAACCGGCCGACGACTGCCCCGACGCCGTGTTCGTGGAGGACACGGTGGTCGTGTTCCGCAACGTCGCGCTCATCGCGCGGCCGGGCGCCCGGTCGCGGCGCGAGGAGACGGCAGGCGTGGAGCAGGCGGTGGCGCGGCTCGGCTGCTCGGTGAACTGGGTGTGGGAGCCGGGCACGCTCGACGGCGGGGACGTGCTGAAGATCGGCGACACCGTCTACGTGGGGCGGGGCGGGCGCACCAACGCGGCGGGGGTGCAGCAGTTGCGTGCCGTCTTCGAGCCGCTGGGCGCGCGGGTGGTGGCCGTCCCGGTGAGCAAGGTGCTGCATCTGAAGTCCGCGGTGACGGCGCTGCCCGACGGCACGGTCATCGGGCACGAACGTCTCGTGGACCACGCCTCGCTGTTCCCGCGTTTTCTGCCGGTGCCCGAGGAGTCGGGCGCGCACGTGGTGCTGCTGGGCGGTGACCGCCTGCTCATGGCGGCCAGCGCGCCGAAGTCGGCGGAACTCCTGTCCGACCTGGGCTACGACCCGGTTCTGGTGGACATCTCCGAGTTCGAGAAGCTCGAAGGATGTGTGACCTGTCTCTCAGTACGGCTGCGTGAGCTGTACGCGTGACGACGGATCCTTATCGCGGGCTTAACCTACGGTCTCGTAACCTACGACACCGTAAGTACATCGCTACGTGCACCGCTCGCCCGTACTCCGTCCCCAGGAGCCCTCGTGACCGTCATCTCCCCCCGCCTCGGCTCGTCCACCGACTGGACCGACGCCCGGTTGCTGTACGCGCTGGAAGAGGTGGTCGAGCAGGAGCTCAACCGGCACCTGAAGATCGCCAAGGACTGGATGCCGCACGAGTACGTGCCGTGGTCGGACGCCCGGAACTTCCCCGGCTTCTTCGAGGACGGCGAGCCCTGGGACAAGGAGCAGTCGAAGGTCACCGAGGTCGGCCGCACCGCGCTGATCGTCAATCTGCTGACCGAGGACAACCTGCCGAGCTACCACCACGAGATCGCCACGCTGTTCGGCCGCGACGGCGCCTGGGGCACCTGGGTTCACCGGTGGACGGCCGAGGAGGGTCGGCACGGCATCGTGATGCGCGACTATCTGCTCGCCTCGCGCGCCGTCGACCCGGACAAGCTGGAGACCTTCCGGATGGCGCACATGAGCGAGGGCTTCGAGTCGGACAACCGGCACTCGATGCTCCACTCGATCGCCTACGTCGCCTTCCAGGAGCTGGCCACCCGCATCTCGCACCGCAACACCGGGCACCAGTCGGGGGACCCGGTCTGCGACCGGATGCTGGCCCGTATCGCGACCGACGAGAACCTGCACATGGTCTTCTACCGGAACCTGCTCAAGGCCGCGTTCGAGATCGCGCCCGACCTGACGATGCGCTCCGTGCGCGACGTCGTCGTCGATTTCCGGATGCCGGGCCACGGTATCCCCGGGTTCGAGCGGGCGGCGGCGCAGATGGCGATCGGCGAGGTCTACAACCTGCGCATCCACCACGACGACGTGCTCCAGCCCGTGCTGCGCTTCCTGAAGATCATGGAGGTGGACGGGCTCGGCCCCGAGGGGATCAAGGCCCAGGAGGAACTCGGCCTGTTCATGAACGGGCTCGACGAGCAGGCGCGCGCCTTCGACGAGAGGCTCGCCGCCCGCAAGGCGCGGATGGCGGAGCGCGCCGCCCGCGCCTGACCGCGACGGCGGCACCCGGGGCCGCGGGAGAACGTGCGACTCAGCGGCGCCTGAGCCTGCCGCGCTCCTTCTCGGACAGGCCGCCCCAGACACCGAAGCGCTCGTCATGCGTGAGCGCGTACTCGAGGCAGTCGGTGCGGATGTCGCACATCAGGCAGATCCGCTTGGCGTCACGGACGGAGCTTCCCGGCTCGGGGAAGAAGAAGTCCGCGCCGGTCTGGGCGCACAGAGCCTGCTCCTTCCAGCTGGGGGCCGCGGGCGTGAGTGTCGTGTCAGCGTGCATGGTCACGACCCTGCCGCCCCGCGCAAAACGTTTGATCAACGCGTGATCAACACGGCGCGCCGGGCGGCGCGCCCCCCGCCCCTCCGGTGGCGCTACTCCTGCTCAGGGTCCCCCTTGATCACGGCGAATCGGGCGCCGGACGGGTCCGCGAGCTTCGCGATCCGGCCGACCTTCGCCAGGTTGAACGGTTCGGTGCGCACCGTACCGCCGAGCTCGCGGGCCCGGTCGGCCGCCGCGTCCACGTCCGACACGTGGAAGTACAGCGTCCAGTGCGAGCCCGCCGACGCCTCTGCCGGGTCGGACTCCAGCGGGACGATCCCGCCGAACATGCTGTCCGGCCCCGCGCCCGCCGGGTTCACCGACGTGTACAGGCCGCCGGGGAACTCGATGTCGAAGGTGCCCCAGCCGAACACGTCGGTGTAGAAGCGCTTCGCGGCGTCCACGTCGGCCGTGTGCAACTGCGCCCAGTTCAGGCCGCCGTCTCCGGTCGCGTACTCGAAGCCCTTGGTGTTCTTGGGCTGCCACAGGCCGAACGCGGCGCCCGAGGGGTCGGCGCAGACCGCCACGCGGCCCTCTTCGAAGACGTCTTGCGGCGGGTGGCAGACCTTGCCGCCGGCCTGCTCGACCACCTCGGCCGTGGCATCCGCGTCGGTGGTGTGGAAGTACAGGTTCCACGCCGGTGGGGCCTGGCCCGCGGGGACCGCCATGGCCCCGGCGACCGTCCTGCCCCCGCGCCGGAACATGCCGTACCCGCCCGCCTCGGGCCCCGCCGACGCGAACTTCCAGCCGAAGACGCCTCCATAGAACCGGGTCGCCGCTTCCACGTCGAAGGTGGTGAGGTCGATCCAGTCGGGTGCGCCCGGGACGAACTCGGTGGTGATCATGGTTCTTCCCTCCTCGTCGAGGGTTCCGCTCTCCGTACCGCTCTGTATCGCCGAGTCTCGCACCGGCCACTGACAATCGCCCTCGCACACGCCGTCCGCCGCGCTCCGGCACCCTCCCGGACATGGATTCATTTCTTGAATACAAAAAGAAAACGGGAGCGCTCCCTGTCTTAAGTCTTGACGGTTCATATCGACCTCGCCACAGTGGGCCCCCTCACACCCTCTCCCCCTTCTCCCCCACACCCCCAGGAGAGCCCATCGTGATATCACGCAGAGCCCTGCTCGCCGGCGCCGGAGCGAGCGCCGCGACCGCCGCCGCTGTCCTCGCCGCCCCTTCCTGGACCGCGGCCGCCACTCCCGCGACCTGCCAACTGGCCCTGGTCAACACGTCGTTGCCGGGCTCCGTGCGTGCTTACGTGACCGGCCACGACCGGGCCACGGGCGCCTTGCAGCTGCTGCGGGCCGACGGCAGCGTCTACCGGCCGGCCTCGCCCGGCACCCCGATGACCCCTCTGCCCGTCGACTGCGCCATCCCGCTGGGCGCGGCCGGTTCCGCGGCCAAGGTGGTGACACTGCCTCAGATGTACGGCTCCCGCATCTACTTCGTGCGGGACGACACCCTCGACTTCTTCCTCAACCCGGGCCCCGCCCTCGTCGAACCGGCCTTCGCGACACCCTCGGACCCGAACTACGGCAAGACCTGGTCGTTCTGCGAATTCACCTTCGACTCCAGCCAGTTGTACGCCAACATCAGCTACGTCGACCTGGTGACCGCCCTGCCCATCGGCCTGACCCTGGAGGGCGACGCCACCCACACCGTCGCTCCGCTGCCGGACGGCGCCGTGGACAAGATCGCCTCCGCTCTCGTCGCGCAGGCCGCCGAGGACGGCCTGCCGTGGGACGAACTCGTCGTCCGCGGCGCCGACGGCGGGGTACTGCGGGCCGTCTCGCCGCAGAACATCATGGCTCCCTACTTCGGGCAGCCCGACCGGATGCCGTTTCGTGACATGTGGACCGACTACGTAGACCGGGTCTGGCAGAAGTACGGCTCGACCGGCCTGACCATCGACCTGCAGGGCGGCCGGGGCACGTTCACCGGCCGGGTCAGCGGCGACACCCTCGTCTTCGACGGCGGCTACACGTTCGGCAAGCCGTCGTCGAAGGACATCTTCACCTGCAACTACGGGCCGTTCGCCAACGATCCGGGCGACCCGGACGACAAGAAGGGCATCCTGGCCCGCCTCGCCGCCGGGTTCAACCGCAGCCTCATGCTGACCCACACCGAACAGCCCGACGGCGTCACCTCCGCCGACTACTACCAGGACGCCACCACGAACCACTGGGCGCGCATCGTGCACGCCAACTCGCCGATCGGGTACGCCTTCCCCTACGACGACGTGCAGGCGGACGGGCAGCCGGACGTGTCCGGTGCCGCCCACGACGGCAACCCGCGCCGCTTCACGGTGAGCGTGGGGTCCTGAGCGGCGCGCCGGTCAGCCGCTCGGCCGTTCGCAGTGCCTGGCCCGGCTCGGCTGCACACGCGGCGGCTCCCCCGGCATCTTCGGGTACTCCGGCGGATAGGGCAGGTCGCCCAGGCCCCGGTCGCGGGCGTCGCGGTCGGCCAGTTCGAGCAGGGCGTCGAGCCGGTGGGCATGGTCGTCCATGTCGGCGTGCACGTCACCCAGCGCGGCGTAGCGCTTCGGCATCGTCACGATGTCGAAGTCGCGCGGCGCGACGTCACCGAGCTCGTCCCAGGTGAGCGGGGCGGAGACGGGAGCATGAGGCAGGGCGCGCACCGAGTAGGCGCTGGCGACGGTGCGGTCGCGGGCCGTCTGGTTGTAGTCGACGAAGACGCGCTGGCCGCGCTCCTCCTTCCACCAGGCGGTCGTGACACGGCCGGGCATGCGGCGTTCGAGTTCGCGGCCGCAGGCGATGGCGGCGCGGCGCACCTCGACGAAACTCCAGCGCGGTTCGATGGGGACGAAGACGTGCAGTCCGCGCCCGCCGGAGGTCTTGGGCCAGCCGCGCAGCCCGCCGAACTCGTCCAGCACGGCCCGTAGTTCGCGTGCCGCGTGCACCGCGTCGGTGAAGTCCGTGCCGGGCTGCGGGTCGAGGTCGATGCGCAGTTCGTCGGGGCGGTCGGGGTCGGCGCGGCGCACCGGCCAGGGGTGGAAGGTGAGCGTGCCGTACTGGACGGCCCACAGGACGGCGGCGAGTTCGGTGGGGCACAGCTCGTCGGCGGTGCGGCCCGAGGGGAAGGCGACGGTGGCGGTGGGGATCCAGTCGGGGCGGTTGCGCGGGGCGCGTTTTTGGTAGAAGGACTCTGCGCCGAGGCCCTCCGGATAGCGCTCCAGGGTGGTGGGGCGCTCGCGCAGGGCGCGCAGGATGCCCTCGCCGACAGCGAGGAAGTACCGGGCGACGTCCAGCTTGGTGTAGCCGCCCGCTCCGCCTTCAGGGAAGTACACCTTGCCGGGGCTGGAGAGCCGCACCGTACGCCCACCGGCGTCGAGCTCCACCGCCGCGCCGTTGCCGCCGCTCATGAGCCCACGCTAGGCGCTGGGAACACACCCCGCACACCGGGCGGGATCGCAACACACGGGACAGAATCGGGGCATGGACCTTCCCGTGATGCCGCCGGTCCGGCCGATGCTGGCCAAGTCCGTGGCGCGGATCCCCGCCGGGATGCTGTACGAGGCGAAATGGGACGGGTTCCGGGCGATCGTGTTCCGCGACGGTCGGGAGATCGAGTTCGCCAGCCGCTCCACCAAGTCGCTGACCAGGTACTTTCCCGAGCTGGTGGCAGCGCTGCGCGAGCGGCTTCCCGAGCGGTGCGTGCTCGACGGGGAGATCGTGATCGCGCGCGACGGGCGGCTCGACTTCGACGCGCTCACCGAGCGGATCCATCCGGCCGACTCGCGGGTGCGCACGCTCGCCGAGCGCACACCCGCGTCGTTCGTGGCGTTCGACGTCCTGGCGCTCGGTGACGAGAAGGTGACCGACGCCCCGATGGCCGAGCGCAGACATCGCCTGGAAGAGGCCCTCGCGGACGCTTGCCCGCCCCTGCATCTGGCCCCGGCGACGACGGACGCCGCACTCGCGCGGCGCTGGTTCGAGCAGTTCGAGGGCGCGGGCCTCGACGGGATCGTCGCCAAGCCGCTCACCCTGCGCTACCAGCAGGACCAGCGGCTCATGTTCAAGATCAAGCACGAGCGGACGGCGGACTGCGTGGTCGCCGGGTACCGCGTCCACAAGAGCGGGCAGGGCGTCGGCTCGCTGCTGCTCGGCCTGTACGACGCCGTGGGCACGCTCCAGCACGTGGGGGTCTGCGCCGCCTTCACGATGAAGCGCCGCACGGAGCTGATCGCCGAGCTGGAGCCGTTGCGGATGCCGTCGGTGGCCGGTCACCCCTGGGCTGCGTGGGAGGACGAGTCGGCGCAGGCCGGCTCGCGAATGCCGGGCTCGGTCAACCGCTGGAGCGGTGGCAAGAGCCAGACGTGGGTGCCGCTGGAGCCGCGCCTGGTCGCCGAGGTCGCCTACGACCACATGGAGAACGGCACGCGGTTCCGGCACACGGCGCGCTTTCGCCGTTGGCGTCCCGACCGCACTCCCGAGAGCTGCACCTACGCGCAGCTGGACGAGCCGGTCTCGTTCGATCTGGCGGACGTCATGCGCTGAACGGCCGAGCCGCGCTTCGGCCGGCAGCGGCGCCCGGAGAGCTGATCGGCCGGCCGATACGACCGCCCGCTGGCGGAAACGCACGAAAGCGGGTAGGAACCGGTCATGGACGGCATACGCAGGCGCGGTTTCCTGGCCGGTTGCGCCGCCGGTCTGATCGCTCTCGCCGCCGTGGCGTGCACGGGCGGCGGCACCGGCCCCGACCGGGGCGCCTCACCGTCGCCGTCGCCCTCGTCCGGGGCGCCCGGGGCGAACGTCCTCGCCGTCAAGATCGACAATGTCGGCGCGGCCCGCCCGCAGACCGGGCTCCAGGACGCCGACATCGTCTACGCGGAGCAGGTGGAGGGCGGGCTGAGCCGCCTGATGGCGGTGTTCGGGGCGGATCGCCCGGCCGTGGTGGGCCCGGTGCGCAGCGCGCGCGAGACCGATCTGGAACTGCTGCGCCAGTTCGACCGGCCGACCTTCGCGTACTCCGGGGCCCAGCACAAGCTGCTGCCTCTGATCGCGGCGGCTCCGCTGCGGGCGGTACCGCCGGGCAAAGCCGCCGACGGCGCGTACTTCCGGGGCGGTGACCGGCCCCCGCCGCACAACCTCTATCTGCGCCCGCGGAAGCTGGCGGGGACGGCCGGCGGATCGGGCGCCGGGGCGGCGGCCGGGTTCCGGTTCGCGGCGCGGGTACCGGCGGGCGGCACGCCGGTGACCGAGGAGACGGTGCGGTTCCCTGCGGCACGGTTCGGCTTCGTCTGGTCGGCGCGGCGCCACCGGTGGCTGGTGAGCATGGACGGGCACCCGGCGACCCTGACCGGCGGGAGCCGGCTCGCCGCGGCGACGGTGGTCGTGCAGTACGTCGACGTGGAGCCGTCCCGCTTCCACGACAAGCTCGGCAGTACGACGCCGCTGTCGCACACCGTCGGGTCGGGGAGGGCGCTGGTGTTGCGCGACGGGCGGTCCTTCGACGCGCGGTGGGACCGGCGGGCCGCCACGGACGGCACCACTTTCACGGCGGCGGACACCGGGAAGCCGCTGCCGTTCGCACCCGGCCAGGTGTGGGTGGTGCTCGCCGCGAAGCAGTAGCGGTGGGGGAGGCAAACGGCTTCAGATCCCTTGCGCGGTCACCGTCCGCGCCGCGTCGCGCAGGTCCTCCGCCGCGTCGGCGACCCGGCGGAGCAGGTCGAAGAACACGGTCTGCTCGTCCGCGTCGAGCGGTGCCAGGAAGACCTGGTTCATGCGGGCGGTTCGCACGGTCAGCTTCTTGTGCGTGCGCAGGCCCTCTGCGGTGAGCCGCAGCAGCCAGCGGCGGCCGTCCTGGGGGTCGCGCACCTTGTCGAGCAGGTCACGGCGGGTGAGCCGGGCGATGACCTCGGCGATGGTGGAGCGGTCGAGTCCGACGCGCTCGCCGACGGTGCGCTGGTCGAGGCCCGGCTCGGCGACGAGCGCGTTGAGGACCGCGAACTGCGGGGACGTGATCTCCTCCGAGACCATCGTGTTCCACAGCAGGTGGTGCGCCTGCTGGAGCCGTCGGGCGAGGTGCCCGGGATGGGTGCTCAGATCCACCGCGGCCATCGCGATCCTCCGGTCCTTCGTTGATGCACAGCTGTTCTTGTCGGTGCACTGAGCAATGCTAGACCCTTGACGACCCCATGAGCCGGTGGCAACGTGAGCCTCGTTCTCATAATAGTCAGTGCGCTGAGCATTCCTCGTTGTGGCTCGGCCGCACTCCCGCAGACGGGACACGCACACATGGACAAGGTGGTCGCCTCGGCCGCGCGGGCCGTCGCCGACGTCGGGGACGGCTCGTCCCTCGCGGTCGGCGGGTTCGGGCTCAGCGGTGTGCCGAGCGTGCTGATCGAGGCGGTGCACGCGCAGGGCACGGGCAACCTGTCCGTGGTGTCGAACAACTGCGGCGCCATGGAGTCCGGCCTCGCCGTACTCCTCGCGGCGGGACGCATCGCCCGCGTCACCGGCTCGTACATCGGCGCGAACAAGGAGTTCGCCCGCCAGTACCTGGCCGGCGAGATCGAGGTCGAGATGATCCCGCAGGGCACGCTCGCCGAGCGGTTGCGCGCGGGCGGCGCCGGAATCCCCGCCTTCTACACCCCGGCGGGCGTCGGCACACAGGTCGCCGACGGCGGTCTGCCCTGGCGCTACGACGGCGCGGGCGGGGTCGCCAAGGCGTCACCGCCCAAGGAGGTACGGGAGTTCGACGGGGTCGAGTACGTCCTGGAGAGAGCCATCCGCACCGACTTCGCACTGGTCCGCGCCGCCAGAGGCGACCGGCACGGGAACCTGGTCTTCAACAAGTCGGCGCGTAACTTCAACCCGCTCGCGGCGACGGCCGGGAAGGTCACGATCGCCGAGGTGGAGGAGCTCGTCGAGGCCGGTGGCATCGAGCCCGACCAGGTGCATCTGCCGGGCGTCTTCGTGCAGCGCGTGGTGGCACTCACCCCGCGACAGGCCGCCGACAAGCGGATCGAGAAGCGGACGGTGAGCGCCTAGCCATGGCATGGACGCGAGAACAGATGGCCGCGCGCGCGGCGCGTGAGCTGCGCGACGGACAGTACGTGAACCTCGGTATCGGCCTGCCGACGCTGATACCCAACCATATGCCCGAGGGCGTCGAGGTGGTCCTGGAATCGGAGAACGGCATCCTCGGCACCGGCCCCTACCCGGCCGATGACGCGGTCGACCCTGATCTGATCAACGCAGGCAAGGAGACCGTGACGGTCCTGCCCGGCGCCGCGTTCTTCGACTCGGCGCTCTCCTTCGGCATGATCCGCGGCGGTCACATCGATGTCGCGGTCCTGGGCGCCATGCAGGTCTCGGCCCGCGGCGATCTCGCCAACTGGGCCGTGCCCGGCAAGATGATCACGGGGATCGGCGGAGCCATGGACCTGGTCCACGGGGCGCGCACGGTGCTCGTCACGATGACGCACACCGCGAAGGACGGCACGCCGAAACTGGTCGAGGAGTGCTCCCTGCCGCTGACCGGCAAGGGCTGTGTCGACCGGATCATCACCGACCTCGCCGTCCTCGACGTGACCGAACAGGGCCTGGCCCTGGTCGAGTTGGCGCCCGGCGTGAGCGCCGAGGACGTGGCGGCCAGGACCGCGGCGCCGCTCACCCGGGCGCTGAAGGAGGAAGAGGAAGCCGTATGAACACCCCCCGGGCCCTCACCCAGCACGACATCGACGCGGAGATCGCCGCCGAGCACGCGGCGTACGAAAAGCGCCTGGCGGGCGGCGCGCCGGTGGAGCACCACCCGCGCCGCGACTACGCCCCCTACCGCTCGTCGGCGCTGCGCCACCCGAAGCGCCCGCTGGTCGCCATCGACGTCTCCCGCGACCCCGAGCTGGTGGAGCTGGCCTCGCCCGCGTTCGGCGAACGGGACATCACGGAGACCGACCACGATCTGACCCGGCAGCACACCGGCGAACCGATCGGCGAGCGCATCACGGTGTCCGGACGGCTGCTCGACCGGGCCGGGCGCCCGGTGCGCGGCCAGCTCATCGAGATATGGCAGGCCAACGCGGCCGGCCGCTACGCCCATCAGCGCGAGCAGCACGACGCCCCGCTCGACCCCAACTTCACCGGAGTGGGGCGGACGTTGACCGACGCGGAGGGCCGCTACCACTTCACCACCATCCAGCCAGGACCTTATCCGTGGCGCAACCACGTGGGCGCGTGGCGGCCGGCGCACCTCCACTTCTCGGTGTTCGGCGCGGCGTTCACCCAGCGGCTCGTGACACAGATGTACTTCCCGAACGATCCGCTGTTCCCGTACGACCCGATCCTGCAGTCCGTCACCGACGACGCCGCCCGGCAGCGGCTCGTCGCCGCCTACGACCACAGCCTGTCCGTGCCGGAGTTCTCGCTCGGCTACCACTGGGACATCGTGCTCGACGGTCCAGCGGCCACCTGGCTCGAAGAAGGGCGCTGACCTGCCATGACGCAAGCAACTGACGCCGCCGAAGGCGTGCTGCCCACCCCGTCGCACACGGTCGGCCCGTTCTACGGGTACGCGCTGCCGTTCCCCGGCGGCGGTGACATCGCGCCGGTCGGGCACCCGGACGCCATCACCGTGCAGGGGTACGTGCGCGACGGCGCGGGCGCGCCGCTGCCGGACGCCGTCGTGGAGCTGTGGGGGCCCGACCGCGACGGAACGCTCCCCCGCGTCGACGGATCGATGCGGCGCGATCCGGCGACGGGCGGGCATCTGGGGCGCAACGGCGTGGAGTTCACCGGTTGGGGCCGGGTCCAGACCGACGCGAACGGCCACTGGTACGCCCGCACGGTGCGGCCAGGCACGCGCGGGCGCAACGCCCCGTATCTGAGCGTGTGCGTCTTCGCGCGCGGCCTGCTCGTCCACCTGTTCACCCGCGTCTACGTCCCGGACGGCGCGGCCACCGCCCACGCCCTGGCATCCGACCCGCTCCTGGCCCGGCTCGATCCGGCGCGGCGCGACACGCTGGTCGCCAGGGAGCAGGGCGACGGCACGTACCGTTTCGACATCCGCCTTCAGGGCGAGGGCGAGACGGTCTTCCTGGAGTTCACGTGACGTTGTTCGACCCCGGCAGCGAGGACGCGCCCTCGGAGCACACCACGTCCGAAGAGGCTTTTCTACAGGCATTGTTGGACGCGGAGGCGGGCCTGACGCGCGCGCAGGAACGCCTCGGCCTCACGCCCGCCGGCGCCGGGGACGCGGTGACACGGGTGGCGCTCGCCTCGTCCTTCGACGTCCGCGACCTGGCCCGGCGGGCGCGCGCCGGCGGCAACCCGGTGATCCCGCTGGTCGCCGATCTCACCGCGGCCGTGCCCGCGCGGTACGCGCCGTACGTGCACCGGGGCGCGACCAGCCAGGACGTGGTGGACACGGCGCTGATGCTGGTCGCCGCGCGCACGCTCGACCTGGTCCTGCCCGAAGTCGACGCGATCGGGGCCTCGCTGGCCCGGCTTGCGGTCGAGCACCGCGACACGCCCATGGCAGGACGTACGCTCACCCAGCATGCCGTGCCGACGACGTTCGGGCTCAAGGCCGCCGGGTGGCGTTCGCTGGCCCTGGACGCACGCGACCGGCTCCGGACGGTGCGTGCGGCCCTACCGGTGCAACTGGGCGGCGCGGCAGGCACGCTGGCGTCCTTCGAGGCGTACGGGGCGCACGACCCGGTGGAGGCGGTGACGGCCTACGCCGCCGAACTGGGCCTTGCCGCACCCGGGCTTCCCTGGCATGTGCTGCGCACGCCGGTGGCCGATCTCGCGGGCGCCCTGGCGTTCTCGACGGGGGCGCTCGGCAAGGCGGCGGCGGACGTCCTGACGCTCTGCCGCACCGAGATCGCCGAGCTTCGCGAGGCCGCGGGCGGCGGATCGTCGGCCATGCCCCACAAGGCCAACCCGGTCCGGGCCACGCTCGTCGCGGCCGCCGCACGGCGTGCACCGGGCCTCGCGGCGACCCTGTACGGCTCACTGGCCGCGGAGGACGAACGGCCCGCCGGGGCGTGGCACGCCGAATGGGCTTCGCTGCGCGAGCTGTTGCGGGTGGCGGGAGGTGCGGTGCGGGACACGGCCGAGCTGGTCGACGGTCTCGTCGTGCACCCCGACGCGATGCGCGCGCACCTGGACCTGACCGGTGGGGCCATCGTCGCGGAGCGGCTTTCCGTGGTGCTCGCCGGGCGGCTCGGCCGCGGCCCGGCGAGGGAACTCCTCGCGGCGGCGGCGCGGCGGGCCCGCGAGGAGCGGGCCCCGCTGGCCTCGGTGTTGCCCGAGGTGCCGGAGCTCGCCGAGGTCGACATGGCCGGGCTGACCGATCCGGCGCGGTACGTGGGTGCCGCGGGCGCGCTGGTGGACCGGGCCCTTGGACGGCGGTGACGTCGATCGCCCGGTGCGGGCCCCTCGTGGTCGCACTCACTGCCCGCGCGCCCCTGCCGGGGCCGCCTCCCGGTCCGCTCCTCGCCTCTCACCCATCACCTTCTCGGGAGCACGCATGACTGTCCTCCACCACCACGCCGAAGGCTCGTCCTCCGCTCCCCCGCTGCTCCTCGGGCCGTCGCTCGGGACCTCGCTCGCCCTCTGGGACGGTGTGGCGACCGAGTTGTCGTCCGCGCACCGGGTCGTGCGGTGGGATCTGCCGGGGCACGGCGGGTCCGGCGCGGAGCTGGTCCGGGCCGGCGCCACCGTCGCCGACCTGGCCGGCCTCGTGCTCGCGCTCGCCGATGCGCAGGGCATCGCGCGGTTCGGCTACGCGGGGGTCTCGCTCGGCGGCGCCGTCGGTCTGCACCTGGCCGTGCACCACCCGGACCGGGTCGACCGGCTCGCCGTGCTGTGTTCGGCCGCCCGGTTCGGTGAGCCGGAGCCGTGGCGGCGGCGGGCGGCGCTCGTCCGCGAGGAGGGGACGGGGGCCGTGGCGGAGTCGGCGCCGTCGCGGTGGTTCACGCCTGAGTTCGACGGGGCCTGCGTGCCCCGGCTCGTACAGGACAATCGCGACGCCGACGCGGCGGCGTACGCCGCCTGCTGTGATGCTCTGGCCGCCTTCGACCTGCGAGAACGCCTTGCTGAGATCCGCGTGCCGACGCTCGTCGTGGCCGGGCGCGAGGACCCCGCGACGCCGCCCGAGCGGGCGCGGGAGATCGCCGACGGCGTGCCGCGCGCGGAGCTCGTCGAGCTGGCCGGGGCCTCCCATCTGGCCGTGGCCGAGCGGCCCGACGCCGTCACCGGGCTGCTGCGCGCCCACTTCGGACGGGTCGCGGGGGCCGGAACGGCGATGCGGCGGGAGGTGCTCGGCGATGCGCACGTGGACCGGGCACAGGAGCGGCAGACGCCGTTCACGGCACGGTTCCAGGACTTCATCTCCCGGTACGCGTGGGGCGAGATCTGGACCGATCCGACGCTGACCCGGCGCGAGCGGAGCATGGTGACCCTGACCGCGCTCGTCGCCCACGGCCACCTGGACGAACTGGCCATGCATGTGCGGGCCGCCCTGCGGGGCGGTCTGACCGCCGGCGAGATCGGTGCGGTGCTCCAGCAGTGCGCCGTGTACGTGGGCGTGCCCGCGGCCAACTCGGCCTTCGCCGTGGCCCGACAGGTGTTGGAGTCGGAGGGCGGCTCATAGGGCGTGTTTCGAAAGTCCCGCCTGCCCGGCGACGCCTGGCACGCACGCTCGCGGCGTTGTCGGGCTCGCCCCGATACGCCCAGTATCGGGGCGACCCTCCGCCTTGCGATCGCACGCACCAGACGCCGCCGGGCCCGCCCTCCGGGCGGACGACGCCACTTTCGAAACACGCCCTGGGGCGCTGTCCGGCGGATCTTGTCGAGGTCGCGGGGTCTGGCGCGCCGACCTGCGGCGTTGTCGTCGGTCGCCGGCTGCCCCGTCTCGGACCGAGCTCCGCCGGACAGCCCCTAGCGCAACCCGCGCCCCGTCTCCAGCACTTCCCGCGCCCGCGCCGCCAGACCGTCGGCGCCGCACGAACGGGCCAGTGTCAGACCTCGGTTGAGTTCGGTGAGGGAACGGGCCGCGATCCCGTACTCGACGCGGGCGAGCGCGTGCTCGTACGCGCACGGGGACGCCTCCAGGTAGGTGACGGCCTTCGCGTACAGGGTGAGTTGCCTCTGGCCCGTCTCCAGCGCGGCCGCGCACCGCAGTGCCTCGCCGATCGCGGTGTCCGTGCCGAACCGCTCGGCCTGCACCCGGCCCTCCGCGGCCAGCGCCTGCGCGCGCCGCGGGTCGGTGATCGCGAGGGCACGTGCGAGTTCACCGGCCCAGGGCGCCATGATCGTGTTGTGGCCGCCGCGGGCGGTGGCGGCCTTCGCCGCCGCCTCCAGCTCGTTGACGCCGTCCTCGACCCGGCCGGTGGCCAGCAGCAGGCGGCCGCGGACCGAATGGGCGTCGGGCAGCACGACGGTGGACGGGTAGGGCGGGGCGAACGCGTAGCGCTCGGCGGTCTGCGCGGCCTCGTCGGCCTTGCCGCGGGCCAGCAGTGTGTCGATGAGCATGCAGGCCGCGTCCCAGTGCATGGGCAGTCCTCGCCCGACGCGGTCGGCGAGCCGCAGCGCCTCGCGCAGGAACGCCTCCGCGTCGGTGAGGCGGCCGCGCCTGCGGTGCACGTAGCCGACGAAGGCGTGGGCGAGCGCCAGGTGGCCGCCGCTCCAGCCCGCCGTCTCGTACTCGCGGACGGCCTCGGTGAACAGGCTCTCGGCACGGTCGAGCCGGTCGGCGAACAGATACGCGCTGCCGAGCATGACGAGGACCTCGAAGCCCCACTCGGTGTCGGTCCAGCCGAGTCCGGGGGCCAGGCGGCCGTTGACGAGTGCGCGGTCGCAGCGCTCGACGACCTCCTCCGCGTTCTCACCACGGGTCATCGCGTCGAAGGCGTGCAGGATCAGCAGGACGCGCTCGGGGTTGTCGCGGCCCGCGAGTCCCTCGGCGATCGAGGCGAGGCGGCGGGAGCGGCCCGGGGAGTCCTCCTCGCCCGCGTGGATGCCCTCCCACATGAAGTGGACGGCCTGCAGGCGCAGGCGGGCCTGGCCCGGTTCGAGGCGTTCGGCCTCGCTGTCGATGAGCGCGAGGGCCTCCTCCAGCTGGTCGTTGTGGACCATGGCCTGGGAGAGGCGGCAGACCGCGTCGACCCGCTCGGCGCCGTCGAGCCCCGGCGTGACGTCGAGGGCGTCGCTGAGGTGCCGGATGGTGGTGGCGGGCGAGGTCAGGAGTGTGGCGCGGCCCAGTTCGTACAGGACGTACGGACGCACCTCGGGCAGCGGCGGTTCGTCGAGGGCGCGCTCCAGGCAGCGCCGGGCGGCCTCGGGCGCGCCGACGGCGAGGTGTTCGCGGGCGGCGGCGCGCATCTGCTCGACGAGCTCCGGGTCGTCGTCCGGGTGGACTTCGAGGAGGTGGCGCGAGGCCGCCGCGGGCCCGTGCCCGGACGCGGTGACCGCCCAGGCCGCCTGGCCGTGCATGGCGGTGCGGGTGGCCGTCGGGATCGCGTCGTAGACGGCGGTGGCGATCAGCGGGTGGACGAACTCCAGGACGGTGTCCGCGCCGGGGGCCGTGGACTCGGCGTCGGTGAGGATGCGGGCCTCGCGCAGCCGTTCGGCGCAGCGCCCGGCCTGTTCGGGGTTCATCCCGGCGAGGAGTGCGGCAAGGCCGGGTTCGATGCGGGTGCCGAGGATGGCGGCCGCCCAGGCGAACCGGGTCGCGTCGGTGCCGAGTCCTTCGAGGCGGGTGACCAGGCCGCGGCCGCGCGCCGATCTGTTGAGCCCGCGCAGCTGTTCGGCGGAGTCCTCCACCGGGGCGAGGTCGGTGTCCTGCACCTTGGCGAGCAACTCGACGGACTCGTACGGGTTTCCGCCGGTGACGGCCCACACCTCGCGGCAGAACGGGTCGTCGGCGTGCGCGCCGAGCGAGGCGCGGGTCAGCGCCGCGACGGCATCCGGGGTGAGTGCGCGCAGCCGGGCGGCGACGGGCCGGGCGGCCGCGGAGACCGCCTCCAGGCAGGCGGCCGCCGCCGAGCCCTCGGGGTCGCGCTGGGCGACGACGACCAGGATGGGCAGTTCGTCGAGGCGCTCGGCGAACGCGGCAAGCCACCCGAGGGTCTCCAGGTCGGCCCACTGCGCGTCGTCGATGAGCAGGACCAGCGGCCAGTGCAGGCGGGCGAGCCGGGACACGGCCGCGACGAGTCCGTCGCGCACACCCTGCGGGTCGGCCTGCCGCCCGGTGGGCTCGGCTATCCCGAGGGCGGGGCCCGCGATGTCGTACCAGTCGCCGAAGTACTCGCGGGCCTCGTCGTCGCTCAGGGCGAGCAGCGCGGGCTGCAGCAACTGCCGTACGACGTTGAAGGGGACGGAGGTGACGGTCTCGCCCGCGCGGGCGGACCAGACGGTGGCCCGGCCCCGCGCCATGGCCGCCACCCGGGCGAGCAGCGCGGTCTTGCCGATGCCCGCGTCACCGTGGTACACGATCAGGCTGCCGGACGCGGTGACGTCGCCGCACAGGTCGTCAAGTGCCTGCTGTGCGATGTCGAGTTCGGCCTGCCGCTCCCACAGCGGCGGACCGGAGGAGGCGGCCTCGGCGTGCCGTCCCTGAGTCATCCCGCACCCTCCCGGTGTCGTTCACATCGGCCGATCGACGTACTGGTGACGAGACTAGTCGGGACGGGGCCCGCGTGGTGGGGGTCTTGGCAGCCCCGTGACTTTTGGCCGGGGACGGGTCCGGCCGTGGCCGGTTCGGATCACGATCGCGCACGCGCCTGCGACCCTCTCATCGCGTTTTCAGGCCGGCCTCATACTGTTTGGCCCATGACGTCGCAGACTCCCGCGGGCTGGTACCCCGATCCAGGTCAGGTCGAGGGCGCGCCCCGCACCGAACGCTGGTGGGACGGCGGCCGGTGGACCGATCAGATCCGCCCGGCCACGACCCCGCCGCCGCACCCGCCGCAGGCCCCCGCCCCCACCACGCCCGGGGCCGCACCCGCGCCTGCCCCCGGCGCTCCGCCCGTTCCCGGCGCCACGCCGCCGGTTCCCGGCGCCACGCCGTACGCCCAGCAGCCGGTACCGCTAGCCCCTTACCCGGCATACGGTGATTATCCGGGCTATTCGGGTCAGTTGCCGCCCAAGCCCCGTAGCCGGGGACGCGTCGCCGTCGCGGCGGGGATCACGGTGGTCGTGCTCGCCGGGATCGGCGTCGGCGTGTACGCGCTGACGTCGAACGGCGGCCACGGCAAGGGCACCGACAAGGCCGGCGCGCAGTCGCGGCATCCGCGCCAGGGCGCACCCGGCGGCGGCGACCCCGGCGGCGGGAGCAGCCCGTCGCCACAGGCGCCGCGGGCCCCGCGGACACCGCTCGACAAGGGGTACGCCACGGATGTCGTCAGCGGTGTGGCGCTGCCCGTGCTCGACGGCTGGACGGGCACCGACGGCGCGGGCATCGCGGGCGTGACGACAGGCCCCTACAAGTGCCCGGACACACCGAAGCAGACGTGCGTCAAGGGCGGCGCCTCCGTGGAGTCGGCCACGCGCCTCAAGCTGGACGCGACGACCGCCGAGGCGGCGGCCAAGGAGGACATCCTCAAGAACGCCAAGGCCTCCTACGGCGGCAAGACGTACGGCGGGATCGTCCAGCACGACGAGTTGCAGTCGAAGAAGGTCACCGTCGCCGGGCAGCAGGGCTATCTGGTGCGCTGGAACGTGGACACGAAGTCGGACATCGACGCGTGGGTCGAGTCGGTCGCGTTCCCCGCGCCCGACGGCTCCGGGCGGCTCGTCGTCGTCCGTATCGGCGTCGACATACCCACCAGCGCGGAGGACAAGGCGTCGGGCCCCGACGACACGTCGATCGACAAGATCGTCAAGGGCATCAAGAAGGCCCGGATCACCGGCGGTGCGACGGGCGGCGACGGCAAGGGCGTCTGAACCCCTCGGGTGCGTCTGGGGCCGACGGCCTCCCCTCCGCTCTTGGAGGAGGCCGTCGGCCCCGGGGTGCGCGCCGCTCCCGTCCCCACGGTGCGGCGCGGGACGCCACCGGCCGGTCATCCCTGCGGCCGGCGGCCTCCCGTTCAGGCGGCCCGGCCCGGTGGGGTCAGGCCGAGGCCCGGAAGCAGTGCGTCCTCGACGAACCGGACCATGTAGTCCTGGTCGGCCTGCCGCGCCTCCAGGACGGGACGGATCCGCAGCACACCGAAGAGCTGCGACGCCACGTACGGCAGCGCGGGATGATCGGCGGCGATCTCACCGCGCTCCACGGCCCTGCCGATCATCGCGTCGAGCGCCGCGAGCTCCGGTTCGACGAAGACCTCGCGCAGCGCGCTCTTGAGGCCGTCGTCATGGAGCATGGCATGCCCGACCGCCTGCATCAGCACGGTGTCGCGCTCGCCCTGCACCGCCGCGTTGCGCGCGGCCGCGACCAGGTCTCCCGCGAGGCTTCCGGTGTCGACCGAGGTGAACTTCCCGCACCGGCCCGCCCGCAGCGCCGCGGCCACGAGCTGTGGCTTGGTCTTCCACTGCCGGTACAGCGTGGACTTGCTGCAGCAGGCCCGCGCCGCGACGCCCTCCATGGTGAGCGCCTCGTACCCGTGCGTGCGCAGCTGGTCGAGGACGGCGTCGTAGAA
Organism: Streptomyces beihaiensis; assembly: GCF_026274175.1. Lineage (GTDB taxonomy): Bacteria > Actinomycetota > Actinomycetes > Streptomycetales > Streptomycetaceae > Streptomyces > Streptomyces beihaiensis. The sequence continues at coordinate 21,288 of NZ_JAPHNL010000012.1, forward strand.
CTCCTGCGCCCGCTCGGGCGTGATCTTCGAACGGCGCGAGGGGGTCGTCGCGGTCGCGGTGGCCTGTTCTCGCGTCGTCATGACCCTGTGCTCCTCGGTGGGTGTGGCCGGGATCTCAGCCCCTATCGATACGCCAGTGTACCGGTACGCCAGCGTATCGGTACACTGGCGTATCGGAACACCATCGTTTCGATACGTGGCAGTACCCGCGGAGAACCGCGTGGAACCGCGCAGCTCAGCACCACAACGCCGTCATGAAAAGGGGGCCGGGATGGAATCCCTCACCGAGGCCGCCGAACCGGAGCCCGGCGGGCGCACCGCCCGGCCGCCCCTGGTCCGCGAGTTCCTGCTGGTCGCAGGGCTCTTCCTCGTCTACAAGCTCGGTCGGCGACTGGCCAACGGGCACACCGGTGATGCCTTCCACAACGCCGACCACGTATGGAGCCTGGAGCGCGCCCTGCACCTGCCCGAGGAGGGCACCGTGCAGGGCCTGCTGCTGCACAGCGAGTCCCTGGTGCGCGCCGCGAACACGTACTACGCGGCCGTGCACTTCCCGGCCACGATCCTGTTGCTCGTCTTCCTGTACCTGCGCAGGCCGCGCCACTACGTGTGGACCCGGCGCGCGCTCGCCGTGCTGACGGCCGCGGCGCTCGCGCTGCACCTCACGTTCCCGCTGGCCCCGCCGCGGATGCTGCCGGCCGCGCACCTCGTCGACACGGCGCAGGTCTACGGGCCGTCCGTCTACGCGGCGAAGCCCAGCACCGACTCGATGGCCAACCAGTTCGCGGCCATGCCGTCGCTGCACTTCGGCTGGGCGCTGATGGTCGCGATCGGCCTGATCGCGGCGACCCGGTCGCGCCTGCGGTGGCTGTGGCTCGCCCACCCGCTGCTGACCCTGCTGGTGATCGTCGGCACCGCCAACCACTACTGGCTGGACACGATCGTGGCGGCCGCGCTGCTCGGCCTGGCGCTCATGGTCGTCCGGATGCCGAGCGCGACCCCGGCCGCTCCCGCCGCCCTCCGGCGCCGTCTGCTGCCCGCCCCCGCCCACCCGGCCACCACCGAGGCCCCCGCTGCGGCGCGGGTCCCGGCGCCCTGGTCGGCCGCGCCCGCCTTCCGCGCGCCGCCGGACGCCCTCTCGGCCTCCGACGTCCTGGGCCGGGCGCCGATCCGCATCCCGGTGCAGGTGTCGCACACGCCCGGCTCCACCTCGGTCGCGGCGGCGGTGGTCGCCTCGGCCGAGCCCGTCACCGCGGAGCCCGTCGCCGCCGGAGCGAACCGATGAACGCCGCCACGCTGATCGCCGTCGCGCTCTCCCTCGTCTCCGCCGTGGCGTACGCCGCGGCGGCGGTGGCCCAGGAACGTCTCGCCGCCCGCACCGCCGGCGCCGAGGCGGGCCTGCGGCGGATGGTGCACGCCGGGGCCTGGTGGGGGTCGGTGCTGCTCAATGCCGGGGCAGCGCTGCTGCACGTGGCCGCGCTGCGGTTCGGGCCGCTGACACTGGTGCAGCCGCTGGGCGCGCTCACGCTCGTCGCGGCAGTGCCGCTGGGCGCGCGGCTGGCGGGACGGCGTGTGACGTCGGTCGAGTGGCGCGGCACCGCGCTCACCCTGCTCGGTCTCGGCGCGCTCCTGGTGACCGCGTCGGGGCCCGAGCCGGACACCAGG
>NZ_JAPHNL010000013.1 GCF_026274175.1 Streptomyces beihaiensis
TTCACGTACGGCGGATACCAGACCGAGTGATCAAGTTCGACGCAGCATTCGACGTCGGAGGTTAAAGATCAAGCTAGGCCCGTCCAGGCTCGTCCAGGCCCGTCCTGGGCCGTTCAGGCCCATCCGGCCCGTTCAGCCCCGGTCCGGCGTCAGGTCCTGGAGCCCGACGACCCGCAGCAGCTCAAGGCGCTCGTACGTGGGCGTGCCCGGCCGCGCCGAGTGCACCACGAGCTGCTGGCTCTGCCCGTCGCTGAGCAGCACCTCGCAGTCCAGGTCGAGGGTGCCGACGACCGGGTGCAGGAAGCGTTTCGGTGACGGGCGGCGCACCACGACCTCGTGCGAGGCCCACAGCCGCTCGAACTCCGCCGAGCCCGCGCGCAGCTCGGCCACGAGCGCGGCGGGGCCCGGGTCGTCGGGCCGGGCCGCGGTGACCGCGCGCAGGCTCGCCACGTGCGCCCGGCTGTGCGCCTCGTGGTTCTCGGCGGGGAACAGGGCCCTGGCGGCGGGCTCCGTGAACCACCGGCGGATCAGGTTCACGCCGGTGAGGTCGCCGCTCAGCGCCACCGACATGCTGTTCTGCGCCAGCGCCTCGCCCCAGTCGCTGAGCACCGAGGCCGGCAGGTCGTGCAGCCGGTCCAGGATCATCAGCAGCCCCGGCCGGACATGTCCCGACGACCCGCCGGGCCGCGGCGGCTCCTCGCCGGCCAGGTGGAACAGATGGTCGCGCTCGACGTCCGTGAGCCGCAGCGCGCGGGCCAGCGCGGTGAGCATCTGGCGCGAGGGGTGCGAGCCGCGCCGCTGCTCAAGACGTGTGTAGTAGTCGGTCGACATCCCGGCGAGCTGCGCCACCTCCTCGCGGCGAAGCCCCGGCGTGCGGCGGCGCGGGCCCGTGTTCAGGCCCACGTCGGACGGGCTGAGCCGGGCGCGGGACAGGCGCAGGAAGTCGGCGAGTTCGTTTCGGTCCACGCTTCCAGCCTCCCCCGGCCGCGGGTTCTTATCCAGGGAGTGCTGGTCCCTGGACAACCGCGTCTCTCCCGCCGCGCCGCGAGGCCGCGAAGGCTGGGAGTACGCCGTCGAACGCGGCGGAAACCGGAACGACACCGAGGAGTGACCCCCATGCTGACTTTGGTGACAGGCGCGACAGGCCAGGTCGGACGCCGTTTCGTGCCCCGCCTGCTCCAGCAGAAGGAGCCCGGCGACGAGGTACGGGTCCTGGTGCGCGACGCCGAGCGCGGCGAGCCGTTCGCGCGGCTCGGGGCGCAGGTGGTCGTCGGTGATCTGCGGGACACCGAGATCCTCGGCAAGGCGACGGCCGGGGCCGACGCCGTGGTGAACGTCGCGGCCGCCTTCCGCGGCGTGCCGGACGAGGAGGCGGTCGCGGTCAACCGGGACGCGGCCGCCGAACTCGGGCGGGCCGCGGTGGCGTCGGGGGTCCGCCGTTTCGTGCAGGTCAGCACGGGCCTCGTCTACGGCACGGGGCGGGGCAGGCCGCTGGTGGAGGACGACGAGACGCGGCCGGGCGGCCACCTGTGGGGCGCGTACCCGCGGTCCAAGTGGGAGGCGGAGCGGGCGCTGGCCGGGCTCGACGGCCTCGGCGACCTGCGCATCGCACGCCTGCCGTTCGTGTACGGCGACGGCGACCCGCACCTGGCCGACGCGATGCGCTGGGCGCCGAACTGGCCGGCCACCCAGCGCCTGCACATGGGCCATCACGCGGACGTGGCCCAGGGCCTGCGGCGCCTGCTGTACGCCCCCGGCGCCCCCGGCGTGTCCGGCGCTCCCGGCGTGTCCGGTGTGTACAACATCGCCGACGACGCCCCGGTGACGACGGTGGACCTGTTCCAGCTCAACGGCGTCCCCGTACCGGACGCGCTGTACGACAGGACGGACCCGGACCCCTGGTACGGCGTGATGTCCACCGCCCGCATCCGCTCGGAGCTGGGCTTTCGTCCCCTGTTCCCGTCGGTCTGGACGGCACGGGACGCGGGCGCGCTCTGAGCGGTGGCCCTGCGGCCCGGCGGCCCGGCGGCCCGGCGGCCCTGCGGGGCGGGGGAGGGGGCGGGGAGGCTTACGCTCCCTCCCCCAGCACCCGTGAGACCAGTTGCCGCTGCTCGTCCGTGAGGTGCGGGTCCGCGCAGTAGACGGTGCGGTCGTCGTCCACCGTGATCGTGTACTGGAAGCCGTCCGGCACGCCCTTCGGTGGTGTGCCCCGGCCGTCGGCGAGGGCGCGGTCGGCCAGGGCGTGCCACTGGGGGGCGTCGGCGCGGCCCGACGTGTCGACCTCGGCGTGCCGGGAGAGCCCGGCGAATCCGCCGGTGCGGGTGACGTGGATACGCATGGGCCCTGTCTACTCCTTCGCGTTCGCCGGGGCCCGCTACTTCGTGGCGACCCCGACCTGGGACCACGCCTTGAGGACCCCGTCGAGCTCCGCGCCCTCGCCGTAGCGGGCGCGGGCCGCCCGCACGGTCGCCTTGGCGAAGTCGGTGAACTGGGCGTCCCTGGCGAGCTGCCCGCCGGTCAGCGTGTCGTACCAGATCTGCCCGGCCCGCTCCCAGGCGTTGCCGCCGAGCGCCTCGGCCACCAGGTAGAACGCGTGGTTGGGGATGCCCGAGTTGATGTGCACCCCGCCGTTGTCCCGGTCGGTGTGCACGTAGTGGTCCATGTCGGCGGGCTGCGGGTCCTTGCCGAGCTGGTCGTCGTCGTACGCCGTGCCCGGCGCCTTCATCGAGCGCAGCGCCACGCCCGAGACCCGGGAGGTGAACAGGCCCTCGCCGATCAGCCAGTCGGCCTGCCGGGCGCTCTGGCCCTTGGCGTACTGCTTGACGAGCGAGCCGAAGACATCGGAGAGCGACTCGTTGAGGGCGCCGGACTGGCCGTTGTAGTCGAGGTTCGCCGTGTACTGGGTGACGCCGTGGGTCAGCTCGTGGCCGATGACGTCGAGAGCGATGGTGAAGTCGTTGAACAGCCGTCCGTCGCCGTCGCCGAACACCATCTGCTCGCCGTTCCAGAAGGCGTTGTTGTACTCCTGCGCGTAGTGCACCGAGGCGTTCATGGGCAGCCCGGCGCCGTCGATCGAATACCGCTGGTAGGCCCTCAGGTACAGCTCGAAGGTGGCGCCCAGGCCCGTGTACGCCCGGTTGACCGGGATGTCGTCGACGGCGTCGCCGCCTTCGCCGCGCACCTTCGTGCCGGGCAGGCCGTTGCCGTGGTGCGCGTCGTAGATCGTGCGCTGCTGCGGCTTGTCGGTGCCCTCGGGGGAGGGGGCGGGGGCCGCGGTGCGGGTGCCGGGTCCGGCCGTCGTGGCGCGTGCCGTGCGCAGCCGGGCGTCGTGCTCCAGGGTGCGGCGGGCGCGCTCGGCCAGGACGGTGTCGTCGGCGCGGGCGACCCGGTCGAGGATGTGCGGCGGCACGATGGAACAGAAGACAGCGGGGGCGGCGGTGGGGAAGACGTTGGCGGTCATGACAGGCAATGTGGCACTGAGTAGTCGGCTTGTCACTAGCGGCGACGTGTATTAGTGAAATGGAGCTATTTGTCACCCGTTACCCGTTACCTCGCCGTGATCCCGCATACTGATACGGGCCTGTGCATCCGACGGGACTCGGCTATGGTCGTCCACATCATGCGTTTCGGGCTGCTTCTCCTTAGCTGCCGCGGCGAGGGCCTGTAGTCGAGGCCGACCCCCTCCCCGCGGAGTTTGGCGTTGCGCCGTCGGCCGTCCGCAAGGCCACCTTTCCCAGAAGGGCCCCACGCATCATGCCGAACCATCAGCGTCCCACCTCGATGCCGATTCACAAGTACGGTCGCTACGAGCAGGTGGACATCCCGGACCGCACGTGGCCGGAAAACCGGATCACCAAGGCTCCCCGCTGGCTCTCCACCGACCTGCGTGACGGCAACCAGGCGCTGATCGACCCGATGTCCCCCGAGCGCAAGCGCCGGATGTTCGACCAGCTGGTCAAGATGGGCTACAAGGAGATCGAGGTCGGCTTCCCGTCGTCCGGCCAGACCGACTTCGACTTCGTACGCTCGATCATCGAGGACCCGGACGCCATCCCCGACGACGTGACGATCTCCGTGCTGACGCAGGCCCGCGAGGACCTGATCCAGCGCACCGTCGAGTCCCTGGTGGGTGCCAAGCGGGCCACCGTCCACCTGTACAACGCGACCGCGCCGGTCTTCCGTGAGGTCGTCTTCCGCGGCACCAAGGGCGACATCAAGCAGATCGCCGTCGACGGCACGCGCCTGGTCATGGAGTACGCGCAGAAGCTGCTGGACCTGGAGTCCGGCGGTACGGTGTTCGGCTACCAGTACAGCCCCGAGATCTTCACCGACACCGAGCTGGACTTCGCCCTGGAGGTCTGCGAGGCGGTGTGCGACGTCTGGCAGCCGGGCCCCGGCCGCGAGATCATCCTCAACCTGCCCGCCACGGTGGAGCGTTCGACCCCGTCGACGCACGCGGACCGCTTCGAGTGGATGGGCCGCCGCCTGACCCGCCGCGAGCACATCTGCCTGTCCGTCCACCCGCACAACGACCGCGGTACGGCGGTCGCCGCCGCGGAACTGGCGCTGATGGCCGGAGCCGACCGTATCGAGGGCTGCCTGTTCGGCCAGGGCGAGCGCACCGGCAACGTCGACCTGGTCACCCTGGGCATGAACCTGTTCTCGCAGGGCATCGACCCGCAGATCGACTTCTCGGACATCGACGAGGTCCGCCGTATCGCCGAGTACTGCAACCAGATGGAGGTCCACCCGCGCCACCCCTACGCGGGCGACCTGGTCTACACCGCCTTCTCCGGCTCCCACCAGGACGCCATCAAGAAGGGCTTCGAGGCGATGGAGGCCCGCGCCGCGAAGCAGGGCAAGACCGTCGACGACATCGAGTGGGCCGTCCCGTACCTGCCCATCGACCCCAAGGACGTCGGCCGCTCCTACGAGGCCGTCATCCGCGTCAACTCGCAGTCCGGCAAGGGCGGTATCGCCTACGTCCTCAAGAACGACCACAGCCTGGACCTGCCGCGCCGCATGCAGGTCGAGTTCTCCAAGGTCATCCAGGCCAAGACGGACACCGAGGGCGGTGAGGTCACGCCGAAGGCGATCTGGGACGTCTTCCAGGACGAGTACCTGCCCAACCCGGCCAACCCGTGGGGCCGCATCCAGCTCAAGGCCGGGCAGACCACCACCGACACCGACGGCGTCGACACGCTCACCGTCGAGGCCGAGGTGGACGGCGCCGAGCAGGTGCTGGTGGGGACGGGCAACGGCCCGATCTCGGCCTTCTTCCACGCCCTGCAGGGCATCGGCATCGACGCCCGCCTGCTGGACTACCAGGAGCACACGATGAGCGAGGGCGCCTCCGCCGTCGCCGCCTCCTACATCGAGGTCGCCATCGGCGACAAGGTTCTGTGGGGCATCGGCATCGACGCGAATACGACACGTGCGTCGCTGAAGGCCGTCGTCTCCGCGGTCAACCGCTCGGCCCGCTGAGGCGGTTGAGCAGCACTTTCGTGGCCCCGTACGCCTTTTTCGGGCGTACGGGGCCACGTCGTGTACCGGCCAGGAACCGCCCCCTCCGTGACCTCTGCGTGACCGAGGTGCTGACGCCGCATCATCAATGTGGCTAACATCACGCCCACATGGCAACGATGCCGTGGGGGAGTTACGGAGGTGTGCGGCGTGCTGGCGATCTCGGGACGTATGCGGCGAACCGGAATTTCGCGGGTTCTCGGCGTGCACACCACATGGACCACCGTCGGTGACGGCGAGTTCTTCTGCCCCGGCTGCGGCGGCGACCGCAACTACGAGCGGCGCACGGGCCGCCGCCGCCTCACCGTTCTCGGCCTGCCCCTGCTGCCGCGCGGCGCGACCGGCCCGGTCGTCCAGTGCGCGGCCTGCGCCGGCCGCTTCGGGGCGGACGCCCTCGACCACCCGACCACACACCGGTTCTCCGCGATGCTGCGGGACGCCGTGCACACGGTGGTGCTCGCCGTGCTCGCGGCGGGCGGCACCGGAGGGGTCGGCGGACCACCCTCACGTACGTCCCTCGACTGCGCCGTCGCCACATTGCGGCAGGCCGGGTTCGAGGGCTGCTCGGACGTCCAACTCGTCGCGCTCGTCGAGGCGTTGCTGACGGACGCGGGACGGGTCGCCGAACACGCGGGCCCCGCGGTCTCGCTCGCCATCGAACTCCACGAGGCGCTCGACCCGCTCGCCGCGCACCTGGCCCCCGCCGGGCGGGAATCGATCCTGCTGCAAGGGGCCCGGGTCGCCCTGGCCGACGGCCCCTACGTGGCGGCCGAGCGCGAGGTCCTCGGCACGATCGGCGCGGCGCTGACCCTCGCCGCCGACGAGGTCGACCAGGTGCTGGTCGCGGCTTCCCGTACGCCACGGTGAGCTTGACCGCGTCTTCTCGCGCCCACGCGCCGGAGCCGCACATCGGGGTGCCGCCCCCGGCAGCCACGCCCATGCCCCCAGGCGGCGGCGTCTACTGGGGGCACGGCGGCAGCATGACCGGCTACGAGACCCGTGGCGGTGCCACGGACGACGGCCGGGCCGTCAGCATCGCGGTGACGGTCCAGCCGGACCAGGCGACCATGGACGCCATGTCGGTGCTCGTGGACAAGGCGCTGTGCCCTCGCCGGTCCTGACCGCTACCTGACCCCCGCGACGAAGGCATGCCAGGCGGCGGCGCCGATGACGACGATGTCCCCGTCCGCCACCTTGGAGTCGCGGACGGGGACGACGCCGTCGTAGCCGTCGGCGACTTCGAGGCAGTTGCCGCCCTCGCCGTTGCTGTACGTGGACTTGCGCCAGTTGGCGGCGCCGGTGAAGTCGTACGCGACCTCGACGCAGCTGCCACCTTCGCCGTTGCTGTAACTGCTCTTGCGCCAGCGGGCGTTGCTCAGGTCGTACTCGCGCATTGTCTGTGGTCCTCCGCCGCCGATTCGATCAGGGCCAGGGACGCCTCCGGCGACAGCGCGGCGACCCTCAGCAGATCGTATGCGCGCTGGGCCCGCTTCACCACAGCCGGATCGTCCAGCAGCGTTCCCGAGAACGACGTCTCTGTATAGGCGACCGGCGGGGCGTCCTCGAACTCCATGAGCTGCAGCATCCCGCCCATGGAGGCGCAGGCTCCGGCCGCCTGCGGGATCACCGTCACCCACACCACCCGCTCCCGCATCAGCGCCGCCACGTGTTCCAACTGCTCGGCCATGGCGGCCGGGCCGCCCACCGGGCAGCGCAGCAGGTTCTCGTGCAGGACCGCCCAATACTCGGGCCTTGTAGCGTCGTCGAGGATGTGTGCCCGTTCCAGTCGGGCCGACACCTTCTCCTCGACGTACGCGTCCGTGACGAACGGGTTGGCCGCGATCGTGACGGCCCGCGCGTACGCGGCCGTCTGCAACAGGCCGGGCAGCACCGACGGCGCGAACTCACAGATCTTCGTGGCCGTCCGCTCCAGCTCCACGACCGCCGCGAAGTAATCCGCGTACCGCTTGTCGTCGATGAGCTTGCGCCATGTGCGCTCGAAAAAACCATCGGTTTGCAGGACGGTGTCGATCCTCTGGGCGACATCCAGCTGCGGTTTGCGAATTGCCTGTTCGAATTGGCCGATGTAGCCGCCGGAGACGAATACCCGCGCCCCCAGCTCCACCTGTGTGAGACCGGCCTCCTCCCGCTGCCTCTTCAGCTCCGCGCCGAAGAACTCCCACACCGCCTGCCGCGATCCGTTACCCGTGCCGCCGCCCGAAGCATTGGCCATGGCCAACCCCCAAGTTCTGCCCCGTACTTGTAGTGCGCAGACCCCTCCCCACTGTAGTTCGCGCACGTCACCGTGGGGGTCGAAAGCGTGAAATCGAATCGGGAAGGGGAGCCACGTGACGGGCCACGGGAAGCACGCCGAGCAGTGCGTACAGGAAGCGGAGGAAACGGTGGAGAAATTGCGGGCCGCGCTCGCGAGCGCGGGAATTAAGCTGCCCTCGCTCGGACTGGACCTGGGGTCAATCGCTCGTGAGGCCCCGTGTCCATTGGTGGAATTGGGGCGTTGTTCGGTTGACGTGGCGGCGCGGCTCGCCGCCGCACTTCTCGCGCCAGCGGACGACAGGAGCAGCACTCGATGAAACCGCCGATCGGTTCGTACGCAGTCGACACCAGTACGGGGCGGGTCGGTCGGGTGATGGGGCACGAGGGGCCGTACGTACAGCTGCGGCCGTACGGGGGCGGGCGTGAGTGGGAGTGCCCGCCGGAGACCCTGCGTGTGGCCACGACGACGGAGCGGCTGCGGGCGGCGACCGCGTACGAGAACAGAAGGAGCCGCGGGGAGGTGCCTTAGAGGGGTGTGCCGGGGCGGTGGCCGTCGCGGTCTCGGGCCCTGATCCGCCGCCCGCGGTAGAGGCGTCCCGGCACGTCGGTGAAGCGCAGGTCCAGGCCGACGCCGTCGCGTTCGGCGTGGATGTGGAGGTGAGGTTCGGTCGTGTTGCCCGTGTTGCCGACCTCCCCGAGGAGCTGGCCCCGGCGGACCGTGTCGCCGGTGGCCACCGTGAGCGAGCCGGGGCGCAGGTGGGCGAGTTTGACGGTTTCCCGGCCGGTGTCGAGGAACACGTGGTTGCCGTAGGGCGGTTGGTAGCGGATCGTTCCCGGCCGCTGGTCCTGGACCGTGTCGGCGGCGGACGTGACCGTGCCGTCGCAGGGGGAGAGGACCGGGCGGCCGTACGCGGCGTAGGCGGCAAGGGCGCGGCCGGGCCGGGTGCGGGTGCCGTACCGGCCCAGCTGGACCAGGTCGAGCGCGCCGCGCTGTTCGGGTATCCGGGCGTGGTGGTTCAGCAGGCGGCCGCCGCCTTGGGCGATGTACCAGGCGCCCTCCAGGGGGAAGAGGAGCGGCTGTGAGACGGGGGTCTTCCAGCGGTGCAGGCGTACCGCGGCGACCAGCCACGTGGCTGCCGCCAACAGGGCCGCGCCTGCCGCAAGGCCCAGTACGTCGCCGAGGTCCGCGGGCAGGCGGGGCAGCCGCCCCGCCGAGGCGAGCACGGCGACGGCACCGGCCGCGACCGGGCCACGCAGCGCCAGGGGCTGCTGCGCCAGGACGCCGCTGCCCACCACGAGGACGCAGAACGCGGCGAACGTGGCCGTGTCGCCGAGCCAGGCCGTGCGGGCGGGCGCCGTCCAGGCGGTCAGGACGTTCCACGCGGTGACCAGGAGGAGTAGCGCGGCCAGGGCCACCGGCGCGGGCAGGCGCGGGCGCCGTGGTGGCGTGTAGCGGGCGGGTTCGATGCGCAGGGCCGTCAGCGTGCCGTCGTCCGCGGCGAGGGCCCAGGCGCGTACGCGGCCCTTGTCACCGGAGACGATCAGGCCGTCCTCGCCGTCCGTCACGGTCACTCGGCCGCCGGTCCGGGCGAGCGTGGCGCGGACGATCCGCTCCAGGGCGTCCGTGCCGACGGCCTCGGTCACTCGCGGGGCGAGGCGCGGCCACTCGTGCGGGGCGGCGGTGAGGAAGCGACACAAGGCCCGGGCCTCCGAAGGCTGTTGCTGCATCCCATGAACGTAGCGGGCGCGTCGTACGAGTCGGTTTCGGGCTGCCGCCGTCCGCCCGAAGCCGCGCGGCGGGTTCCGGCTCGCGCGGGACCCGGAGGAGATCACCGTGCTCGACGTGGTGGAGGCGGTCGAAGGGGCGGCGCCACCGTTCGTCTGCACCGAGATCCGGCAGCGCGGCGCGTGCGTGGTGCCCGTCGAACCGTGCACGGGGCCGTGCACCGTGACGCAGGTCATGCACGACGCCGACCGCGCCTGGCGCGACTCGCTGCGTGCGGTGACCGTCGCCGACCTGAGCGACCGGCTGCCGCCGACCGTACGGGCCAGGGGCCGGGCATGGCTGGAAGAGCCGGGTGCGCCGCTGCCTCCGTTCTCGTAAGGGCAGAATGGACGCATGAGCCTGTTCCGCGACGACGGCATCGTGCTGCGCACCCAGAAGCTGGGTGAAGCGGACCGCATCATCACGCTGCTCACGCGCGGTCACGGACGCGTACGGACCGTGGCGCGGGGCGTGCGGCGTACGAAGTCGAAGTTCGGGGCGCGGCTCGAACCGTTCTCCCACGTCGACGTGCAGTTCTTCGCGCGCGGCAGCGAACTGGTCGGGCGCGGGCTCCCGCTGTGCACGCAGAGCGAGACCATCGCCGCGTACGGTGGCGCCATCGTGACCGACTACGGCCGCTACACCGCCGGGACGGCGATGCTGGAGACGGCGGAGCGCTTCACCGACCACGAGGGCGAGCCGTCGGTGCAGCAGTATCTGCTGCTCGTCGGCGCGCTGCGCACGCTCGCGCGCGGCGAGCACGAGCCGAACCTCGTCCTCGACGCGTTCCTGCTCCGCTCCCTCGCCGTCAACGGCTACGCGCCCAGCTTCGGCGACTGCGCCAAGTGCGGAATGCCCGGTCCGAACCGGTTCTTCTCGGTGGGCGCGGGCGGCTCGGTCTGCGTCGACTGCCGGGTGCCGGGCAGCGTCGTACCCTCACCACAGGCCCTCGCGCTGCTCGGCGCGCTGCTCACGGGAGACTGGGAGACGGCCGACGCGTGCGAGGCGCGGTACGTCAGGGAGGGCAGCGGGCTCGTGTCGGCGTACCTGCACTGGCACCTGGAGCGCGGACTGCGCTCCTTGCGATACGTAGAGAAAAGCTAGTACAGCTAGTAAAGCTAGTAGGGGAGAGGCCCGGAACATGGCACGTCGCGGATTCCTCGGACGGACGTCACGCCACGAGTACAGCACGCCCGAACCGCACCCGTCGGGCGCGCGTCCGCCGAAGATCCCCGGCGAGCTGGTGCCGGAGCACGTCGCCATCGTGATGGACGGCAACGGGCGGTGGGCGAAGGGGCGCGGCCTGCCGCGCACGGAAGGCCACAAGGTCGGCGCCGAGCGGGTCCTCGACGTGCTTCAGGGTGCCATCGAGATGGGCGTGGGTGCCATCTCCCTCTACGCGTTCTCGACCGAGAACTGGAAGCGCTCGCCCGACGAGGTTCGCTTCCTGATGAACTTCAACCGCGACTTCATCCGCAAGACCCGTGACCAGCTGGACGATTTGGGCGTGCGGGTGCGGTGGGTCGGCCGCATGCCGAAGCTGTGGAAGTCGGTCGCCAGGGAGCTGGAGATCTCCCAGGAGCAGACCAAGGACAACGACAGGCTGACGCTCTACTTCTGCATGAACTACGGCGGCCGTGCCGAGATCGCCGACGCCGCGCAGGCGCTCGCCGAGGACGTGAGGGCGGGGCGCCTCGACCCGTCGAAGGTGAACGAGAAGACCTTCGCCAAGTACATGTACTACCCGGACATGCCGGACGTGGACCTGTTCCTGCGCCCCAGCGGCGAACAGCGCACCTCCAACTACCTGCTGTGGCAGAGCGCGTACGCCGAGATGGTCTTCCAGGACGTCCTGTGGCCGGACTTCGACCGCCGCGACCTGTGGCGCGCCTGCCTCGAATACGCCTCCCGCGACCGCCGCTTCGGCGGGGCGATCCCCAACGAGGAGCTGCTGGCGATGGAGGGGCGCACCTCCGAGGTGCCCGAGCAGTAGCGCGCCGGGCTAACCTCTCCTCGATCATTGGCGAGATCCAGGGGAGGGCCCGTGGAACAGCAGGTTGAACGGACGGCGGAGGACTGCGTCGCGCTGGAGTACCAGCACACGCCCGACGAGACGAGACAGGCGCTCAGAGCGCGGGCGAAGGTGACGGGCGCCGACCGGCGGATGAAGTACATGGCGATCGTGATCTCCGCCGTCTGTGTCGGAACCTTCGCGGTGTCGCTCGCCGGCGGTGAGCGCCTTGCCGTCGACCTCCAGTCGCTGGTGTTCGCCGCCGTGATGTGCCTGGTCGTCTTCGTGGTGAAGCCCCAGGTGCTCACCCGTCAGCTCCACAGGATGGCCACCCGGCACGGCGCCTGCCGGACCCGGGTCGACGACACCGGCGTCGCCGTCACCAACGCGGGCGGCTCCACCCACCTGAACTGGACCGCCGCCCCGCGCTACACCGAGACCGCCGACACCTTCGTCCTGCTCAGCGGCGACAAGAACGCGTCCTGCCTCATCGTGCTGCCCAAGCGCGGTACGGCGGAGCCCGGGGGCGTGGACGCCCTCCGGGCTCTGCTGGACCGGCACATCAGCCGGATCTAGGGCTCAGTTCGCCCGCTCCGCCTTCTCCGCCTTCGCTGTCGTCTCCGACGCCGCGCAGTCCGCGCACGTACCGAAGATCTCCACCGTGTGGCCCACGTTGACGTACCCGTGCTCCGCGGCGATCGACTCGGCCCACCTCTCCACCGCGGGGCCCTCCACCTCCACCGCCTTACCGCAGACGCGGCAGACCAGGTGGTGGTGGTGTTCGCCGGTGGAGCAGCGGCGGTAGACGGACTCGCCGTCCGTGGTCCGCAGGACGTCCACCTCTCCGGCGTCGGCCAGGGACTGAAGCGTGCGGTACACGGTTGTCAGGCCGACCGAGTCGCCCTTGTGCTTGAGCACGTCGTGCAGTTCCTGGGCGCTGCGGAACTCGTCCACCTCGTCGAGCGCCGCCGCCACAGCCGCGCGCTGGCGGGTCGACCTGCCTCGAACCGGGGCTGCCACAAGTTCCTCCTCGCGTCTGTCTCCGTGCCGTCATTGTGCCAGGCGGCGCGGCGGCCGGGTCAGACCTCGGCCGCCGGTTCGGCCACGCGGTCGGCCGTCGGCCTCTCCGGCGTCGTGGCCTGCCGCGGGAGCGTGCATCCCGTGGCCGCCGCCCGCACGCGGCGCCGGGCCAGTGGTGTGGCCAGGGCCGTCAGGGCGATGAACAGGGCGATGGTGAGCAGCACGATCGTGGCCCCCGGGGGCACGTCCTGGTAGTACGAGGTGATCGTGCCGCCCAGCGTCGCCGAGACGCCGATCGCCACCGCGATCACGAACGTCGCCCTGAAGCTGCGGGTCAGTTGCTGCGCCGCCGCCACCGGCACCACCATCAGCGCCGACACCAGGAGCAGGCCCACCACCCGCATCGCCACGGTCACCGTGATCGCCGCGGTGACCGCGACCAGCAGGTTGAGCGCGCGCACCGGAAGTCCGGTGACCCGCGCGAACTCCTCGTCCTGGCTCACCGCGAACAGCTGCCGCCGCAGCCCCACCGTCACCAGGATCACGAACGCGGCGAGCACGCAGATCGCCGTCACGTCCTGCGGCGAGACCGTCGACAGCGAGCCGAACAGGTACGAGTTGAGGTTGGCGTTGGAGCCGCCGGGCGCCAGGTTGATGAACATGACGCCGCCCGCCATACCGCCGTAGAAGAGCATGGCGAGCGCGATGTCGCCGCGCGTCTTGCCGTACCAGCGGATCAGCTCCATCACCACCGAGCCGACGACGCAGACGAGCGTCGCCATCCACACCGGCGACGTGGACAGCAGAAAGCCGAGGCCGACGCCGGTCATGGCCACATGGCCCATGCCGTCGCCCATCAGCGCCTGACGGCGCTGGACCAGGTAGATGCCGACCGCGGGGGCCGTGACGCCGACGAGGACGGCGGCGAGCAGCGCCCGCTGCATGAAGGCGTAGTCGAGGAAGTCCATCACTCTGTCACTCTCTTCTCACGCACTCAGCTCAGCAGGCCCATGCGGAGCGGTTCGGCGTCGGCGGGGGTGTGCGGGTGGACGTGGTCGTGGCCGGGCAGCGCGTGCTGGCCGACGGCCTTCGGCGGCGGGCCGTCGTGCAGGACGCAGCCGTCGCGCAGCACCACCGCGCGGTCGATCAGCGGTTCGAGCGGCCCGAGTTCGTGCAGGACGAGCAGGACCGAGGCGCCCGCCGCGACCTGCTTGCGCAGGGTGTCCGCGAGGACCTCCTGGCTGGCCAGGTCCACGCCCGCCATCGGCTCGTCCATGATCAGCACCTCCGGCTCGGAGGCCAGGGCGCGGGCGATGAGCACGCGTTGGTGCTGCCCGCCGGAGAGGGCGTCGACGGAGTCCTTCGCGTGGTCGGCCATCCCCACCAGGTCGAGCGCGTGGTGCACGGCCGTCCGGTCGGCCTTGCGCAGGAGCCCGAAGCGGGCGCGGGAGAGGCGGCCGGAGGAGACGACCTCGGCCACCGTGGCGGGCACGCCGCCCGCCGCCGTGGTGCGCTGCGGTACGTAACCGACGCGCGCCCACTGCTTGAAGCGGCGGCGCGGGGTGCCCAGGATGTCGATCTCGCCGCCGGTCGGCGGGACCTGCCCGACGATGGTGCGGATCGCCGTGGACTTGCCGGAGCCGTTGGCGCCGAGCAGCGCGACGACCTCGCCGCGGCGCACGGTCAGGTCGATGCCGCGCAGCACGGGCCGCGCGCCGAGCTCGGCGGTGACGCCGCGCAGGGATATGACGGGTTCGGTCAGGTCAGGTTCGTCGTTCATGGCGGGACCGCCCTCTGTGGTCGCTCGGTGCTTCGTGGTCACTTGGCGCCGAGAGCCTTGCGCAGCGCCTTCAGGTTGGACTCCATGACCTGGATGTAGTCCCGGCCCTTGGACTTGGCGGTGATGCCCTCGATGGGGTCGAGCACGTCGGTCCTCAGGTGGGCGTCGTTCGCCAGGGTCTTCGCCGTCTTGTCGCTGACGAGCGTCTCGTAGAAGACGGTGGTGACCCCGTCGGCCTTCGCCAGCTTCTGGAGGTCCTTGACGCGGGCGGCGCTGGGCTCGCTCTCCGGGTCGAGGCCGTTGATGGCCTCCTCGGTGAGGCCGTAGCGCTCGGCGAGGTAACCGAAGGCGGCGTGGGTGGTGATGAAGACTTTGGACTTGGTGTTCCTCAGGCCCTCGCGGTACTCGGTGTCGAGGTCGCCGAGCTTCTTCACCAGGGCCGCGGTGTTCTTCTCGTACGCGGCCGCGTGGCCCGGGTCGGCCTTCTCGAACGCCTTGCCGACGCCCTTGGCGACCTCGGCGAAGCGGACCGGGTCCTGCCAGATGTGCGGGTCGTCGCCCTCGTGCTCGCCGTGCGTGTGGTCGTGCTCCGGGGCGTGGCCGCCGACCTCGTCGCCGTGCTTCTCCATGCTGGTCAGGGAGGCGGCGTCGATCTTCGTCTTCGCTCCGGACTGGCTGATCGCCTCGTCGACGGAGGGCTGGAGGTTCTTCAGGTAGAGGGCGACGTCGGCCTTCTCGATGTCGGTGCGCTGCTTGGCGCTCACTTCGAGGTCGTGCGGCTCCTGGCCGGGCTCGGTGAGGTCGCTCACGGAGACGTGGTCGCCGCCGATCTCCTGGGCGAGGTACTCCAGCGGATAGAAGGAGGCCACGACGTCCAGCTTGCCGTTCTTGCCGTTGCCGGCGTTCTTGCCGTCCGCGGCCGTCATGGACGAGCACGCGGTCAGGGCCGTGAGGCCGAGGAGCGTGGTGGCGGTGACGGCGGCGGTGGATATCAGGCGGCGGCGACCGGGGCGGCGGCGCGAGGCGTGGCACTCGTTCATGACAGTCATTTTCAACGAAAGTGGAAACCATTGTCAACAAGCTTCGGGTGGGAACCGATTTGGTTCGGGGGACGGTCCCGCCGGTAACCTGAGGCATTCGCTCCCGGAGTCCGTATCCAGCGGGCTTCATCGCCGTCGTAATGAAGAGAGCACCGTGGCCGCCGACAAGATCGACACCATCGTCAGCCTCAGCAAGCGCCGTGGCTTCGTCTACCCGTGCAGCGAGATCTACGGCGGCCAGCGCGCCGCCTGGGACTACGGTCCGCTGGGCGTGGAGCTGAAGGAGAACATCAAGCGTCAGTGGTGGCGCTACATGGTCACCGCGCGCGAGGACGTCGTCGGTCTGGACTCGTCCGTGATCCTGGCCACCGAGGTCTGGCAGGCGTCGGGCCACGTCGCCACGTTCACCGACCCGCTCACCGAGTGCACCTCCTGCCACAAGCGGTTCCGCGCGGACCACCTGGAGGAGGCGTTCGAGGAGAAGAAGGGCCGCCTGCCGGAGAACGGCCTGGCCGACATCAACTGCCCCAACTGCGGTACCAAGGGCGCCTTCACCGAGCCCAAGCAGTTCTCGGGTCTGCTCTCCACGCACCTGGGCCCGACGCAGGACAGCGGCTCGGTCGCGTACCTGCGCCCCGAGACCGCGCAGGGCATCTTCACCAACTTCTCCCAGGTCCAGACGACCTCGCGCCGCAAGCCGCCGTTCGGCATCGCCCAGATGGGCAAGAGCTTCCGCAACGAGATCACGCCGGGCAACTTCATCTTCCGTACGCGCGAGTTCGAGCAGATGGAGATGGAGTTCTTCGTCAAGCCGGGCGAGGACGAGAAGTGGCACGAGTACTGGATGGAGCAGCGCTGGAACTGGTACACCGGCCTCGGCATGAGCGAGGAGAACATGCGGTGGTACGAGCACCCGGCGGAGAAGCTCTCCCACTACTCCAAGCGCACGGCTGACATCGAGTACCGGTTCCGCTTCGGCGGCAGCGAGTGGGGCGAGCTGGAGGGTGTCGCCAACCGCACGGACTACGACCTGGGCGCCCACGCGAAGGCGTCCGGCCAGGACCTCTCCTACTTCGACCAGGAGAAGGGCGAGCGGTACACGCCGTACGTCATCGAGCCGGCGGCGGGCGTCGGCCGCACGATGCTGGCCTTCATGCTCGACTCGTACGTCGAGGACGAGGCGCCCAACGCCAAGGGCAAGATGGAGAAGCGCACGGTCATGCGCTTCGACCACCGCATCGCCCCGGTGAAGGTGGCGGTGCTTCCGCTGTCCCGCAACCCGGAGCTGTCGCCGAAGGCGAAGGGCCTCGCGGCGGCGCTGCGGCAGAACTGGAACATCGAGTTCGACGACGCGGGCGCGATCGGGCGCCGCTACCGCCGCCAGGACGAGATCGGTACGCCGTTCTGCGTCACGGTCGACTTCGACACGCTCGACGACAACGCGGTGACCGTGCGCGAGCGGGACTCGATGAAGCAGGAGCGAGTGTCCCTCGACCAGATCGAGGGCTACCTGGCCGCCCGCCTGGTCGGCTGCTGACGGCTCCACCGGTCGTACGTGCCCGGGCCCCGGCCCACCGGATTCCGTCCGGTGGGCCGGGGCCCGGCTGCTTCTGGGGCGTCGGGGTCAGCGGGGCGTCAGGCCCCGCAGGACCAGGGACGTCACCGCGTCGAACGCGGCGGGCGCGTCGGGGCGGGACCACTGCGGCGCGTACACGGGATCGTGGAAATGGGCCGTGGACTCGAAGACCGCGCGGGCCGTCGCCGCGAGGTCACCCACCTCGAACACCCCACGCTCGACGCCCTCTTGGAGGATCGCCGTCAACTGGCCGGTCAGATCGCCGATGTGCGCGTCGACCGCGGCGCTGTTCTCGTTCGTGAGCACCGTGTACGTGTCGAACAGCTCCGGATCGTCACCCGCCTTGTGCCGCTTGGCGTCGAACAGGGCGGCCAGCCAGTGCCGCAGTTTCGCGGCGGGCTCCTCGGAGCCGGAGGTGACGTCCGCGAGCACGGCGGTGGTCCGGTCCAGCCACCTCTTGGTGACGGCCTCGCGCAGCGCCGCCTTCGTGCGGAAGTGCCGGTACACCGTGCCGTGGCTGACCCCGAGCGCGCGTGCCACGTCGACGACGGTCGCCTTCGCGACGCCGTGCCGGCGCAGAACCTCCTCGGTCGCTTCGAGGATGCGTTCGGGGGTCAGGGCTTCGGTGGGTGGTGCCATGCCAGTGACCGTACCCGGCGCTCGTCAGCGCTCGCTGTCGAGGTGCGCCATCTGCCCGGCAGGGTAGCGCTCGCCGGCCGCCGCGTCGGCGGGCACCGCCTCCTCGATCGAGGCGAGGTCACCGGCGTCGAGCGTGACGTCGAGCGCGCCGAGGGCCTCGGCGAGACGGTCCCGGCGGCGGGCGCCGACCAGCGGCACGATGTCGTGGCCGTGCTGCGCGCCGCGCGCGAGCACCCACGCGATGGCGATCTGGGCGACGCTGACGCCCTTCTGCTCGGCGATCTTGCGCAGCCGCTCGACCAGGTCGAGGTTGTGCTGGAGGTTGTCGCCCTGGAAGCGGGGGCTCATGCCGCGGAAGTCGTTCGCGGCGAGCCGCCGGTCACGGGTGAAGTGGCCGGAGATCAGGCCGCGGGAGAGCACTCCGTACGCGGTGACGCCGATGCCGAGTTCGCGGGTGGTCGGCAGGATCGACTCCTCGATGCCGCGTGAGATGAGGGAGTACTCGATCTGCAGGTCGGCGATGGGCGCGGTGGCGGCGGCCCGGCGGATGGTCTCGGCGCCCACCTCGCTCAGGCCGATGTGGCGGACATGGCCCTTCTCGACCAGCTCGGCGATGGCGCCGACGGTCTCCTCGACCGGTACGTCCGGGTCGAGGCGGGCGATCCGGTAGACGTCGATGTGGTCGACGCCCAGGCGCTGGAGGCTGTAGGCGGCGAAGTTCTTCACGGCCGCCGGACGCCCGTCGTAGCCGGACCAGCCGCCGTCCGGGTCGCGGAGCGCGCCGAACTTCACGCTGGTCAGCGCCTTCTCGCGGGCGGCGGCGGGCGCGGTGCGCAGGGCCTCGCCGATCAGCATCTCGTTGTGCCCCATGGCGTAGAAGTCGCCGGTGTCCAGGAGGGTGATGCCCGCGTCGAGCGCGGCGTGGATGGTGGCGATGGACTCGGCGCGGTCGGCGTCGCCGTACAGCGCGGACATGCCCATGCAGCCGAGGCCGAGCGCGGAGACGGCAGGGCCGGTGGTGCCGAGGGGGCGGGTGGGGACGGAGACGGTCGGGTTCTGCGGGGTCTTCTCGTTCTCGGTCATGGCTCCACCATGCCATGACGAATGACAGATTTCAATATCTGTCATTCGTCATCTGTCACCGGGCGCCTCGCCGGCCGCTCTGCAGGCTCACCGCCCTGTTCGCGGGCTCACCTCTCCGTTCACAGGCCCACCGCTCCGTCGATCCGCTCCCGCAGCAGGTCCGCGTGGCCGTTGTGGCGCGCGTACTCCTCGATCATGTGGATCACGACCCAGCGCAGCGACACCCTGCCCCGCCACGTGTCCGTGCCCTCGATGTCCAGGTCCGGCGCGGAGGCGATGAGCTCGTCCGCGAACGCCGTCTCCGCGCGCCAGGCCGTCCACGCCTCGGCCACGGCCCCCGGTCCGGCGTCCCGCGCGCCGTCGAAGTCGCCGTCCGGGTCGTCCGGGGTCGAATAGCGGGGCGGGGCGTCCTGCCCGGCCAGTACCTCGCGGAACCAGCGGCGCTCGACATCGGCCAGATGCCGTACGAGGCCGAGCAGCGACAGCGTCGACGGGGCGGCCGAACGTGTCGCCAACTCGGCCTCCACGCCCTGGCACTTCAGCTCCAGTGTGGCGCGTTGCGCGGCGAGGAACCCGGCCAGCATCCGCCGCTCCTCGCCGACGGCGGGAGCGGCGAAGCGGGCCTTTGAGGCGGGCGCGGTGAAGAGTTCGGCGCGGCGGGACGCCGGAGAGTCGGTTGTCATACGGCAAGACGCTACGACCGCTCCCCGGCCCTGCGGTACGTGCACACCTGGACGCCCTTGTCGCTGGTGGTCGTCGAGGTCAGTTCGAGCGTGCGCAGGGCGCCGTCCGCCGGGAAGATCGACTTTCCGCCGCCGAGCAGCACCGGCATGATCACCAGCGTGAGCTCGTCCGCCAGGTCGGCGCCGATCAGGGCGCGGGCCAGGGTCGGGCTGCCCATCAGGAGCAGGTCGCCGCCCTCGGCATCGCGCAGCTTGCGCAGGTGGGAGACGGCCTCGGCACCCGGGATCAGCGTGGTGTTGTTCCAGGTCAGATCGGACTCGGTGAGCGTGTTCGACACCACGTACTTCTTGATCGCGTTCATCTTGTCGGCGAACGGGTCGCCCGCCCGCTCCGGCCACGCCCCGGCCATCACCGACCAGGTGCGACGCCCGAACAGCAGCGCCTCCGCCGACTCCAGTTGACCCGTGAACGCCCCGCCGACGACCTCCGGGTCGAAGAACTGGTGCGACCAGCCACCGTGGGCGAAGCCGCCGTCCGTGTCCTCGTCGGGGCCGCCGGGCGCCTGCACGACACCGTCCAGGCTCATGAACTCGCTGATGACGATCCGCATGATGGTCTCCTTGTGGGCTGTGAGGGGGGCTATGGGTCCGTCGGTCCGTCGGTCGGCCCGTCGGGTCAGTACACCCGACGTCCGTTCGTAAGTCTGTCGGTTGTGTGGACCGGACCCGGCCCGAGAACTCATCGGTGTCGTCGGCGTGTTTTTCCGCGAGCGCGCCTCGGCGCCTACTTCACCGTCCGGGGCAGCCGCAGGCTCAGCCCCACCGTCAGGGCCACCGCGGCGAGCTGGGCCAGGAGCGTGGCCACCAGAGCGTCGCGCATGCCCATGCCGGGGACCAGCGAGAGGAACAGGGAGCCCAGCGTGGCCACGCCGAGCGCCAACGCCGCCTGCTGCGCCGTCGTCATCACGCCGCCGCCGACACCCGCCCGCTGCGCCGGTACCTCGGAGAGGATGACCCGGAAGAGGATGGGCAGTTGCAGCGCCTGACCCGCACCGGCGAGCGCCGCGCCCGGGAGCAGCTGCACGGTGCCGAGGTCAGGCCAGGTGCGCCACGCGGCGAGCGCGATCAGCGCCACCCCCGCCGCCTGTGCGAGCCCGCCGACCGTGATCACCCGGGTGCCCCACCGGGCCACCAGGCGCGGACCGGCGAGCGACACCGCGAAGAAGACCAGCGCCATGGGCGCGAGTGCCAGGCCCGCGCGGGTCGCGCTCTGCCCCTCGCCCTGCTGCAACGCCACCGCGATCACGAACATGAAGCCGCTGAACCCGACCGAGAACGGCAGCACCATCACGATGCCCCTGCGCAGGGACGTGAGGCGGAAGAGGGACGGCGGGACCAGCGGTGTGCGGCCCGCGCGGTCCGCCCGGCGCTCCACCGCGTAGAAGGCGTACGAGAGCGGTACGAACGCGGCGAGCGACAGCCACGTCCACAGCGGCCACCCCGCCGACCGGCCCTCCGTCAGCGGAGCGAGGAGCGCGAGGAGGGCCAGGGTGAGCAGCACCGTGCCGGGGCCGTCGACCGGCTCCGGGCGCGGCGAGCGGGTCTCGGGGACCGTACGGCCCGTGAGGATCAGGGCGAGCACGACCACGGGCACGTTGACGAGGAACACCGAGCGCCAGCCCGTGCCGAGCACGTCCGCCGAGACCAGGACGCCGCCGAGTACCTGCCCGGTCACCATCGACAGGCCCGCCGTGGCGCCGTACATGCTCATCGCGCGCGCCCGGTGCCGCCCGGTCGTCGTGGCCTGCACGGTCGCCAGGACCTGCGGCAGCATCGCCGCCGCGGCCGCGCCCTGCGCCACCCGCGCCGCGACCAGGGTCCACGCGGTCGGCGCGAGGCCGCAGGCCAGCGAGGTCAGGCCGAATGCCGCCATGCCCCCGAGGAACAGGCGGCGGCGGCCGAGGAGATCGCCGAGGCGGCCGCCCAGGACGAGCAGAACGGCGTACGCGATGCCGTAACCGGCGACGACCAGTTCGAGAACCGGTTCACTCGCCGAGAGGTCGCGGTCGATCGTGGGCAGGGCGACGTTGACGATGAAGAAGTCGATGAGCGGCAGGGCGGCGCCGAGGAGCACGGTGAAGAGGCCAGGGCCGCTGAGCGTGGTCGTGCCGACCGGCGCGGCGGGTGCGACCGGCGGCCGCTGTGTCGAGGGAGCCGATGAAAGCGAGGACGAGGACGAGGAGGAGGGGGACGGCGAGGGCGAGGACGAGGTGGATGTCGAGGTGGACATGGCATCGAGAGTCCACCACCCCTCAAGGTGGTACCAGAGTGTTCTTATCCTGGTAGAAGTCCTACCTGGAAACAGGACCACCGCTTCGGCATGCTGGCAGCATGACCGTCATGACGCACGACGAGTTCGCGGCGAACCAGACGTACCCGGCGCGGCAGACGGGGCAGACGCAGCAGGCGCGGCACGCGCAGCCGGTGGACACGCCCGCCGAGATCCGCCGCCACGAACTGGCCGGGTTTCTGCGCAGCCGCCGCGAGCGCATCGCGCCCGAGGACGTCGGCCTGCCGCGCGGGCGGCGCCGCCGCACGCCCGGCCTGCGCCGCGAGGAGGTCGCACAGCTCTCCGCGGTCGGGGTCACCTGGTACACGTGGCTGGAGCAGGGCCGCGACATCCAGGTCTCGGCGCAGGTGCTCGACGCGCTCGCCCGCACGCTGCGGCTCGACGCCAGCGAGCGCGCCCACCTGTTCGGCCTGGCCGGGGCGATCGACCCGACACCGGCGGCGAGCTGCACCCCGCTCAGCCCCGAACTGGTCGCCATGATGCGGCAGCTGGAGCCGTACCCGGCCTGTGTGCAGAACAGCCGCTACGACATCGTCGCCCACAACCGCACGTACGGGATGCTCCTGTGCGACCTGGACGAGGTCCCGGCCGAGGACCGCAACTGCATGCTCCTCGCCTTCACGCACGACGCCTGGCGCAGCTCGCTCATCGACCGTGACGAGGTGCTCGCCAACATGGCCGCCAAGTTCCGTGCCACGATGGCCGATCACCTCGGGGAGCCCGCCTGGAAGCTGCTCATCAAGCGGCTCACCGACGACTCCGCCGAGTTCCGTGAGGTGTGGGAGCGGCACGAGGTGCGAGGCTCCTTCCCCAGCAAGGTCAAGCACTTCCGCAACGCGCACGTCGGCCGGGTGGACGTCGTCCACACGGACCTGTGGCTCGGCCGGGACGGCGGCGCGCGCCTGGTGACGTACACGCCGCACGACGACGAGACCCGTGCCCGCCTGGAGAAGCTCCACGACCTCGCCCTCGCGCGGGAGGCCGCGCGGGAGGCCCCGCGGGGCTGAGCGGCCGCTCGGCGGCCGCCGTGTCGCCGCGCGGGCTCACGCCCCCGTCGACGCCCGCGTGGCCGCCGCGTCCTTCGGATCCTCCAGGCCCTCCGCCGTCCGCCGGGCCGTCTCGCGCGCCCACCGGCCGCTGGTCAGCGCGCCGAGCAGCAGCACCGCGAGGCCGCACCCGGCGATGATCCACCAGCAGGCCCGGCTCGCCCCGACGAACGCCTTCACGTACGGCGATCCGGCGATGCCCGAGGCGAGCACCGCGCCGATCACGGCGACGCCGAGCGTCGAGCCGACCTGCCGACTGGTCGAGGCGACGGCCGCTGCCACGCCCGCCTGCGCGCGCGGCATGCCGGAGACGGCGGTGTTGGTGATCGGCGCGTTGACGAAGCCGAAGCCCAGGCCGAACAGGACGTAGCCGAGGAACAGGGTGGTGTCCGACGTCTCCGCGTCGAACGCGGCGAACAGCACCCCGCTCGCCGTCATCGCCGCGCCCGCGACCAGCAGCGGTGTCCGCGGACCCCGGCTGCCGACCAGCCGGCCCGAGACCGGCCCGCACACCAGCGTCATCCCCGCCATCGGCAGCATCCACAGACCCGCGTGCAGCGCGTCCAGGCCCCGTACGTCCTGGAGGTACAGCGTGGACACGAACAGGAAACCGCCGAGCGCCGCGAACGCGCCGATCGCGATGACCGTGGCGCCGCTGAACGGTGCCGAGCGGAAGAACCGCAGGTCGATGAGGGGCTCCTCGCGGCGCGGCTCGTAGCCGATGATGCCGGTCAGCGCGGCGAGGGCCACCGCCGCGAAGACCATGATCCGTACCGAGGTCCACCCCGCGTGCGGGCCCTCGATGATCGCGTACGTCAGCGAGCCCAGCAGCGCGATCATGAGCAGCTGCCCGACCGGGTCGGGGCGGCGGGCCTTGGGGGCGCGGGACTCCGGGACGAACCTCCACGTCAGCAGCAGGGCCGCGAGGCCGACGGGCAGATTGACCCAGAAGATCGAGCGCCAGCCGACGGAATCCACGAGCAGCCCGCCCACCAGCGGGCCCGCGGCCATCGAGAGACCGACGACACCGCCCCACACCCCGATGGCGCGAGCGCGCTCGCGCGGGTCGGTGAAGGTGTTCGTGATGATCGACATGGCGACCGGGTTGAGCATCGAACCGCCGATCGCCTGCACCATCCGGAAGGCGACCAGCGCGTTCAGGTTCGGCGCCAGCGAGCAGGCCACCGAGGCGGCCGTGAACAGCGTCAGACCGATCATGAAGATCCTGCGCCGGCCGATCCGGTCGGCGGTCGACCCGGCCAGCATCAGCAGCGAGGCGAGTACCAGGGTGTAGGCGTCGATCGTCCATTGCATGCCCGGCAACGTGGCGCCGAAGTCCTTCGCCATGGACGGGAGGGCGACATTCAGGATGGTGACGTCGAGGCTGACGATCAGCAGGCTCATGCAGCAGATCGCCAGGACGAGCATCCGCCTGCCGTGCGAGAGCGGGACCACTGCATCGGGCATGTATTCGACGGTATCCCGATCCTGTCCAGGCCGGGAACGTGAGGTCGTGGAGGAGCTGGAGGTCATGGCATCGACCATCGCTCCTCACTCAACCGGGTACCAGAGTCAGCTCATCCTGTTACAGGCAGTACCTGGCAACGGGATGGCGCCGGGAGCATCCTGGTGACATGACCGCCACCGCCCCCACAGCGACGACCGCGGCCGCCGCGGACGAGGCCCGCCGCGCCGAACTGGCCGCGTTTCTGCGCAGCCGCCGCGAACGCATCAGCCCCGAGCAGGCGGGTCTGCCGCGCACCGCCCGCCGCCGCACGCCCGGCCTGCGCCGCGAGGAGGTCGCGCACCTCGCCGCGGTCGGTGTGACCTGGTACACGTGGCTGGAGCAGGGCCGCGCCATCAACGTGTCACCGGGCGTGCTCGACGCCGTCGCCCGCGCGCTCCAGATGGACCCGACCGAGCGGTCCCACGCCTTCGCGCTGGCCGGCGTCAGCGACCCGCGGGCCGAGACCGCGTGCACGACCATCACCGCCGCGACGCTGCGCACCATGCACAAGCTGGCGCCCTTCCCGGCCACGGTGAAGAACGCCCGCTACGACATCCTGGCCTGGAACCAGCCCTACGCCGACGTCTTCGGAGACCCCGCCGAGCTCGCCCCCGAGCACCGCAACGGGCTGTGGCTGATGGCCATGAGCGAGCGCTGGCGCACCCAGTGCGTGGAGCGGGACGTGATGCTGCCCGCCATCGTCGCGAAATTCCGCCAGGCCATGACCGAGCACCTCGCCGAGCCCGCGTGGAAGGAGCGGCTCGACATGCTGCTGGCGGCGTCGGAGGAGTTCCGCGCGCTGTGGGAGCTGCACGACGTCGCGCCGATGACCCCGCACGTCAAGCGGTATCTGCACCCCGACCCGGAGATCGGGATGCTCCGCCTGGAACACCGGCACCTGTGGCTGTCGCCGGACCGGAGCGCCAAGCGCCTGGTCGCGTGCGTGCCCGTGGACGACGAGAGCGAGGAACGCCTGGAGAGGCTGGCCGCCCGGACCGGGGCTGCCCGGACCGGGGCTGCCCGCACCGGGACGCTCGCCGGGTGAGCCACAATGGAACCTTGCCCCCTGCCCCGTACGCTCCGGAGAGCCCCGCGATGTCCGTTTCCGCCCTGACCATCGGCCCCCACCAGGTGCGGCCGCCGGTCGTCCTCGCCCCCATGGCCGGGATCACCAACGCGCCGTTCCGGACGCTGTGCCGGGAGTTCAGCGGCGGCAAGGGACTCTTCGTCAGCGAGATGATCACCACCCGCGCCCTGGTCGAGCGCAACGAGAAGACCATGCGGCTCATCCGTTTCGACGCGTCGGAGAAGCCGCGCTCCATCCAGCTGTACGGGGTCGACCCGGCCACCGTCGGCAAGGCCGTCCGCATGATCGCGGAGGAGGACCTCGCCGACCACATCGACCTGAACTTCGGCTGCCCGGTCCCCAAGGTGACCAGGAAGGGCGGCGGCTCCGCCCTCCCCTACAAGCGGAACCTGCTGCGCGCGATCCTGCGCGAAGCCGTGTCAGGGGCGGGTGACCTGCCGGTCACGATGAAGATGCGCAAGGGCATCGACGACGACCACATCACGTACCTCGACGCGGGCCGCATCGCGGTGGAGGAAGGCGTCACGGCGATCGCGCTGCACGGCCGTACCGCGGCCCAGCACTACGGCGGCACGGCCGACTGGGACTCCATCGCTCGCCTGAAGGAACACGTCCCGGAGATCCCGGTCCTCGGCAACGGCGACATCTGGTCGGCGGACGACGCCCTGCGCATGGTCCGCGAGACCGGGTGCGACGGGGTGGTCGTCGGCCGCGGCTGCCTGGGCCGCCCGTGGCTCTTCGCCGACCTCGTCGCCGCGTTCGAGGGCCGCGAGGAGCGGATGCGGCCCACGCTGCGGGTGGTGGCCGACGCGATGGTGCGGCATGCGACGCTGCTCGACGAGTGGCTGGAGAGCGGAGGGGCGGCCCACGGGGCCTCCGCCGAGGGCGATGGTGGGGGACGGGAGGGCGAGTCGCGCGGCGTCGTCGACTTCCGCAAGCACGTCGCCTGGTACCTGAAGGGGTTCTCGGTCGGCTCGGAGATGCGCAAGCGGCTGGCTGTCACGTCGTCGTTGGCCGAACTCCGTTCCGGCCTCGACGAGCTGGACCTCGACCAGCCCTGGCCCGACGGCGCGGCGGACGGCCCGCGCGGGCGGACCTCCGGCAACAATCGGGTGGTGCTGCCGGACGGGTGGCTCCGGGACCCGTACGACTGCGCCGGGGTGTCGTCGGACGCGGAGCTGGACTCGTCCGGGGGGTGAGGGGAGGCCGCCCGCCCGGGAGTGTTTCGCTGCCGGGTGCGGCGGTGGTCGTGGCCGGTCGCGCGGTTCCCCGCCACCCTGAGGGGCGGGGGGCCGCGCCGATATGCGGCTCCGCCGTGTGGGCCCGAGCACGCCACGACGGCGCGGCGGCCGACCCGATCGCTCAACCACCCACGGCGCTCAGCAACGCCAACGGCGCCGCGGCCGACCGCGACTCCCGCGCACACGCGTACGGATGCGGCACCGGCACCGGGTAGGCGGAACGTTCGTACCCGGCCAGAACCTCCGGCAGCCGTCCGCCGCAGGCGACGGATGCCGCCACCACACCCCGCGCCACAACCCTCGCCTCGTCGCGCAGTCCGTAGCGCGCGAGCCCGCTCACGATCAGCGCGTTGTCGTGCGGCCACACCGACCCCCGGTGATACGACAGCGGGTGATACGCGGCCTGCCCGGCCGCGACGGTCCGTACGCCCCACCCCGAGAAGAAGTCCGGCGCGAGGAGCCTGCGGCCCACCGCCTCTCCGTGCTCCTTGTCGAGCAGCCCCGACCACAGCAGATGCCCGGCGTCGGAGGCGAGCGCGTCCACGTGCCGGCCCTCGCCGTCGAGCGCCAGGGCCACGAACTCCTGCTCCGGCATCCAGAAGTCCCGCTGGAACCGGTCCCGCAGATCCGCCGCGGTCTGCTCCAGGAGCGCCGCGTGGACCTCGTCGCCCCACACGGCGCGCGCGAGCCCCGCGGTGCGCACCAGCGCGTCGTACGCGTAGCCCTGCGCGCCCGCCGCCATCACCGGGCCGGTCGGACGGCCGCCGTCCGCGCCGCAGATCGCGCCGGGGGAGTCCTTCCAGTTCTGATTGGCCAGGCCGCCGCGGTCGGCGCGGTAGACGAGATAGCCGCGCGAGGTCAGACCGCCGTGGTCGAGCATCCAGCCGACCGCGGCCCGCGCGTGCGGCTCAAGACGCCGGGCCAGTGACAGGTCACCGGTCTGCTCGGTGTACGCGCCGAGCAGCACCAGGAAGAGCGGGGTCGCGTCGACCGAACCGTAGTAACGCCCGTACGGCACCTGCCCGAAGTGCGCCAGCTCGCCGTGGCGCACCTCGTGCACGATCTTGCCGGGCTGCGCGACGGGCTCGTCCGTCGCCTCGGTCGCCTGCGTCGCGGCGAGCACCGGCAGCGTCGCGGCGGCCAGCTCGGGACGGTACGGCAGGGCGAACAACGAGGTGAGCAGCGCGTCGCGGCCGAGCAGCGTGAGGAACCACGGGACGCCCGCCGCCGGAACCAGGTGGCGCTCACCGTCCGGGCCCGCCGCGGGCACCCGGAGCGCCGCCAGGTCCGCGAGGCCCTGCGCGCAGGCCGCCGTGAGCTCGGGCCACGTGTCGGGCAGCTCGACGTCGGCCACGAACTCCCGTACCCGCGCGGCGATCTCGGCCGACGCGGCGGCCGGGCTCGCGGGAATCCGCACCGCCCGGACGCCGTGCGGGCGGGCGGCCACCCGCAGCGTCAGCCCGGTGTGGCCGTGCGCCGGTACGTCGAGCGTCCACACCAGGCGGCGGGCGCCGGTTCCGGTCTCCTCGACGGCGTCGGGCGCGGGCTCCGCGGTGACGGTCGTCGCGGCCCGCCAGTCGCCGCGCCGGTAGGTGAACTCCACGCCGTCGTCTAGGACTTCACGCCCGCGCACCGCACCCGGTTTCGCGTACGTTCGGTGGTCGTCACGCAGCTCGAACTGATCGGCGAAGTCGGCGTCGACGGTCAGCGCGAGCAGCACCGTCGTGGGCACCGAGTGGTTGGAGGCGACGCGCAGCTCCTCGACGAACGACCCGTCCCCGACGGCCTGTTCACGGAAGAGCGTGTACGCGGGCGGCTCCTGGCGCCCGCCGCGCGGCACCAGCACGCAGCGGGCCACGCCCTCGTCCTCGACGGCCTGCGGGGTGAGCACCTCCGGCGCGGCCCCGTCGACGGTCAGCTGCCAGCGCGACAGGTGCCGGGCGTCGCGTACGAACAGGCCGTCGGGCGAGGCGCCGCCGCGCACGGCGGTCAGCGCGCCGGACGGGTCCGTCGAGACGAACGTGCCGCCCCGTACCAGGAGCCGCCGCCCGTGTCCGTGTCCCTGCCCGTGCCCCTGCACGTACCCGTACCCGTGGCCGTACCCGTACGCGTGGCTGTGCGCCTGTCCGTGCGGCTGTCCGTGTGCTTGTCCGGGCGTCTGCCGGGGTGTCTGTCCGGGTCCGTTCGGCTGGGCGTACACGCGTGCTTCGGTCGTCATCGGGCCCCTGCTCCCGTCTCTTCCGTCTCGTGTTCCGTGTCGTCTCGGGGCGGCGCGCCGGCCTGCGGGCCCGCGGGGTCCAGCAGGTCGAGGGTGAGCGCGGCCGTCCAGCCGAAACCGCGCGCGCCACAGCCCTCGCCGGTGTACGGGTCCACGTACTCCGCGAAGTCCGTCGCGGCGGCCACGTCGAGCAACGCGGCACGCAGCCGCGCCGCCTGTGCGCGCTCGCCGTGCAGCCGCAGGCCGCGTTCGAGCAGCCAGTTGGTGTTGAACCAGGCCGGGCCGCGCCAGTAGCGGTGCGGGTCGAAGGCCGGGCCGCGCAGGTCGTAACTGGGCGCGAGCCGCACCCCGCCGCCGAGGCCGAAGCGCGGGCCGCGAGCGGTACGGACGAGCGCGGCGGCGACCTCGCGCGGCAGCGCCGGGAGGATCAGCGGGATCAGCCCCGAGACGCCGTACTCCGTGACGAGGGCGCGGGAGCCGTCGGGACCCCGCGGATCAAGCGAGTCCGACGCCCGCAGATCCCGGCAGAAGAACATCTCGGCCTCCGGGTCCCACAGCCGTTCCACCAGCGCCGCCGTCAGCCGCTCCGCACGCGCGTGCCGGGCCGTTCCCGCCGCGCCGAGCTCGCGCGCGATGTGGGCGAGAGCGTGCTCGGACGCGGCGAGCAGCGCGTTGAAGGACGGATCCTCGACGGCGAACTCCCGCCGCCCGCACGGCCCGTCCGCGTACCCGCCGTCCCGGTAGTCCGCCGCGAGGCGCACGTACCGCCCGTAGTCCAGGTCCGTCGGCCGGTCGCCCGCCGCGCCGTGTTCCAGGTCGCGGCGGCGGAAGGCTCGGGCCGGGGCGGGGGAGACGCGGGCCAGCGGCGCGTCCCAGCACGGGCTGTTGTCCATCCCCTGTTCCCACGGATGCACCACCGAGACGAGCCCGCCGCCGCCGAGGTCGCGGCGGTGCAGCAGATACCGGTGCCAGGCGGCGAGCGCCGGGTAGACCCGGGAGAGGAACCCCCGTGCGCGGGAGAGCCGGGGGTCCGCCCGATGCACCAGCCACGCGGCGAGCGCGTGCACCGGCGGTTGCACGATCCCGGAGGTCTGCACGCCCGCCGGGGCGCCGGCGCCCCGGCCCGCCGTGGCCGAGCGCCAGAAGGCGGGGCCGGGGAAGTACGCGTCGGAAGGGACGGCGGGGTTGAAGACGATGTGCGGGACGCGGCCGTCGCCCCACTGGGCGGCGAGAAGCGTCTCCAGTTCGGTCTGGGCGCGCAGCGGCGCGACGTGCCGAAGGCCGATCGCGATGAACGCCGAGTCCCACGACCACTGGTGCGGGTACAAGGTGCGTGAGGGCACCGTGGACGTGCCCGTCCAGTTCCGGTCCAGGACCCGGGCGGCGCGCTCCCCCAAGGAGCCGTGCTCGGTCGTGTGCTCCACAAGCTCTCCCGAGGGACGCCGGTTACGCGCACCGAAGCTTAGAGTTACGCCTACTTAACACGCAAAACCTAGAATGTAACGCCTAGTTGACGGGCGCAAGACACAGGCAAAGACATGGGCAAAGATGCAGGCAGAGATGCAGGCAGAGACGAACGCAGGGGAGTTCGGCCATGGCGGGGAACCTGGCGAGCGCCGGAGAGCTGCTGCAACTGGTCCGCAGCGGCAAGGCCACCACGCGGGGAGCGCTCCAGGACGTCACGGGGCTCTCGCGGGCGACGGTCGGGCAGCGCCTGGACCGGCTGTTCCGCGCGGGCTGGTTGCGCGAGGGCGCGGCGGGCCCGGTCAGCTCGCGGCTCGGCGGCCGTCCGTCCGTGCGCCTGGAGTTCGACGACGGGCACGCGCTGGTGCTCGCCGCCGTCCTCGACACCCGGCACGCCCGCGCCGCCGTGCTCACTCTGTCGGGCGAGGTGCTCGCCGAGCACACGGACGCGCTGACCGTCGGGGACGGGCCGGAGGCGGTGCTCGACCGGCTCGGCGTCTGGTTCGGCGATCTGCTCAAGGAGACCGGCCGGGCCGCCGCCGAGGTGTGCGGGATCGGGCTGGCGGTGCCCGGCCCGGTCGACACCGCCACCGGCCGTGTCGTGCAGCCCCCGATCATGCCGGGCTGGGACGGCTACGACATAAGGGGCCGCCTCGCCCGCGCCGCCGCCGAGCACGCGGCGACCGGTCCCGCCGTCCCCGTACTGGTCGACAACGACGCCAACCTCATGGCCTACGGGGAGCAGCGCGCGGCCCACCCGCACTGTGCGGCCTTCGTCCTGGTCAAGGTCTCCACGGGGATCGGCGCGGGCGTCGTCGTGGACGGCGCGATCTACCGGGGCGTCGACGGCGGGGCGGGCGACATCGGGCACATACGGGTGCCGGGAGGAGAGGACGCGCGGTGCCGCTGCGGCTCGTACGGCTGCCTGGCCGCCGTCGCCAGCGGCCGGGCCGTGGCGCGGCGGCTGACCGAGGCGGGGGTGCCCGCGGCCTCCGGGTCGGATGTGCGGGAGTTGCTCGCGGCGGGCCATCCGGAGGCCGTGCGCCTGGCGCGCGAGGCGGGGCGCGGCGTGGGCGAGGTGCTCGCCACGGTCGTGACGCTGCTCAACCCGGGCGTCCTCATGATCTCCGGGGATTTGGCCGGAACGCCCTTCCTGACAGGCGTACGGGAGTTGCTGTACCAGCGGGCGCTGCCTCGCTCGACCGCGCACCTGGAGGTGGTGGCGTCGCGGCTCGGTGAGCGGGCGGCGCTGGCCGGGGCGGGAGCGCTGGTGGTCGAGGAGCTGTACGCGCCCGCGCGGGCGGAGGAACGGCTCGCGGAGCTGGGCGTCTGAGGCGTCCGCATGCTGACACCGGTCCGTCCGATGGCGGTGCGGGAAGGCGTGATTCTCGCCACCCTTGATAGGGGTTGCGCTCAGATGAGCGCAAAATCGGTGACTGCACTTCTCCAAGTCGTGGCACTGAGTGCCTTTGCGCGATCATTTGTGAAGTGAACGCAAGTGAGCCGTGAGTGTGCTCATGTGAGCGATAATCGGGCTCTACGGGGGTTGCGTCTTCAAGAAGTGAAGTCATCTTTGCGGACGGCTTTACTCGCGAGTCACTTTGGATCTCCTGGCGGACGGGTGGTTAAGGCCGCATGACCGCTGAGTGGACGTACCCAGATGCCTTGGATCTGGGTATGTTCCTCGCCGTCAGGGCAGCCACCGAGCCTCGAGGAGTCGAGACCCGTGTCGGAAAACAAAGATCCTCAGGTAGCCAATCAGGGCGCGAAGTTCGTTTACGACTTCACCGAGGGAAACAAGGACCTCAAGGACCTCCTCGGCGGCAAGGGGGCCAACCTCGCCGAGATGACCAACCTGGGTCTCCCCGTCCCTCCGGGCTTCACCATCACCACCGAGGCATGCAAGGTCTACCTCGACAGCGGCGACGAGCCGGTGGCACTCCGTGACGAGGTGACGGCCCACCTCGAAGCCCTTGAGCAGAAGATGGGCAAGAAGCTCGGCCAGCCCGACAACCCCCTTCTGGTGTCGGTGCGTTCGGGCGCCAAGTTCTCCATGCCGGGCATGATGGACACCGTCCTCAACATCGGCCTGTCCGACAAGTCGGTGAAGGGCCTGGCCGACCAGGCCGGCGACGAGCGCTTCGCCTGGGACTCGTACCGGCGCCTCATCCAGATGTTCGGCAAGACCGTCCTCGGCGTCGACGGAGACCTCTTCGAGGACGCCCTGGAGAAGGCCAAGGCCGCCAAGAAGGTCGCGGTCGACACCGACCTGGACGCCGCCGACCTCAAGAAGCTCGTCACCCGCTTCAAGAAGATCGTCAAGACCGAGGCCGGGCGCGACTTCCCGCAGGACCCGCGCGAGCAGATGGACCTCGCCATAAGGGCGGTCTTCGACTCGTGGAACGGCGACCGCGCCAAGCTGTACCGCCGCCAGGAGCGCATCCCGCACGACCTCGGCACCGCCGTCAACATCTGCTCGATGGTCTTCGGCAACCTCGGCCCCGACTCCGGCACCGGCGTAGCCTTCACCCGCGACCCGGCCAGCGGACACCAGGGCGTCTACGGCGACTACCTGCAGAACGCGCAGGGCGAGGACGTCGTCGCGGGCATCCGCAACACGGTCCCGCTCGCGGAGCTTGAGCAGATCGACAAGAACTCGTACGACCAGCTCATGCAGATCATGGAGACCCTTGAGAACCACTACAAGGACCTCTGTGACATCGAGTTCACCATCGAGCGCGGCCAGCTGTGGATGCTCCAGACGCGGGTCGGCAAGCGCACCGCCGGTGCCGCCTTCCGCATCGCCACACAGCTCGTCGACCAGGGCCTGATCGACGAGGCCGAGGCGCTCCAGCGCGTCACCGGCGCCCAGCTCGCCCAGCTGATGTTCCCGCGCTTCGACGACGAGGCGAAAACCGAGCTGCTCGGCCGGGGTATCGCCGCGTCACCCGGTGCCGCGGTCGGCAAGGCGGTCTTCGACTCGTACACCGCCATCAAGTGGTCGCGCTCCGGCGAGAAGGTCATCCTCATCCGCCGCGAGACCAACCCCGACGACCTCGACGGCATGATCGCCGCCGAGGGCATCCTCACCAGCCGCGGCGGCAAGACCTCGCACGCCGCCGTCGTCGCCCGCGGCATGGGCAAGACCTGTGTCTGCGGCGCCGAGGACCTCGTCGTCGACACCAAGCGCCGCCGCCTCACCGCCGGTGACGTGGTCGTCGAGGAGGGCGACGTCGTCTCCATCGACGGCTCCTCCGGCAAGGTCTACCTCGGCGAGGTGCCCGTCGTCCCGTCCCCGGTCGTCGAGTACTTCGAGGGCCGCATGCACGCGGGCGCCGACGACGCCGACGAGCTGGTCGCCGCCGTCCACCGCGTCATGGCCTACGCGGACCGCGTACGCCGCCTGCGCGTACGCGCCAACGCCGACAACGCCGAGGACGCGCTGCGCGCCCGCCGGTTCGGCGCCCAGGGCATCGGCCTGTGCCGCACCGAGCACATGTTCCTCGGCGACCGGCGCGAGATGGTCGAGCGGCTGATCCTCGCCGACACCGACGCCGAGCGCGAGGAGTCCCTCACCTCGCTCCTGCCGCTGCAGAAGCAGGACTTCGTCGAGCTGTTCGAGGCGATGGACGGCCTGCCCGTCACCATCCGGCTCCTCGACCCGCCGCTGCACGAGTTCCTGCCCGACATCACCGAGCTGTCGGTGCGCGTCGCGCTCGCCGAGGCCCGCGAGGACGCCAACGAGAACGACCTGCGCCTGCTCCAGGCCGTGCACCGCCTGCACGAGCAGAACCCGATGCTCGGCCTGCGCGGCGTCCGCCTGGGCCTCGCCATCCCCGGCCTGTTCGCCATGCAGGTACGGGCCATCGCGGAGGCCGCCGCCGAGCGCAAGAACGCCAAGGGCGACCCGCGCGCCGAGATCATGATTCCGCTCGTCGGCACCGTCCAGGAGCTGGAGATCGTCCGCGAGGAGGCCGACCAGATCATCGCCGAGATCGAGGCGCGCACCGGCACCCACCTCAAGCTCGCCATCGGCACGATGATCGAGCTGCCGCGCGCCGCCCTGACCGCCGGTCAGATCGCGGAGGCGGCGGAGTTCTTCTCCTTCGGCACGAACGACCTGACGCAGACGGTGTGGGGCTTCAGCCGGGACGACGTGGAGGCCAGCTTCTTCACCGCGTACCTGGAGAAGGGCATCTTCGGCGTCTCCCCGTTCGAGACGATCGACAAGGACGGTGTCGGCTCGCTCGTGAAGTCCGCCGCCGCGGCGGGCCGCGCCACGCGCCCCGACCTCAAGCTCGGCGTCTGCGGTGAGCACGGCGGCGACCCGGAGTCGGTCCACTTCTTCCACGAGGCCGGACTCGACTACGTCTCCTGCTCCCCGTTCCGCATCCCGGTCGCGCGCCTGGAGGCGGGCCGTGCGGCGTCCGCGTCGAAGGCGTCGGGCAGCGACCACCGCTGACGCCACACAGACTCCGGAGCCGCCGTGGGTCCCCGACCCTCACCGATCCGCGGCGGCTCCGGAACCACGAGAAGGCGGCACCCCTGTGCGGGGGGTGCCGCCTTCTCGGCGTCTTCCTCGCGGCCGGTCCTACGGCCGGGTCACGTCCTCGGTGCTGCGCCGCCGCCGCACCACGTACACGGCACCCGCGCCGAGCGCGACCGCCGCGCCACCGCTCAGCCCGATCCGCGGCAGCGCGGACGAGGAACCGGTGTCCGCCAGCGTGCCGGAGGCCACAGGAGTGGCGGACGTGGCGCCCTGCGGCACCGGCTTGTCGGCGGGCGCGACCGGCTTGGCCGCCCCGGACGGGGCCGTGGCGCCGGACGGCAGGATCCGGAACGAGTAGGCGGCCAGGCCCTCGCTGCCGCCGCACGAGCCGTCACGGCCGTAGGAGTCGCCCGCGACGAAGCTGACGCCCTCACCGGCCGGGGCCGACGCGTCCACCGTGAGGCGCAGCGGCAGGTCGACGTGGGTTCCCGGCTTCACGTTCTTGAACGAGCCCGCGTACTCGGCCGCCCGGACGGGCTGCCACGCGCCGCCGCGCTTCGCGCGCAGGTGCAGCTTGCCGGAGACGTCCTCGGTGCGGGACGTGTCCGTCGCGCGGACGGCCACGAACGCCCGCAGTTCGTCCAGGGCCCTGCCCGTGCCGTTGGTCAGTCGCAGCGTGAAGTCGACGGTGGAACCGGCGGTGACGCTGCCGGGCAGGCCGGGCACGGTCGCGGTGAGCTTCGAGGACGCGTCGCACACCGGGTCGTGGTCACTCTTGCCGTCGTCCCCGCCCTTGGCGGGGTCGTCCTGCCCGGCCTTCGCGGCGGCGAGTGCCTTGTCGGCGGCGCGCTTCTCGGTGAGGGCCTTGTCGATCGCCTTCTGGGCCGCGCCGACCTGCCGGCTGATGTCGACCTCCCAGTCGGCGAACGCGGACGCGGCCTTCTTCAGCGCGGCGTCGGCCGCGTCCTTGGCCGCCCCCGCGGTCGCGGCCTCGGTCCGGGCGGTGTGCAGGGTCCGGAGCCCGGCGACCCGTTCGTCGTCGGTGGAGGCCGGGTCGTCGAGAATCGCACCGACCGTCTTCTCGACCTCGGCCGCGCGGGCGTCGGCCGTCCGCTTGGCGGCCGCCGCGTCGTCCGCCGCCTTCTTCGCCTTGTCCCGGGCGACCTTGGCGGGCAGGTCGGCGGGCGGGTCACTGAGCAGGCCGATCAGCTGCCGCTTGTGTGCCACAGCGGCGTCGTACGCCTGTTGCGCGTCCCGCGCCGCCTTCTCCAGGCGGGCCATGGACGACGCGGCCGTCGTCTCGGTCGTCGACGACGACGGCGCGGCGTCGGCGTGAGCGGGCGATACGGAGAAGAGCGCGACGGGCGCGGTGACGGCGGCCACGGCGGCCGTCGCGAGGACATGGCGGATCTGCACGGAAAAACCTTGTTCCTTGGTCAGAGGAAAACGTTCGCGACTGCGACCCGTAGAT
This sequence comes from Streptomyces beihaiensis, assembly GCF_026274175.1. Classification (GTDB taxonomy): domain Bacteria; phylum Actinomycetota; class Actinomycetes; order Streptomycetales; family Streptomycetaceae; genus Streptomyces; species Streptomyces beihaiensis. Next base: position 36,268 of record NZ_JAPHNL010000013.1, read on the forward strand.
CGTAGGGCGGGGCCAAGGCTCCGAGCGGGCGCTGAGCGGCCCCGCACCGACCGGGGCGGGACACGTACCACCGGGAAACATGAGCAAAACCGGACAGTTGCCCCCTATCGCTGTGTTTCACCTGTGAGTCATGTCATCGTCGTCGTGGCCGGAGGGGCGAGCGGAGCCGACAGCCCCGCACGCCCGCCTTCCGCCTGTACGGCTACGCGGCCCGCACCTCGAACGCCGCCACGGCCACCCCGTCCTCGTCGAGGCACCGCCCCGTCTCCAGGTCGAACCGCTGCTTCAGCAGCGGCGACGCCACGAACGGACGGCCCTGGTCCGAGCCGAACAGGCCGCGCGAGAGCACGCTGGCGCCGGTGAACGGGTCCGTGTTGTCGACCGCGTAGAGGCGGCCCGCGCGGTCGCGGAAGACGGCCGCCTGCCGCCCGTCGGGCAGCAGCGCCGCGACGCCGCGCCCGGGGATGAGGACGCTCAGCGGGCAGACGTCCAGCCAGTCGCCCCCGACGGCGAGTTGCACGGTGGCGGTGGCGGTGGCGGTGGCGGAGGCCGCGGTGGCGGAAGCGGTGCCTTCGGTCGTGGGGGCGAGCGTGGTGGTGGTCATCGTACGGAGAGTCCTTCCAGTTCGATCAGCGGCGACTCGGACGGCTCGGGCGGCGCGGGCTTGATCTGGTCGCGCTCCGGAGCGAAGCGCACCGTGGGGTCGGGGATGTCGGGGGCGTTGACGAAGGAGACGAACCGGGCGAGGCGCTCGGGGTCGTTGATGGTCTCGGCCCACTCGTCGCTGTAGTGCGCGACGTGCTCGCGCATCAGCGCCTCCAACTCGTCGCAGATACCGAGCGAGTCGTGCACGACGACGTCCCGCACGTGGTCGAGCCCGCCCTCGATCCGCTCCAGCCAGGCCGCCGTGCGCTCCAGGCGGTCGGCGGTACGGATGTAGAACATCAGGAACCGGTCGATGAGCCGGACCAGTTCCGCGTCGCTCAAGTCCTGCGCCAGCAAGTCAGCGTGACGAGGCGTCATCCCGCCGTTCCCGCCCACGTACAGGTTCCATCCTTGGGCGGTGGCGATCACGCCGAAGTCCTTCGACTGGGCCTCCGCGCACTCGCGGGCGCACCCGGAGACCGCGGACTTCAGCTTGTGCGGGGCGCGCAGACCCCGGTAGCGCAGCTCCAGGTCGATCGCCATGCGGACCGAGTCCTGGACGCCGTAGCGGCACCAGGTCTGGCCCACGCACGACTTCACGGTCCGCAGGGCCTTGCCGTACGCGTGCCCGGACTCGAACCCAGCGTCCACCAACCGTGCCCAGATCAACGGTAGTTGGTCGACGCGAGCCCCGAACAGATCGATCCTCTGCCCGCCCGTGATCTTCGTGTAGAGCCCGAAGTCGCGCGCCACCTCGCCGATCACGATGAGCTTCTCCGGCGTGATCTCACCACCGGGGACGCGCGGCACGACCGAGTACGAGCCGTTCTTCTGCAAGTTGGCGAGGAAGTGGTCGTTGGTGTCCTGCAGCGCGGCCTGCTCGCCGTCCAGGACGTACCCGTCCGCGCCGATCGACGGCGCGAGCGAGGCGATGACGGAGCCGACGGTCGGCTTGCAGACCTCGCAGCCCTCGCCGCCGCGCGCCGTCTCCCGCCCGTGCCCGTCCAGGAGCCGCCCGAACGACGTGATCCGCTTGACCCGCACGATCTCGTACAGCTCCTGACGGGTCAGGGCGAAACAGCCGCACAGCCCGCCGTCACCGCTCTTCGGCAACAGCTGCTCGATGACCTTGACGCAACTGCCGCATCCGGTACCGGCCTTGGTGCACTTCTTCACCTCGGGCAGCGAGGTGTGCTCGCAGATCGCGTCCTTGGTGACGTTGTGGCACGAGCAGACGACCGCGTCGCCGGGCAGCGCGTCCGGGCCGAGCTGCGCCGGAGCCCCCGCGCCCGCCGGCAGCACCAGCTGTTCGGGCGCGAGCGGCGGCACCGAACCGGTCAGCGCCCGCAGCGTCCCGTACGCCTCCGCGTCACCGACGAGCACACCACCGAGCAGCTCGCCCGCGCCCCCGATGACCAGCTTCTTGTACGTGCCCGAGCGCGAGTCCGAGTAGACGACGTCCAGGCAGCCCTCGGTGGTGCCGTGCGCGTCGCCGAACGAGGCCACGTCCACACCCAGCAGCTTCAGCTTGGTCGACAGATCGGCGCCGGTGAAGCCGTCGGCCGCGTCGTCCTCGGCGATGGCCGCGGCGGCCGTCTGCGCCATCTCGTAGCCGGGCGCCACAAGCCCGTACACCCGCCCGTCCGAGGCGAGCGCGCACTCGCCGATCGCGAAGACGGCCGGATCGCTGGTGCGGCACCGCTCGTCGACGGCGATCCCGCCGCGCTCGCCCACCCTGAGCCCCATGTCGCGGCCGAGCTGGTCGCGGGGGCGTACACCCGCCGAGAAGACGACCAGATCGGTGGCGAGTTCGGCGCCGTCCGACAGCTTCATGGCGCGCACGGCGCCGCTCGCGGACCCGTCCGTCGTCACGATCTCCTGCGTGCCCACGCCCGTGTGCACGGCGAGCCCCATGTCGGTGATCGTCTTCAGGAGGGCCGCGCCCCCACCCTCGTCGACCTGCACGGGCATCAGCCGCGGCGCGAACTCCACGATGTGCGTGGCGAGTCCGAGCCCTTGCAGCGCGCCCGCAGCCTCAAGCCCCAGCAGGCCGCCGCCGACGACGGCGCCGACGGAGGCGTTGTTCTTGGCGTACTCCTCGATCGCGTACAGATCGTCGATCGTGCGGTACACGAAGCAGCCGGTCGCGTCCTTGCCCGGCACCGGCGGCACGAACGGGTAGGAGCCGGTCGCCAGGACGAGCGTGTCGTAGGTGAGCGTCAGCCCCGAGCGGGCGCGTACGGTCCGGGTCTCGCGGTCCACGGCCACGGCCGGGTCGCCGACGTGCAGCTCGATGCCGTGCTTCTCGATGAACTCCGGGTCCGTCATGGACAGTTCCTCAGGGGTGGTCCCCGAGAAGTAGGAGGTCAGACGCACGCGGTCGTAGGCGGGCCGCGGCTCCTCGCACAGCACGACGACGCGGTGCGACTCGGTGAGCCCGCGCTCGGCGGCGGCTTCGAGGAAGCGCTGGCCGACCATGCCGTGGCCGACGAGAACGAGAGCGGGCAGTGCGGTGTCGGTCGCCATGTCAGAGGCCTCCGTCGTGAGTGAGCAGGTGGAGCAGTGGCGCGCCGCCGCCGTCGTCCCCGGCGGGCAGCGATTCGTCCGACTCCCAGGCGTGGGCGAGCGCGCCGACGGCGGCGAGCTCGCCGACCAGGACGCCGCCGACCAGGCGGTCGCCGCGGACCACGACCTTGCGGTACGTGCCGCGGGTGGCGTCCGTGAGCTGCACGACGTCGTCGCCGGGCAGCGCCTCGGTCTCGCCGAACGCGGCCAGGTCCAGCGGACCGGCCTCGTGCGGCAGGGTGAGCCGGGTCAGGGTGCGGGTACCGGTGTACGCCGTTGTCCCACCGGTGAGCAGGTCGGCGAGCGCGTCGGCCTGTTCGAGCGCGGGAGTGGCCAGGCCGTAGACGGCCCCGGCGTGCTCCGCGCAGTCACCGACCGCGTGGATACGCGGATCGGAGGTGCGCAACTCGTCGTCGACCACGACACCCTTGCGGACGGCGAGCCCCGCCGCGTGCGCGAGCCCGGCGCGCGGCCGGACGCCGCACGCCAGAACGGTCACGTCGGTGCCGAGCACGTACCCGTCGTGCAGTTCGACGCGCCGGACGCGCCCCTCCACGACACCGACGCCGCGCACCCGGCACTCGGTGTGGATCTCCACACCCAGCGCTTCGAGGTGCCGCCGCACCAGCGCGGACGAGCGCGGATCGAGCTGCCGTTCCATGAGCCGTTCGGACTGCTGTACGAGGACGACCTGCGCGCCGCGCCGGGCGAGCGCACGGGCGGCGGAGACGCCGAGCAGGCCGCCGCCGACGACGACGGCACGGCTGCCGGGGGCGGCCTCGATCTCCCTGCCGAGTGCGAGGCAGTCGTCCATGGTCCGGAAGGCGTACACGCCGCCCGGCAGCGCGGTCGCCCCCGGCGCGAACAGGCCGCGCAGCGGCGGCAGTACGGGGTTGGAGCCGGTGGCCAGGACGAGCCGGTCGTAGGTGACCTCGGCACCGTTCTCGCACTGCACGAGGCGCCGCCCGCGGTCGATCCGCACGGCACGAGTGCGAAGGCGCGCCCCGGAGGTGCCCGGCAGGGCGATCACGTCCGGGCCGTACGTCCCGGCCAGGACCTCGGCGAGCAGCACCCGGTTGTACGGGGTGTGAGCCTCCTCCCCGATCAGCACGGTGTCTTCTCCGCACCCGCCCAGACGCTGGGCCAGGCGGGTGCCGGCGAGGCCGGTGCCGATGACGACGACGCGCTCGGCGTGCCCGGTGCGCTCGGCGTCGTGCGGGTGAACTGCGGTCATGCCCCGCAGCCTGCGACCTGGGTGTTACCCGGTGGCGTCCCGTCGGTTTCCCGGGGGGAACGGTGCGCTCAGCGGGGCGGGCGGCGGGCTGTGAGGGCAGGATGGGCGCGCGCCGCGTCCACGCGGAGTCGTTCCGGCCAGGCGCGGACGCCGGCCAGGACAACACGGATGGCCCGGACGGCACGGACATCCCAGGTGACCCGGACGGCGTGAGGCTCGTCCGGGACAACTCGGCCGACGCCGACGCCGACACCGAGCAGAAGTCGCTCACGTACAACCATGACGCGAACGGCAAACTGACCACGATCGGTGACACCTCCTCCACCGCGTCCATCGACACGTACGACATCGCCTACACCGGCCTCAACCAGGTCCAGAAGGTGTCGGCCCGGACCGGCCGCCAGATGACCTGCGATCACCGGGTGGAGCCCGGCGACCCGATCGGTCGCACGGTCCAGGTCCAGGTCCAGGTCCAGGTCCGGGGCTGAGGCGCTGAGGCCGGGTCGCCACGCGTCCGTCGAGACAACAGGCAGACGGCCCCGGACGCCGACGTCGGCGGGTCCGGCATGACGTACATCACAGGTGCTCGGATCGCGTAAGCCCCTCCCCTCCGGTCCGCGAGGGGCTGCGGTCGGAGGGGAGGGGCTGGCGGTACCGGTGGACGGACGGGCTCTCACACGGCGGAGGGAGCCCGGAGGGCCCGTCAGATCCCATCGCCTCTCGCCCGGCGATGCAGGAGCCAGGTACCGCCCGCGGCGGCGACGGCCAGAGCCGCCACGCCCGCCGCGGTTCGTACGGGGTCGGAGCCGAGCGTGCCGCCGCCGACCCCCGTCTTCACTTGCTGACCGGCCTGTACGGCCGTCCCCGCGGGCCCCGGCGCGCCCGCCGCCGCGGCGGGGGACACGATGAGGTCGCCGGTCACCTCGGTGCCGTCGAGGCAGCGCGCGGTGATCTCGTACGTGCCCGGCTGCGCGGATCCCGGCACCGCGAACCGGCCCAAGGCGCCGGGTCCGCCCGCGTACGGCGTGAGCGTGAACCTGCCCGCCCCGACCGTCCCCGTCTCGCCGGCCGCCGAACCGTGCGCCCCGCACGCGGTGGTGGTCACGGTGACCGTGGAGCCGGGGGTGGAGGTCGCCGGGCGGACGTCGAGGCCGCCCTGCGTGGCGTCGGCGGGCCCGGCGGCGAGCCCCGCGAAGGCGATGACGAACGCCGCTGCGGTCAGCGGTCGGCCTGTGCGTCGCATCGTCCATGCTCCTCCGCGGGCGTCGGGCGCGCCCTGCACAGTCGAGGTAAGTACCAGACTGCGCGCCACGCCTGCTGAGACAGCGTCAGAAACCTTGTCCGCCATGCCCTCCTGACGCATCGACGGGAGCGTTTCAGCAGGTCAGCCGCGTGCCCGCGGGAACTGTCCGAAGGGCGGGCCCCGACCTGCGACCGGGTGACCCGCGCCGCCGTCCGAGCCACAATGGGGACCGTGCAGCAGCCATCGCAGCCATCGCAGCCATCGCAGCCAGACCACGTAAACCGGACCGAGCAGACCGAGCCGGGCCTCTCCGGCCTCCTCACCGTCCTCACCACCACCGACACGCCCGACCGCGCGGACACGCTCGCGCGGGGTGCCGTCCAGGCCCGGGTCGCCGCGTGTGCGCAGGTCTCCGGGCCCGTCACCTCGGTGTACCGCTGGAAGGGCGCGGTGGAGACCGCGCAGGAGTGGCAGGTGCTGCTCAAGACCACGCAGGAGCGGTACGCCGACCTCGAAGCGTGGTTGACGGAGCATCACGACTACGACACGCCCGAGATCATCGCGACCCCGGTGCGGGGGAGCGCGGCCTACGCGGACTGGGTGCGGGCGGAGACGGGCGACACGGGCGACATGGGCGAGACAGGTGAGTCGGCCCTCTGAGTCGGCCCCCTGAGCGGGCGCCCTGACGGTCAGTCCGACTGCTCCGCCGCCCGCTCCACCCGCACCGCGCACACCTTGAACTCCGGCATCCGCGACGTCGGGTCGAGCGCCGGATTGGTCAGCGCGTTGGCGCGGCCCGCACCCGGCCAGTGGAACGGCATGAACACGGTGTCCGGGCGGATGTTTCCCGTCACCCGCGCGGGCGCCACCGCCCGGCCGCGCCGCGACACCACGGCGACGTCCTCGCCCTCCGCCACGCCGATCCGCGCGGCCAGCCGCGGGTGCAGCTCCACGAACGGGCCGGGCGCCGCCTTGTTCAGCTCGTCCACCCGCCGCGTCTGCGCCCCGGACTGGTACTGGGCGACGACCCGGCCCGTCGTCAGATGCACCGGATACGCGGCGTCCGGCTCCTCCGCGGCGGGCCGGTGCGTCACCGGCACGAAACGGGCCCGCCCGTCCGGCGTGGCGAACCGGTCGAGGAAGAGGCGGGGTGTGCCCGCGAGGCCGTCTTCCGCTGGACCCGGCACCGGCTCCGGCGTCGGCGCATCGGCTGACGGCTCGTCCGTCGGAGGCGCGTCCGGCGCCGAGTCCTCCCCGTCGAGGACGCTGTCCGTGTTCTCGCCGCGTCGGCCGTTCTGGCCGTCTTGGCCGTCTTGGCCGTCCTGGCCGTCCTGGGTGTTCCGGCCGTTCTGGGTGTTGTGGCCGCTCACGGTGTTCTCCGCCGGGCACGGCCAGAACACCCCGTCCTCCGCCGCCAACCGCCCGTACGAGATGCCGGAGTAGTCCGCCGGGCCGCCGGCCGACGCGCGACGGAGTTCGTCGAATACCTCCTCCGGGTCGGCCGGGAACTTCTTCTCCAGGTCGGGCGCGAGCCGCGCCGTCAGCTCCCGCAGCACCTCCAGGTCGGAGCGCACACCCTGCGGAGGGTCGATCGCGCGGCGCCGCAGCAGCACCCGCCCCTCCAGGTTGGTCACCGTGCCCGTCTCCTCGGCCCACTGCGTCACCGGCAGGACCACGTCCGCCAGTTCCGCCGTGTCCGAGAGCACCACGTCCGCGACGGCCAGGAAGTCGAGCGAACGCAGCCGGTCCTCCACGTGCGCGGCGCGCGGCGCCGACACCACCGGGTTCGAGCCCATCAGGAGCAGGGCGCGCACATCCCCGCCCAGCGCGTCGAGCAGCTCGTACGCCGAACGGCCGGGGCCGGGCAGCGAGTCCGGGTCGACGCCCCACACCCCGGCGACGTGGGCCCGTGCCGCCGGGTCGGTCAGTTTGCGGTAACCGGGCAGCTGGTCGGCCTTCTGGCCGTGCTCGCGGCCGCCCTGGCCGTTGCCCTGCCCGGTGAGGCAGCCGTAGCCGGAGAGGGGGCGTCCTGGGCGGCCCGTGGCGAGCGCCAGATTGATCCACGCGCCCACCGTGTCCGTGCCCTTGGACTGCTGTTCGGGCCCGCGCGCGGTGAGGACCATGGCGTGCTCGGCGTCCGTGAACAGGTCGACCGCCGCGCGCAGCCGCGGCACGGGCACCCCCGTGACCCGCTCCACGTACTCCGGCCAGTGGGCCATCACCCCGGCCCGCGTCTCCTCCCAGCCGCTGGTCCGCTCCCGTACGTACGCCTCGTCGACCCGCCCCTGCGCCACCACCAGGTGCAGCATGCCGAGCGCGAGCGCCAGGTCGGTGCCGGGGCGCGGCGCCAGATGCAGATCGGCCTGTTCGGCCGTGCGGGTGCGGCGCGGGTCGATGACGATCAGCTTGCCGCCGTTCGCCTTGAGCTCGGTGAGGTAGCGGAGCGCCGGGGGCATCGTCTCGGCGAGATTGGAGCCGACCAGGATGACGCAGTCCGTACGGGCCACGTCCGCCAGCGGGAACGGCAGCCCCCGGTCGAGCCCGAACGACCGCTGTCCGGCCGCGGCGGCCGAGCCCATGCAGAACCGGCCGTTGTAGTCGATCTGCGACGTGCCGAGCACGATCCGGGCGAACTTGCCGAGCGCGTACGCCTTCTCGTTGGTCAGGCCGCCCCCGCCGAAGACGCCGCACGCGTCGGTGCCGTGCGCGGCACGCGCGCGTGCCAGGCCGGTGGCTACGGCGTCCAGGGCCTCCTCCCAACCGGCCGGTTCAAGGCGACCCGTGGTGGTGTCCCGCACCAGGGGTCCGGTCAGCCGCACCCGCGAGGAGAGCAGCGTCGCCGCGCTCTGTCCCTTGCCGCACAGCGCCCCCTGGTTCACCGGGAACTCCGCCCGCCCGGTGACCTCGACCCCCACCTCCCCGTCGCCCGTCAGGACCGGGGTGAGCCGCATGCCGCATTGCAGGGCGCAGTACGGGCAGTGGGTCGCGGTCGGAGGGAGTGCGGCGGTGGCGGCAGCGGAGGCGGTGTGCATACCGGCCAGCGTGCGGGCGCGTTGTTACGCGGCGGTGGGCGAGGCGGTTACGCACCGGGTACGCGGACCTCCCAGGCTCCGGTGCCCGGCCGTGAGGTCACCGCCACCGCCACCGCCACCGCCACCGCCACGGCTATGGCCACGGCCATGGCCACGGTCACCGTCACGGGTGACCGCCGCCGCGCAAGGCGTCGCGGATTCCGTGCTCGCGTGCGCCGAGGAAACGCGGCGCGGGCCGGAACACGGCCTCCAGCGCCGCCTTCCCGGCCGCGAACACCTCCCGCGCGCCGCCCGCGTACCAGGTCACGTCGTGCGGCTCGTCGACCCCGACGCCGTACGAGGTGACACCCGCTGCCTCGCACAGAGCCACCGCGCGGCGCACGTGGAAGCCCTGCGTGACCAGGATCGCGCGGTCGACGCCGAAGATCTTCTTGGCCCGTACGCACGAGTCCCAGGTGTCGAACCCGGCGTAGTCGCGCACGACGACCCGGGCCGGGACGCCGTGGCGCGTCAGGTAGGCGCGCATGGCGTCGGGCTCGTCGTAGTCGGCGCGGCTGTTGTCGCCCGTGACCAGGAGCGCGCGGACGCGTCCGGCGCGGTAGAGCGCGGCCGCCGCGTCGAGGCGGTGGGCCAGGTAGGGGGAGGGCTCCCCGTCCCACAGACCGGCGCCGAAGACGACGGCGACATCGGTGCGCGGGGCGTCCTCGGTGGTCCGCAACCGGCCCGAGGCCGTCAGGAACAGCCAGGTCGCTGGCAGCAGCGCGAGCACGCAGACCGCCATGACGCACTGCACGGCCTGCCGTCGGCCCTTGCGGGTGCGGGGCAGGCGCGGCGGACGTGGCAGGCGCAACCGACGCCGTACGGACATGGGTACCCCCGGGGGAGGACGATCGCTTTCCGCGACGAGGACGCGCGGCGGGGCCCGAACGGTTCGTGCCCGGGCGCCGCGGATGCTCGCGCTTCGTCGGCGACCGCGCGTCGTGGTCGCTTCGCGCGCGGTTCCCCGCGCCCTTGGGCGCGGCCCCGCGCACACGGACCGGCACCGCCCCGTGAACCCCTGGCAACCACTCGTCACCGCCGCGCAACAGCGTGGCAATCCGCGTCCCGCAGCATCGGTGCATGACGGACGACGAGTCGTACGGCACCACTACGCACCTCGGCACCACTACGCACCTCGGCACCACCACGCACCTCGACAGCACCACGCACCTCGACAGCACGGCGGGACTGCTCACCATGATCGGACACCAGCTCGGCAGCCGGCTCGGCAGGGTCGCCCCTCCCAGCCGCCGCCCCGCCACCCCGAACCGCCCCGCCCTCGTCCTGGTCGCGCACGGCAGCCGGAACCCGCTCGCCCTGGCCACCGTGACCGCGCTCGCCGAGCGGGTCCGCGCACAACGGCCCGAGCTCGACGTCCGGCTCGGACACATCGAGCTCAACGAGCCCCTGCTCAGCGACACGCTCGCCGACCTGCCGCCCGGCCACGGAACCTCCACGGACGCCGCCGCCTTCCCGGACGCGATCCTCGTACCGCTGCTCCTCTCCCGCGGCCACCACGTCAAGCACGACATACCCGAGGCCGCGGCCGCCGCCGACCACCTGGTCACCCGCGTCGCCGCCCCGCTCGGCCCGCACCCGCTGCTCGCCGAGGCCCTGCACGACCGCCTCACCGAAGCGGGCTGGCCCGCGGCTCCCACCCGCCGCACCGGCGTCGTGCTCGCCGCCGCGGGATCCCGCGACCCGGACGCCGCCACCGACACCCGCCGCACCGCCGCCCTGCTCGCCCGCCGCCTCGGCGTCCCGGTGGTCCCCGCCTACGCCTCCGCCGCCACACCTGACGTCCGTACGGCCGTCCGTGCCCTCGCCGCGCGCGGCCGCACCCGTACCGCGGTCGCCTCCTACTTCACCGCGCCCGGCCGTTTCGCCACCGAGACGTCCGCCGCCGCACCGGGCGTCGCGGCGGCCCCGCTCGGCGACCACCCGTCCCTGGCCCGCCTGATCCTGCACCGCTACGACAGCGCCCTGGCCGGAGTCCACGCCGCCGCCACGAGCACCGGCCCCGCCCCCCGGCTCGCCACCGCCTGACCCGAACCCGCGAACTGCGAACCCTCGAACTGCGACCCCCCGAACTGCGACCCCCCGAACTGCGAACCCCCGAACTCCGAACCCGAGCCCACAAGACCGTTTCCGCCTCGACTTGTCCTACTGTCGGTACATGGACGACAGCAGCGGCATCTACGACGAGGACGCGGTCGAACGCTGGGCGCCCGAGCCCGACAAGCGGCCGGGCCGCACCGCGTTCCAGCGCGACCGCGCGCGTGTGCTGCACTCGGCCGCGCTGCGCAGGCTCGCGGGCAAGACCCAGGTCGTCACGCCGGGCACCCGCAGCAGGCACTGGGACGCCAGCCCCCGTACCCGGCTCACCCACTCACTGGAGTGCGCCCAGGTCGGCCGCGAACTCGGCGCGGCCCTCGGCTGCGACCCCGACCTCGTGGAGACCGCCTGCCTCTCCCACGACCTGGGCCACCCGCCCTTCGGGCACAACGGCGAACAGGCGCTCAACGAAGTGGCCCAGGACTGCGGCGGATTCGAGGGCAACGCCCAGTCGCTGCGGCTGCTCACCCGCATCGAACCCAAGAGGTTCACCGTCGCCCCGGACTCCGGTGAACCCGTCAGCGTGGGGCTCAACCTGACGCGGGCCGCGCTCGACGCCGCCACCAAGTACCCGTGGCCGCGCGGCGAGCACCCCACCGACCCCGCCTCGCCCAAGTTCGGCGTCTACGAGGACGACCGCCCCGTCTTCGACTGGGTCAGGAAGACCGCGCCCGGCCGCAGCACCTGCTTCGAGGCGCAGGTCATGGACTGGTCGGACGACGTCGCGTACTCCGTGCACGACCTGGAGGACGGGCTGCACGCCGGGCACCTCGACCCCAACATGCTGCACGCCGAGCCCGAGCGCGCCGACATCTTCGCCGTCGCCGTCGGACGGTACGTCCCGCACGACACCGACCCCGCCGAACTCGCCGCCGCCCTGGACCGGCTCCTCGACCAGGAGTGGTGGCCGCACGGCTACGACGGCACGGCCGTCGCCCAGGCCCGCCTCAAGGACGCCACCAGCCAGCTCATCGGCCGCTTCTGCCTCGCCGCCGAGGGCGCCACCCGGCAGCGGTACGGCTCGGGCCGCCTCACCCGGTACGCCGCCGAACTCGTCGTCCCCCGCGAGGCCCGCCACGAGTGCGCCGTGCTCAAGGCCGTCGCCGACCGGTACGTCATGCAGCGCCCCCAGCAGGAGGCGCTCCGCGCCGACCAGCGCATCGTCGTCGCCGAGTTGGCGCAGGCGCTCACCGCCCGCGCGCCCGACGGCCTCGACCCGCAGTTCCGCGCCCTGTACGACGACGCGCCCGACGACCGCACCGCCAAGCGTGTGATCGTCGATCAGATCGCCTCGCTCACCGACGCGTCGGCGCGCTCCCTGCACGCCCGCCTCGCCGGGAGCCCCACCGGGCAGCGACCAGGGTAAAGATCACCAAAACCGGGGAAACGGGGCCTTCGGCCCTGGGGCGACCACTCGGCGTGACGAAAAGATGTCCGGATGGGGGCACGCCCTCTTCCCGCACTACGCTGCGTGCGGGACGCTCGCATATGACGGCTTGCCAACGAGGAGGCATCACGTGGTCGACGCGGACCTGACGTTCGTCATCGTCGGAGGAGGGCTCGCCGGTGCGAAGGCCGCCGAGACCCTCCGCGCCGAGGGCTTCACAGGGCGGGTGATCCTGCTCGGCGACGAACGGGACCACCCCTACGAACGCCCGCCCCTGTCCAAGGGGTACCTGCAGGGCAAGGAGGACCGCGACAGCGTCTTCGTCCACGAGCCGACCTGGTACGCCAACCACGACATCGAGCTCCACCTCGGCCAGCCCGCCACCGCCGTCGACCGCGCCGCCAAGACGGTCCAACTCGGCGACGGCACCGTCATCCGCTACGACAAGCTGCTGCTCGCCACCGGCGCCGAACCGCGCCGCCTCGACATCCCCGGCACCCAGCTCGCCGGCGTCCACCACCTGCGCCGCCTCGCCCACGCCGAACGCCTCAAGCACGTCCTCGCCTCACTCGGCCGGGACAACGGCCACCTGGTGATCGCCGGGGCCGGCTGGATCGGCCTGGAGGTCGCCGCCGCCGCGCGCGAGTACGGCGCCGAGGTCACCGTCGTCGAGCCACAGCCGACCCCGCTGCACGCCGTGCTCGGCCCCGAGATCGGCCAGATCTTCACCGAGCTCCACAGCGACCACGGGGTCCGCTTCCACTTCGGCGTCAAACTCACCGCCATCAGCGGCCAGGACGGCATGGTCCTCGCCGCCCACACCGACGACGGCGAGGAACATCCCGCCCACGACGTCCTCGCCGCGATCGGCGCCGCCCCGCGCACCGCGCTCGCCGAGGCCGCCGGACTCGACCTGGTCGACCGCGCCCACGGCGGCGGCATCGCCGTCGACACCTCGCTGCGCACCAGCGACCCGGACATCTTCGCCGCGGGGGACGTCGCCGCGCTGCGGCACCCGCTCTTCGCCGACCGGCTCCGCGTCGAACACTGGGCCAACGCGCTCAACGGCGGCCCGGCCGCCGCCCGCGCCATGCTCGGCAAGGACGTCACGTACGACCGCGTGCCCTACTTCTTCTCCGACCAGTACGACCTGGGCCTCGAGTACTCCGGCTGGGCGCCCCCGGGCTCGTACGACCAGGTGGTGATCCGCGGCGACGCGGGCAAGCGCGAGTTCATCGCGTTCTGGCTCAAGGACGGGCAGGTCCTCGCCGGGATGAACGTGAATGTGTGGGACGTCACCGAGCCGGTCCAGCAGCTGATCCGCTCCGGCGCCCGCCCCGGCACCGACCGCCTCGCCGACCCGTCCGTCCCCCTCACCGATCTCGTGACCGAGTGACGGGAGGAGCGAGCCACGGGAGGGGCGGGAGTGTCCGACCGCCCCCGTAGAATCGCCGTGTGGCAGGCAGGATCAATGACGAGGACGTGAAGGCGGTTCGGGACGCGGTCCCGATCGACGCCGTGGTCTCCGAATACCTGCAACTGCGCAACGCGGGCGGCGGCAACCTCAAGGGCCTGTGCCCGTTCCACGACGAGAAGTCCCCGTCCTTCCAGGTCAGCCCCAGCAAGGGTCTCTTCCACTGCTTCGGCTGCCAGGAAGGCGGCGACACCATCACGTTCGTGATGAAGGTCGACCACCTCTCCTTCTCGGAGGCCGTCGAGCGCCTCGCCGGACAGGCCGGCATCACGCTCCGCTACGAGGAGGGCGGCTACAACCCGACCCACCAGCGCGGCGAGCGCATCCGCCTGGTCGAGGCCCACAAGATCGCCGCGCAGTTCTACGTCGACCAGCTGGAGTCACCGGAGGCCGAGATCGGCCGCGCCTTCCTCGCCGAGCGCGGCTTCGACCAGGCCGCCGCCCAGCACTTCGGCGTCGGCTACAGCCCGGCGGGCTGGGACCACCTCACCCGCTTCCTGCGCGGCAAGGGCTTCAGCGACAAGGAGCTGATCCTCTCCGGCCTCTCCCAGGACGGCCGCCGCGGGCCCATCGACCGGTTCCGCGGCCGCCTGATGTGGCCCATCCGCGACATCGGCGGCGACGTCGTCGGCTTCGGCGCCCGTCGCCTGCGCGACGACGACAACGGCCCGAAGTACCTGAACACCCCCGACACCCCGATCTACAAGAAGTCGCAGGTCCTGTACGGCATCGACCTCGCCAAGAAGGAGATCGCGAAGTCGTCCCGCGCGGTCGTCGTCGAGGGCTACACCGACGTCATGGCCTGCCACCTCGCCGGAGTCCCCACCGCCATCGCCACCTGCGGCACCGCCTTCGGCGGCGACCACATCAAGATCCTCAGGCGCCTCCTCATGGACAACGGCAGCGCCCGCGTGATCTTCACCTTCGACGGCGACGCGGCCGGGCAGAAGGCCGCGCTGCGTGCCTTCGAGGACGACCAGAAGTTCGCCGCCGAGACGTACATCGCCATCGCGCCGGACAACATGGACCCGTGCGAGCTGCGCCTCGCCAAGGGCGACGAGGCCGTCGCCGACCTCGTCGAACCCCGCACCCCGCTCTTCGAGTTCGCGCTCCGCCAGATCGTCGGCCGCTACGACCTGGAGACCCCGGCGGGCCGCGCCGCCGCCCTCGACGAGGCCGCGCCGATCGTCGCCCGCATCAAGAACAGCGCCTCGCAGCACGAGGTGGCCGTGCAACTCGCGGGGATGCTCGGCATCCTCGACACCCAGTTCGTGGTCAAGCGTGTCGCGCAGCTGGCCCGGTGGGCGCGCGAGCGCGGCGGCAGGGGCCCCGCCCCGGCTCCCGCGCCCGGCACACGGGCGGGGCAGGTGCCGGGGCCACAGGCGTCCGGGCCCGCCCGCCCGTTCGGCGGCCCGGCGCTCACCCTGCGCAACCCGGTGTACACGACCGAGCGTGAGCTGCTCAAGCTCGCCCTCCAGTACCCGGAGTTGGTCTCCCCGGCCTTCGACGCCTACGGCATCGACGAGTTCACGGCCCCCCCGTACGCCGCCGTGCGCCAGGCCATCCTGGAGGCGGGCGGCGCCGAACAGGGCGTGCACGACCCGCAGGCGTACCTCGTGGCGGTCCGCGAGGCGGCCCCCGACGACCAGGTCCGCGCCATGGTGACCGAGCTCGCCGTCGAGGCCATCCACCGCAGGACCGTCGACGAGGCGTATGCGGGCGAGCAACTCGTCACCGTCCGCAAGAGAGCCGTCGACCGCCGCATCCACGAGGTCCAGGGCACCCTCACGCGTCTCGGCTCGGGCGGCGACCCGCAGCAGCTCGCGGCCGTGCAGAACGAGCTGTGGGTGCTCCAGCAGTACGGCCAGGCGCTGCGCGAACAGGGCCCCGGCGCGCTCTGACCGGCGCCCCGGCGCCGTCGTGAGGGGAGGCCGGGGACCTCTCGGTGACCGCGCGTCATGCGGCGGACTCAAAAAGTCATCGCACGCCCCTCGTGGCAGCAGTGTGTCGTACTCCACACTGGGGTGCGGTGCCTGAGTCCTCGGAGCGCGGCCGCAGCCCGGTCATCGGGTTGTCCGACATCCCCGCGGTTCCGCTCGACGCGTACGGGACGGATGGCGGCGCGGCCGCCGACCCCGCCCCCCTGCCGCACGCCTCAGCCGCGATCACCCTGGAGGTCGCCCCCGTGCAGACCCAGACCCTCACCCACAGCGACAGCGCAGCGCACACCGTCACCGACCCGGACACCACGGCCGAGGACGACGTGCTCAGCTCGGTCCCGACGCAGAACAGGGCCGAGCACCATCCGGAGGCGAGCACGACGACTTCCGCCCCGACGGGCACCGACACCCCTGCCGACTCCTCTGACTCGGCCGCTCCCTCTGGCTCCTCTGGCTCCGCCGACTCTTCTGGCTCGGCCGATCCCTCTGGCTCCGCCGACTCCTCCGAGAGCGCGGAACCACCTGAACCGGTGCGCGGCGCCGTCCGCGCCGACGCCTCCGGCCCCTCCTCCGACCTGTTCCGCCAGTACCTGCGCGAGATCGGCCGCATCCCGCTCCTCACCGCCGCCGAGGAGGTCGAGCTCGCGCGGCGCGTCGAGGCGGGCCTGTTCGCCGAGGAGAAGCTCACCACGGCCGACGCCACCGCCCCCGACGGCCTGGACGACCAACTGGCCCTCGACCTCGACCGCCTTGTGGTCATGGGCCGCATGGCCAAGCGCCGCCTCATCGAGGCCAACCTGCGCCTGGTCGTCTCCGTCGCCAAGCGCTACGTGGGGCGCGGACTGACCATGCTCGACCTCGTCCAGGAGGGAAACCTGGGCCTGATCAGGGCGGTCGAGAAGTTCGACTACGCGCGCGGCTACAAGTTCTCCACGTACGCCACCTGGTGGATCCGCCAGGCCATGTCCCGCGCCCTCGCCGACCAGGCCCGCACCATCCGTGTCCCCGTCCACGTCGTCGAGCTCATCAACCGCGTCGTCCGCGTCCAGCGCCGCATGCTCCAGGAGCGCGGCTACGAGCCCACGCCGGACGAGGTCGCCGCCCACCTCGACCTGTCGCAGGAACGCGTCAGCGAGGTACTGCGCCTGGCCCAGGAGCCGGTCTCCCTGCACGCACCCGTCGGCGAGGAGGAGGACGTCGCGCTCGGCGACCTCATCGAGGACGGCGACGCGGCCAGCCCCGTGGAGTCCGCCGCCTTCCTCCTCCTGCGCCAACACCTGGAGGCCGTCCTGTCCACGCTCGGCGAGCGCGAACGCAAGGTGGTGCAACTGCGCTACGGCCTGGCCGACGGCCGCCCGCGCACCCTGGAGGAGATAGGCCGCATCTTCGGCGTGACCCGTGAACGCATCCGCCAGATCGAGTCCAAGACCCTCAACAAGCTGCGCGATCACGCTTTCGCCGACCAGCTCCGCGGTTACCTGGACTGACGAGGAGGACAGGACTACCCGACGGCGGGCGAGGACCGAAGGGGCGCGGGGAACCGCGCGAGCCACCGCATGAGCCCGGCACCCGGCAGAAAACCCCGCACCCCTCCCCGCCCCCTACGGCCCCCGCCGCTTACAGGCTCTAGTCGACCTCCGCGACAGCCTCCGCGAACTGCGCCTCGTACAGCCGCTGATACGCCCCGCCGGAGCCGACCAGCTCATCGTGCGAGCCCTGTTCGACGATCGCCCCGTTCTCCATGACGAGAATCGTGTCGGCGTCGCGGATCGTCGAAAGACGGTGCGCGATGACGAACGAGGTCCGCCCCGCGGCGAGCCGGGCCATGGCCTTCTGGATGAGCACCTCGGTCCGGGTGTCGACGGAACTGGTCGCCTCGTCGAGCACGAGGATCACCGGGTCCGACAAGAACGCCCGAGCGATGGTGATGAGCTGCTTCTCGCCCGCGCTCACCCCGGTCCCCTCGTCGTCGAGGACGGTGTCGTACCCGTCCGGCAGCGTCCGGATGAACCGGTCCGCGTGCGCGGCCTTCGCCGCCGCCTCGACCTGCTCACGGCTGACGTCCTTCGCCGAGCCGTACGCGATGTTCTCCGCGATGGTCCCGCCGAACAGCCACGTGTCCTGCAACACCATGCCGATCCCGGCCCGCAGGTCGTCGCGGGTCATCTTCGCGATGTCCACGCCGTCGAGCGTGATCCGCCCGCCGGTCACCTCGTAGAACCGCAACAGCAGATTGACGAGGGTCGTCTTTCCGGCCCCCGTCGGCCCGACGATGGCCACCGTGTGGCCGGGCTCGGCGGTCAGCGACAGGTCCTCGATGAGCGGCTTGTCCTCCTCGTAGCGGAAGGCGACGTGCTCGAACTCGACGTGCCCGCGCAGCGGATCCGGCTTCTGCCCCGGCGCGGGGTCCGCCGACTGTTCCTCGGCGTCGAGCAGTTCGAAGATCCGCTCCGCCGACGCGACACCCGACTGCACCAGGTTGGCCATCGAGGCGAGCTGCGTCAGCGGCATCGAGAACTGCCGCGAGTACTGGATGAACGCCTGTACGTCACCGATGGACAGCGACCCGGACGCCACCCGCAACCCGCCGACCACGGCGACGAGCACGTAGTTCAGATTGGAGATGAAGAACATCAGCGGCTGCATGATGCCGCTGTTGAACTGCGCCTTGAACGACGCCTCGTACAGCGCCTGGTTCTGCTCCGCGAACTGCTCGGCCGACTCCTTCTGCCGCCCGAACACCTTCACCAGGGCGTGCCCGGTGTACATCTCCTCGACGTGGGCGTTGAGCGCGCCGGTCGTCCGCCACTGCTGCACGAACTGCGGCTGCGCCCGCTTGCCGACCTTCGCCGCCACGAACACCGACAGCGGCACCGTGACCAGCGCGACGAGCGCGAGAATCCACGAGATCCAGAACATCATCGTCAGCACGCCGATGACCGTCAGCAGCGAGTTGAGCATCTGGCCCATCGACTGCTGCATGGTCTGGTTGATGTTGTCGATGTCGTTGGTGGCGCGACTGAGCACCTCGCCGCGCTTCTGCCGGTCGTAGTACGACAGCGGCAGCCGCTCCAGCTTGGCCTGCATGTCGGCGCGCAGCCGCGCCACGGCCAGGTTGATCAGCCGGTTGGCGAGCCGCGTGCCGATCATCATAGCCAGGCCCGCGCACGCGAACACCGCGAGGCCGAGCAGCAGCACCTCACCGATGTGCCCGAAGTCGACGCCCTTGCCCGGCGTGAAGTCGACGCCGCCGAGCATGTCGGCGACGCCGCCCTGCCCCCGGGCGCGCAGACCGTCGATCACCTGCTGCTTGGTCTGCCCGGCCGGCATCCGCCCGCCGATGATCCCGCCGAACAGCAGGTCGGTCGCGCGGCCGAGGATCTTCGGCCCGACGACCGAGAGGCCGACGCTGACCATGACGGAGACCAGCACGCACGCCACCGCCGCGCGGTGCGCCGCGAGCCGCTTGAGGAGTCGCTTGCCCGACCCCTTGAAGTCCATCGAACGCGAACCGGGGCCGCCGCCCGCCGCCATCCGCGCCGCCGCAGGACCCGCCATCAGGCCGCCTCCGCTTCCGTCAGCTGGGAGAGCACGATCTCCCGGTACGTCTCGTTGCCCGCCATCAGCTCGTGGTGCCGGCCCGTGCCGACGACCTTGCCCTCGTCGAGGACGACGATGCGGTCGGCGTCCCGGATCGTCGCGACGCGCTGCGCCACGATCACCACGGTCGCGTCGGACGTCTCCTCGCCGAGCGCGCGGCGCAGCGCCGCGTCGGTCGCGTAGTCGAGCGCCGAGAACGAGTCGTCGAACAGGTAGATCTCCGGCCGCTGCACGAGCGTGCGCGCGATGGCGAGCCGCTGGCGCTGCCCGCCGGACACGTTCGTGCCGCCCTGGGTGATCGGCGCTTCCAGACCGCCCTCCAGCGCGCTCACGAACTCCTTGGCCTGGGCGACTTCGAGTGCGTGCCACAGCTCGTCGTCGGTGGCGTCCGGATTCCCGTAGCGCAGATTGGACGCGACGGTGCCGGAGAACAGGTACGGCTTCTGCGGCACGAGCCCGACCGTCCGCGCCATCAGCGCCGGGTCGATGCTCTGCACGTCCTCGCCGTCCACGAACACGCCTCCCGCCGTGGCGTCGTAGAGGCGGGGCACGAGACCGAGCAGCGTCGACTTGCCGCTACCGGTCGAGCCGATGATCGCCGTGGTCTCGCCGGGCTGCGCGACCAGGTCGACGCCGCGCAGGACCGGCTCCTCGGCACCCGGATAGCCGAAGTCCGCCGCCACGATCTGAAGGTGCCCGCGCCGTCGCAGCTCGCGCACGGTCGCCTCGGGGGCGGGCGGCACGACGCTCGTCTCGGTGGAGAGCACCTCCTGGACGCGCTCGGCGGACACCTCGGCGCGCGGTACCTGCATGAACATGAACGTGGCCATCATCACGCTCATCACGATCTGCATGAGGTACGCGAGGAACGCCGTCAGGTCGCCGATCTGCATGCCGCCGCTGTTGATGCGGTGGGCGCCGAACCAGACGACCGCGATGGACGTGACGTTCACGATCGTCATGACGAACGGGAACATCAGCGCCATGATCCGCCCGGTGGCGAGCGAGGTCTCGGTCAGGTCGAGGTTGGCCCGCCCGAACCGCTCCTTCTCGTACGCGTCCCGGACGAACGCGCGGATCACACGGTTGCCGGTGATCTGCTCACGCAACACCCGGTTGACCGTGTCGAGCTTCTTCTGCATGGACCGGAACAGCGGCCGCATCTTACGGATGATGAGGGTCAGCACGATCGCCATGACCGGCAGCACGGCGAGCAGCACGCCGGACAGCGGCACGTCGAGGCCGAGGGCCATGACCACACCACCGATGCACATGATCGGCGCCGACACCATGAGCGTGAAGCCCATCAGCACGACCATCTGGACCTGCTGCACGTCGTTGGTGGTCCGGGTGATCAGCGAGGGCGCGCCGAACTGCCCGACCTCCCGCGCCGAGAACGACTGCACCCGGTCGAAGACGCCCGCGCGCACGTCCCGGCCGAGCGCGGCGGCGGTCCGGGCGCCGAAGAACACGGCGCCGGTGTTGCACACGACCTGCACGACGGTGACGCCGAGCATCAGTGCGCCGTAGCTCAGGATGTAGCCGGTGTCGCCCTTGACGACACCGTTGTCGATGATGTGCGCGTTGAGGGTGGGCAGGTACAGCGAGGCGCAGGTCTGCAGGAACTGCAGCAGCACCAGCAGCCCGATGGGTTTCTTGTACGGGCGGAGGTATCTCCGCAGGAGTCGTATGAGCACGCTCGGTCTCTCGGTGTCGGCGGGTTGAGGTGTGAGCGGACGGTATGGGGAGGGGACGCGCGCGCCGCCGTCGAAACGACGACGCCATGCACCCCTATCGTCGAACACTCCCCCCGCGTTACCTCAACCCATTTAGCCGGGGGCCGACGGCGGAGGGTGGACATTCGGGGGCCGGGGGGCGGGGCCCGGGGTGGCGGGGGCAGCCGGGGGCCGACATCCGGGGGCCGATGGCCGAGGGCAGCCGATCGTCGGGGCCGGTGGCTGGTGGACCGGGGCGTCCGACAGCCGGGGCTGGGGCAGCCGAGGGCTGGGGGCCGACATCCGGGGGCCGATGGCCGAGGGCAGCCGATCGTCGGGACCGGTGGCTGGGGGCAGCCGACCTCCGGGGGCCGGGGGCCGGGGGATGACAGGCAGGGCCGGTGGCTGGTGACTGGTGGCCGGTAGCCGGAAGCCAGTGGGCGGCGGCCCGCGGGCGGCGGCCCGCGGGCGGCGGCCCGCGGGCGGTGGCCGGTGGGCGATGGACGGTGGCCGCCGCGAGGGTTACGCGAACGCCCCGGGGTGGATCTGCTCCCGCACGGCCCGGTACTGCTGCCGCACCGCCTGGCCCACCGCGGCCTCCTCGCCCGGCTCGAAGACCTGCGTGGCCGCGCCCTGCCACTGCGGCAGCTGCCCGGACAGCGCCCAGGCCGCCTGCCGGGCCGCGCCGATCGCCGCGTAGTCCGCGGGCTGCGGCACCACGACCTGCGCCCCGAACAGCATCGGCGCGGCGGCCTGCACGGCGTGCAACTCGGCGGCGGCGCCCAGCAGGAACACCCGCCGCACGGACACTCCGCGCTCACGCAGCACGTCCAGGGCGTCCGCGAGTCCGCACAGCATGCCCTCGAAGGCGGCCCGCGCCAGATGCTCGGGCTTCATGGACTCCCGCCGCAGCCCGCTCAGGGTTCCCGCGGCGTGCGGCAGATCCGGCGTCCGCTCGCCTTCCAGATACGGCAGGAGTACGAGCCCGTGCGCTCCGGGCGTCGACTTCATGGCCAGCTCGGACAACTCCTCGATGCCGCCCGTCCGTCGCCCGCCACCGCCCTCAACGGAAGGGCCTTCGGCTCCCTTGGATCCCAGACCGAGCATCTCGGCGGAGCCACGCAGCGCCCGTACTGCGTTGGTCGTGTGCACGACCGGAAGGTGCATCCCGGTGGCGTCGGCGAGCGAGGTGACGGTGCCGCCCGCGTCGACCAGCGCCTCGTGGTGCACGGCCATGACGGATCCGGAAGCGCCGAGCGACACCACGGCATCGCCGGGGGAGACCCCGAGCCCGAACGCCGCCGCCATCGTCTCCCCGGTCCCGGCCGAGATGACCAGGCCCTCCGGGGTGGTGCCCGCCCGGTCGCCGGGCCCGAGCACCTCGGGCAGCGCGGCCGGTTGCCCGAGCGCCAGCTCCACCAGGTCGGGCCGCCACTCGCCGCTCGCCGCCGACCAGTACCCCGTGCCGGAGGCCCCGCCGCGGTCGGTCGTCCGGCGGGCGGGCCGCCCGAGCAACTGCCACACCAGCCAGTCGTGGGCCTGGAGCAGCTGGGCGACGCGCCGCGCGTTCTCCGGCTCGGTCCGCGCCAGCCACCGCAGTTTGCTCACCGGCTGCGCGGCCTGCGGTACGGAGCCGACGGCCTCGGCCCACGCCTCGCGCGAGCCGAGCCGGTCGACGAGGTCGGCCGCGGCGACCTGGGCCCGCTTGTCGCCGCCGACCAGAGCGGGGCGCACGGTGTTGCCCTGCGCGTCCAGCGGCACCAGGGCGTTCTGCTGCGCGGAGACCCCGATGGCCTGCACGCCTTCGAGCAGACCGTCACCGGCGGCCTCGCCCAGCGAGAGCAGCCAGGCCTGCGGATCGACGTCGGAGGGCCGCCCGCCGCCCTCCACGGCCGGCAGCGGATGCGCGGCGTACCCCTGCCGGAGCACGGCCCCGGTGTCCGCGTCACAAACGACAATGCGCGTGAAATCGGGCGAACTGTCCAGCCCGGCGACTATCCCCATACGGGAAAGTCTGCCGCACCCCCGGACCTGCCCGTGCCGTGGCTACGTATTGCTGGTGCCCCAGTCGTCGTCCTCCATGGCACCGGCCCCCCGCTGCTCCCGCTGCTCCCGCAACGACCGCACCCGCCCGGCCACGGACGCCGGCACCCGGTCCCCGACCTTCTCGCCGACCGAGTGCAGCGCCTTGCCCGCGTACTGGCGCGTCTGCTGCGCGGCTGATTCCGCGGTGTTGCGCACGGCGGGATTCTGTGCCGCGTCACGCGCGGCCTTCTTCAACTTCTCGTACTGCTCGCGCCCGGCCCGTGTCCCCAGTACGTAACCCAGGGCCAGACCGGCGACGAAGGTGAGCCGGTAGCGCATGGCGGCAGCCTTTCCGTAGCTCGTTCGGCAGCTCGATGATCACCGAGGGGGAACCGATTGGCGGAGCACCCCCCTGCTTGCGCTAATGTATGTGTCGCAGCGAGCGCGCGCCGCCCGGCAGGACCAGGTGGCGGGTACGTTCGAGGCACGCAGGCATTCCCCTGTAGCTCAATTGGCAGAGCAGCCGGCTGTTAACCGGCAGGTTACTGGTTCGAGTCCAGTCGGGGGAGCTCGATCTCCTGTAGCTCAATTGGCAGAGCAGCCGGCTGTTAACCGGCAGGTTACTGGTTCGAGTCCAGTCGGGAGAGCTGACGGACAAGCCCCCCGGAGTCCACTCCGGGGGGCTTTTCCACGCCGGAGGGAACCGTCCGCGCGCGTACGGGGTCCTCATGGTCGTGCAGAGCCGAACCATCCGAAGCAGGAGATCGTATGAGCGGCTATGCTGCGGCAGACGGCGCGCACACTTGTACGCGACGCGCCGTTACGGGGCGGTAGCTCAGCCGGTTAGAGCAGCGGACTCATAATCCGTCGGCCGTGGGTTCGAGTCCCACCCGCCCCACCGAGGGTTGCCGCCGCAGGAACGTTTTAACCTGCGGCTCGCCCATAAGTCCTTCATCTGGAGGACATGATTCCCCGTCAGGGAGATCGTTGGCCGGCCCGCTGCTGGCCCGAAAGAATAACGATCAAGACATGCGAGAGCCCCCAGCCGAGTGCCCGGCTGGGGGCTCTGACGCGTGGTCTGTGTGGGTGCGGTGGCACCCCACGCGCCGTCGTGCCGCCGCCCGGGCCCGCCGCCGGCCGTGTGTGCTGGGCGGCCGACGGCGGGGGCCTACCGGCACCAGCCGCCGATCGGCGCGGTCTGTGTGGGCGGCGGCTGGACCGGGCGTACGTGGCGCCGCTCGACTGTCGGCCCCGGCCCGGACGGGCTGAACACGTCGACCGTGTCTGCGGCCTCGTCCGGTCGGATCGGTTCGGCGCAGCGCCAGCGGTACCGGCCGCCCTCGGTGCTCACAGCCGCCGTCCGTCCCGCAGCGCGCGCCGCAGCTCGGCCGTCTCCGCGCACAGCGTGTCGTCGTCGGCGCACTGCTCGCAGGTGGCGGAGTGCTCGACGAGCTGGGCGTGGACCATGGCGACGGTGCGGATGGTGCAGGCGCGTGGGAAGCAGCGGTACCCGTCCTCGGCGATCCGTTCACCGAGGTCGACGCACCGGGCCGGGTCGAGCGGGTTGGCGCACCACACGCAGCGGTGACCGCGCAACTGTGCCTCCGTCAACTCGCCGACAGGCGGGAGCTGGACGGGCGCCTCCTTGATGCCGGTTGGAGGCGCCAGGGTCGGGTTGTCCGTCGTGGTGCTCATGCTGCTCCTCGGGAGTGGAGTGCCTCGGCCAGTCGCATGGCATGGCCACGTTCGCGCCGATGCGACCGAGGTCGACGAGGCAGAGTTCGGGACGAGCGGTGTCGACCGCGAGGGACGGGAGCACGATGCCCACTTCGTGGAGCTACCCCCGCAGGAGCGGCGGTAGCTCTCGCTGGAAGCGGCGCTGCTCATCGGCAAGCGACATCGACCTCGCGGAACGTTGCAGCCACGCTGTCAGGGCCAGCCCCCGCGTCGGCGCCGCCCGGGGCCGCGGGCTTCACCCCCTCCGCGACGGTGACGCCGTCGTCTCGGGCGACTCCGCCGGCGTCCGCAGCGCCTGCGGTGCCCGTCGGTCGACGCGGACAGCCCTGAGGGCCCGCCCCCTCCACGGGTATGACGGGCCCTCAGGCAAGGCGCTTCCAGTCAGGGTCAGCCGTCCGCACCGGCCGGGGTCGTGGTGGTGGTGAGACCTTCCTTCTTGTTGGCGTTGAGGGCGAACTCGTTGGTGAACGTCTTGCTCAGGTCGACGGACGTGGTCACGTTCCCGACCAGCTTCAGGGTGGCCAGCGCCGTCTTCGGGCCACCGGCCGGCATGATCCCGTCCGGCAGGAACTGGCCCTTGTCCTCGTTCAGGGCCTTGATGTAGTCGGCCTTGGTGACCAGCTGGTTCTGCACGAACGACGGCGGCAGCTTGTCGGCGATGTCGGCCGCGCTGTGTGTGTGGATCCAGTGCATGGTGGCCACGAGCGCGTCGACGACCCTCTGCACCGCTTCCTTGTGTGAGTTCACCCAGTCCGTGCGGGCCAGGACACTCGCGCCCGGGAACGCGCCGCCCAGTGCCGCGGTGGCGCCGTCGGTCGTCGCCAGGTCGACCGCGGACGTGCCGACTCCCTTCTTCTCGATCGCGGCGACCGTCGGCTGCGTGGTCATCACGCAGTCGGCCTTGCCGTTCTTCAGCGCGGCGACGGCCGTGGAGCCCGCACCGACCGCGAGCCGGTGGAACTGGTTGGCCTTGACGCCCTTCTTCGCCGCCATGAACTGGGTCAGGACGTCGGTGCCCGAGCCCAGGTCCGTGACGCCGAGCGTCTTGC
Organism: Streptomyces beihaiensis; assembly: GCF_026274175.1. GTDB lineage: Bacteria > Actinomycetota > Actinomycetes > Streptomycetales > Streptomycetaceae > Streptomyces > Streptomyces beihaiensis. Next base: position 62,068 of record NZ_JAPHNL010000013.1, read on the forward strand.
CCTTGAAGTCCGCGGCCGACTTCACGCCGCTCTTCGTGGTGCACATCTCGCGCTCGCCGGGGGCGCCGGACAGCTGGACGATGTCCTCGACCGCCTTGCCCTTGGCCTGGAACTCGATCGTGTGGTTGTACCAGGCGCCGGCCATGTCCACCTGGCCGGAGGCCATGGCCTCCTCGGCGCCGACTCCGCCGTTCTGCTCGGTGGTCAGCTTCACGTTGACGCCGTACTTCTTGTAGAAGCCGAGGTTCTGCGCGAGTTGGTACGGCAGGTAGATCTGCTTGTCGATGCCGCCGACCATGAGCTTGACGGTCGGGGTGCCGGAGCCGCCCGAGCCGGACGACGCGGAGTCGCCGGAGTTGCCGGAACACGCGGTGGCGGCGCCGAGGGCGAGGACGGTGATGATCGACGCGGTGACGGTTCTCTTCAGCATGGCGGGTTCACACCTTTCGGGATGCGCGGGGAGGGGAGAGGCAGACGGGGGAGAGGGGCAAGGGGGACAGGGGACGGGAGACAGCGGGCAGGAGGGGGTGGTCAGGAGGGAGTGGTCAGGGAACGGGGCGCGGGCAGGAGACAGGGGCCAGGCACCGGCGGCCGTGCACAGTGGCCCCGTGCCAGCGGTCAGGTAGCAGGCGGCAGGAAGTGAAGCGCGGCCCCCGCCAAGTGCCCGGGGATCAGAGGACGTTGGTCTCCGACGGCGCCGGCGGGCGCCAGGAGAGCAGCCGGTGTTCGAGCTTGCCGATCAGCCACTCGGCGCCGAACACGATCACCGAGATGACGAGCATCGAGGCGAACACACCGTTGGGGTCGAAGTTGTTCTGCGCGGTCTTGATGACCAGGCCGAGCCCGCTCTGCGCGCCGAGCACCTCGCCGACCAGCGCGCCGACGATGGCGAAGCCGAAGGCGCTGTGCAGGCTGGCGATGATCCAGGTCAGCGCGGAGGGCACGATCACGTGCCGGTTGATCTGCAGCCGCGAGGCGCCGAGCACCCGTACGTTGGCGAGGACGTTGCGGTCGACCTCGCGGACGCCCTGGAAGGCGTTGAAGAAGACGATGAAGAACACCAGCACCGCGGCGAGCAGGATCTTCGGGGTCACGCCGATGCCGAAGGCGACGATGAAGATCGAGCCGAGGACGATACGCGGGATGGCGTTGACCATCTTGATGTACGGGCCGAGCACGTCGGAGAGGTAGCGGCTCTGCCCGAGCACGATGCCGAAGACGACACCGGCCAGCGCACCGACGACGAAACCGGCGAGGGCCTCCTGGATGGTGGTCCAGATGTTCGCGTAGAACGAGCCGAACTGGGTGCCGTGCTCGAAGAGGTCGAGCAGGCGCTTCCAGATCCCCGACGGCTGTCCGAAGAAGAACGGGTCGACGATGCCCCAGGTCGTGAACGCCTGCCAGCCGCCGATGACGAAGACCGCGAGGCCCACGCGGCCCGCCCACACCGAGGCGACCCGGCGCCGGGCCGCTCGTTGCGCGGCCGCCGCGCCGGAGCTCTTGCCGCCGCCCGCGCTCTTGCCGCCGTCGCGGGTGGAGACCGAGGCAGCGGTGGATGCCGTGCTCATTCCGTACCTCCCGCGGTGAGCGCGTACGCGCGTTCCACCTCTTCGCGCAGCGTGTCCCAGATCTGGTGCTGCAGTTCGATGAAACGGGGCTGGAAGCGGATCTCCTGGACGGAGCCGCGCGGGCGGGGCAGGTCGATGTCGAAGACCGCCTTGACCGAGCCGGGGGTCGACGTCATCACCACCACCCGGTCGGCCAGCGCCACCGCCTCGTCCAGGTCGTGGGTGATGAAGATGACCGACGGGCGGATCTGCTCCCACAGGCTCAGCAGTTCGGTCGACATGATCGCCTTGGTCTGTACGTCCAGGGCGCCGAACGGCTCGTCCATGATCAGGATCTTGGGTTCGTTGATCAGCGCCGCGGCCATCGCCACGCGCTTGCGCATACCGCCGGAGAGCTGGTGCGGGTAGCGGTCCTCGAACCCGGCGAGGCCGACCCGGCGCAGCCAGTCGCGCGCCGAGGACTGTGCCCGCTGCTTGGGCACGCCGCGGAAGATCGGGCCCATCAGGACGTTGCCCAGGACGGTCTTCCAGGGCAGCAGCGCGTCCGTCTGGAACATGAAGCTGACGCCGTCGGTGATGCCGTCCACCTCGCGGCCGCCGACCTTGACCGAGCCCTCGCTGGGGCGGTCGAGGCCGGACACCATGCTCAGTGTCGTCGACTTGCCGCAGCCGGTGGGGCCCACCACGGCGCAGAACTGGCCCGGCTCCACGGTGAACGAAACGCCTTGCAGCGCCGTGAACACCTCACCGGCTGGGGTCAGGAATCGCTTGGTGAGTCCGGATATCTCGATGCGTGCGCTCGTCTGCTCCGCAGCATCGGCACCCGGGCTCGTCGCGACAACGTTTCGCGAAGCCATGGGGGCCGCTTCCTTCCTACGTTCGGGGTTCCTCGCAGGCCGAGGAAGGCAGACGCTAGAGGCGGCTCAGGGTTACGTCGCTGTTTCCGAGCTATCTCGCGATAGTTGCGTAAGGCGGGGTTCTGCTCGTTTTACTCAGTGGACGCGGGGTGGGCAGGATTCCGGCCATGAGGCACAATCACGCCACTACGAACCGGAATGGACCGGAACGAAGAGGCACCCCGTGACACCCATACGTTTCCGGACGGCCCGCGGTGGAAAGCGGAGGCTTTCCACTCGGATCCTCGCCAACCAGCTGGTGATTCTCGCCGTCACCGGCATGATCGGCTTCGTCCTGTTCGCCTTCGCGCAGCGTTCCGAACTCGACCGCTCCTACGAGCAGCGGGCCCTCGACATCGCCAGGACCGCGGCCGCGGACCCGCAGATCCGGCAGGCCATGGCGCGCGGCGGGGACGACAGCCTGGTCCAGACGGTCGCCGAGCGCATCCGCCGTACCTCCGACGCCTCGTACGTCGTCGTGATCGACCTGCACGGCGTCCGGCACTCGCACCCCATGCCGGCGCTGATCGGCGAGCCGGTGGAGGAGCCGGTCGTGGTGAAGGACGGCCGCGGCCACACCACCATCGACCACGGCGCGACCGGCCGGTCCGCCAACGGCAAGGCCCCGCTGTACGGGCCCTCCGGCGCGCTGATCGGCGAGGTGTCGGTGGGCATCCCGGAGCATGACGTGCTCGGCGAGCTGTGGCGTGAGCTGCCCACCTTCGGCCTGTATGCCGCCCTCGCCACCGCCGTCGGCGCGGCGGCGGCCTATCTGCTGGCGCGGCGGCTCAAGCGGACCACGTTCGGCCTGGAGCTGGAGGAGATCGCCGGTCTGCTGCAGGACCGCGAGGCGATGCTGCACGGTATCCGGGAGGGCGTCGTCGCCTTCGACCCCGACGGGCGGATCACCGTCGTCAACGACGAGGCCCGGCGGTTGCTCGGCCTCGGCAGCGCCCTCGGCCACCGCCTCGACGAGGTACTGCCGGACACGCGGCTGCGCCGCGCCCTGGACGGCACCCTGTCCGGCACCGACGTCAGCGTCCTGACCGACGACCACTGCCTCGTCGTCAACCACATGCCGGTCACCCTGCACGGCCGAGAGCTGGGCGCCGTCGTCACCGTGCGTGATCGTACGGAGCTGGTCGGGCTGCTGCGCGAACTGGACTCCGTACGTGGTCTCACCGACGCCCTGCGGGCCCAGCAGCACGAGTTCACCAACCGGATGCACACGCTGGCCGGGCTTCTCGACATCGGCGAGCACGAGTCCGCGTACGAGTACGCCATCGAGACGGCCCGCTCCGGTCAGGCGCTGACCGAGGCGGTGCGGCGGCATATCGGGAACCCGCTGATGGTCGGCCTCATCGTGGCCAAGACCACGGTCGCCGCCGAGCGCGGGGTCCGCATCGAGCTCACCGAGGACTCGGCTCTCGGCGACGACCCGCCCCACCTGCGCCGACTGCTGACCATCGTCGGCAACCTGCTGGACAACGCCATCGACGCGACCGCCGACGCCACGGTCGGGGCTCCGCCGGGCGACGAGAACGGCGGGCGCCGGATTCGGCTGACGGTGACCGAGGGCGACGACCTGACCCTTGTACGCGTGGCGGACGACGGCCCCGGCATCGCTCCGGGCGCCGCCCGGTCGATCTTCGAGGACGGGTGGTCCACCCGCCCCGAGCGGGGCACCGCACGCCGCGGCCTGGGACTGGCCCTCGTGCACCGCCTCGTCCAGCGGCACGGTGGCACCGTCACGGTCAGCGAAGGCCCGGGAGCGGTCTTCACGGTCGTACTGCCGCAGCCGAACCGGACGGGGGCAGGGGCAGGAAGCGCCGGGACGGGGGCGGACGCCGGGGCGGGGGCGGCGGCGGAGACAGGGAGGGCGGCCAGGACAGAGGCGGCGGCGGAGACAGAGACAGGGGTGAGGACAGGGACGGCGGCGGAGACAAGGACGGCGGCGAGGACAGGGGCGGCGGCGAGGACAGAGACCGCCGTGAGGGCAGAGACCGCGGCGAAGACAGAGGCGGCGGCGAGGACGGCGGCGAGGGCAGGGACCGCGGCGGCGAGGGCAGAGACCGCGGCGGAGACAGAGACAGTGGCGACGACAGAGACCCCGGCGAGGACAGGGGCGGCGGCGCAACCGGCGGTGCACGGTGTGCCGCTCGCGAAGGCTCTGCCGATGGGAGGCGAGGACCGATGATCCGGACCCTGGTGGTGGACGACGACTTCCGGGTCGGCCAGATCCACAGCGACTACACGCGGCGCGTCGCGGGCTTCGAGGTGGTCGGTGCGGCCGCCACCGTCGCCGAGGCCCTCGCGGCGGTCCGCGCCCTGCGTCCCGATCTGCTGCTGCTCGACATCTTCATGCCCGACGGCAGCGGGCTCGACGTCCTGCGGCGGCTCAACCAGGACGAGGGAGACGCCCGCCCGGACGCGCTCATGATCACCGCTGACCACGACATCACGTCCGTACGGGCCGCGATGAAACTGGGCGCCATCGGTTACCTGGTGAAACCGTTCGGCGCCGCCGACCTCGCCGAACGGCTGAGCGCCTACCGTCAGCTCCACGACCGCGTGGACGCGCTCAGCGGGATGGCCACGACCGAGCAGGCCGACGTGGACGCGCTGTTCAGCGCCGCCCGCCCGCCGGCGGTTCCGCGTGTCCCGGCCAAGGGCCACTCCGCGCCCACACTCAGCACGATCCACCAGGCCCTGCGCACCGCCCGCCGCGCCCTATCGGCAGCCGAGGCCGCCGAGGCGACCGGCGTCTCCCGTGCCACGGCGCAGCGGTACCTGTCCTACCTGGCCAAGGAGGGTACGGTCCGACTCGAACTCCGCTACGGCACCAACGGCCGCCCCGAGCACCGCTACCGCATCGCGCACTGAACGGCCACGGCCACAGCCACGGCCACGGCCGGAGCCATAGTCGCGCCGCGCTCAGGCCACCGTGGCGCGCACGATGCGTGCCACGCCCGTGCGCGCCGCCCCGGTCCGCCCCAGGTAGCCGTCGAGCACGGCGCTCGCGGCATGGTCCTCGATCTCGCCGAACCCCGCGGCGACCAGCTCCCGCCGCATCTCGTCCTCGGTGAACCACGACAGCCACGGCTCGCCGACGGCCGCCACCCGCTTCGCCCGCTCGTCGCGCTCCGGTGTCTGCTCGCGCGGCAGCGCGTAGTCCATCACCAGTACGGTCCGGGGATCCGCCGCGCCGCCGCCCTGTCCCGTGATGTAGCGCCAGGTCGCGTCGGCCGCGGCACGCGTGAGGTACATGACGACGCCCAGGCAGACGAACACGGCGGGGCGGTCCCGGTCGAAGCCGGCGGCGGCGAGCCCCTCGGCCAGCGTGGACGTCTCGAAGTCGACCGGCACGAACGTCAGCGTCGACGGCACCGCGATCTCCGCCGCTGCGATCCGGTCCCGCTTCCACTGCTGGGTCGCGGGGTGGTCGACTTCGAAGTACCGTACGTCGGCCCGGGTGTTGCGCAGTGCCGAGGTGTCGAGCCCCGCGCCGAGTACCACCACCTGCCGGACCCCCGCCCCGACGGCCTCGGCCAGTGCCTCGTCGGCGAACCGGCTGCGCGCGGCGAGCCACAGCCGTCGCCTGCGGACCAGGTCCGGGTCGATTCCGTGGTCGAACTCGCCGTGTTCCAGGCCGGATTCGCCGACGAGCGGGACGGCGTACGGGTCCGTGAAGATCCGTGGCTCGTCGGCGATCTGGTGGTACGCCCTGGCCTGCGCCACTGCCAGCGCCGTTCTGCTTGCACGTCCGGTCTGCATGGTCCGTATCGTAGAACCGTGGGCGGCACTCCGCGGCGGGCGGGTCAGCGCACCGCCAGAGCGACGACCTGCGTCGACTCGTCCGCGGAGAAGTTGTCGTCGCTGACCAGGACCACCGTGCGTTCCCCGGAGGGCAGGGCGGGGCCCCACGTCATGCCCTCGGTGTTCTCGATCCGGGACAGACCCAGCGTGTCGAAGTCGGCGACGAGCTTCTTGCGCATCGGCACGACGTGCTCGCCGGCCAGGGAGTCCATGGCCCGCACGTCCGTCGCGCCGCGTGTCGTGGCGTCGTAGAGGCGGATCTTGTAGCCCGCGCCGGCGACCCAGGTGCGTTCGAGGACCAGGTAGCGGTCCGGGTCGCCGGGGAAGGCGAGGATCGAGGGGACGCCGGTGGACGGGGGCCAGGGGCTGCTCGGGTCGGACGCCGTGAAGATCTTCTCCAGCGGGTACGCGAACTGCCCGAGCACGCGGCCGCCCCGGTTCTGCCGGGTGACGCGGACCAGGGCGCCGTGCGCGAGGGTCGGTTCAGGGCCGTCCTGCACGAGCGGGCCCTCGATCGCGCTGGTCAGCGTGTGGCCGCGCGAGCCGAAGGTGAACGCCTCCAGCGACTCGTTGCGGCGCGGGCCCCCGCCCGGGGTGATCGCGTAGTCGGGGGGCAGCCGGAAGGTGCCTCGGTAGGCGCCGGTGAGGTCCGCGCGCTGGAGCGCGGGCTGGACCACCGGATCGCCCTCCTTCGTGGGCCGGTCGCCTTCCTGCGCCCACCAGAGGCGGTGGCAGCCGCCGCGCGGGTCGACACGCATCTCCTCCGGGTCGGCGGCGTGCGCCGGGTCCGTGATCGGCGACGGGTAGACCGAGCCGTCGGGGCGCAGGAGCGGGTGGGTGGAGGTGAAGTCGACGGAGTGCACGCCGTCCGCGTCGACGTCGATGCGGGCCGTGTAGAAGCGGACGGGCTGAAGGAACGAACGGTCGTCGCTGATGAGCGCGTACGAGCCGGTGCACGGGTTGCGGTCGATGCCCGAGAGCCCGCCGACCGTCGTGTCCTGGAAGTCGAGCTTGTGCGGAACGGTCTTCTCGCCGAGCAGCCGTGCGTGCAGGGCGCGCTGGGCACCGACGCGTTGGGCATCGACGCCGTGGGAACTGCCGGGGTGGGCGCCGCCGGGGTGGGCGGCGGCCACCGTGGGGGCGAGGGCGGCGGCCAGGGCGAGGGCCGCGGTGCCGGCGCGGCGGAGTACGGAAGGTCGCATGGGAGTGATCATGAACCGGACGGCCGCCGACCCGCAGTCACCCACTCGGGTGTTCCGGTTGTTCGGGCCATCGGGTGAACGCGGTGAGCACGCCGAACGGCGGCCCCCCTCGCGCGGGGAGCCGCCGTTCTCACAGGACGCGGGACGTTACGCGGTGGTGCGGTGCTTGCGCCGGTACGTCAGGTACGTGCCGGTCGCCCCCGCGGCCAGGACCGCGGCGACCGCGCCGGTCACCGGGAGCGTCGGGAAGCCGGACGAACCGTCCGTGGTGGCCGCCGTGTTCTCCATCGCGGGGCCGGGCGTGATGTGCGTCGTGACCGGGGCGACGGCGTGCACGCATCCGACGGACTTGACCGAGCCGTCCTGGTTCAGGAGCACCTGCTTGTTGTTCGGGTGCCTGAAGTCGAACATGTGCTTGAGCGAGCCGGCCGTGGCGTCGAACGAGTGGTCACCGATGCGCTTGGTGTGCCAGTTGTTCTCGATGAAGCGGAGGATCGACGCCTGGTCGGTCTTGGTGTGGTCGACCTTGTCGACCTTGCTGTACGGGGAGATGACGAGCAGCGGCTGACGGGTGCCGGGGCCGCAGCGGTCCTTGTAGCCACCGGACGCCGGGCGGGCGTTCTGGCAGGCGGGGCTGTCGGTGGACTTGCCGTCGGAGCCGGTCGTCGTGTCCTTCGAACCGTTGCGCGGCGTGATGTACGCGTGGTCGTACCAGCCGTCCGAGTCGTCGTAGGCGACGACGATCGCGGTCGACTTCCACTGCGGCGACGACTGGATCGCGTTGATCTTGTCGACGAGGAAGTGCTGCTCGTCGATCGGGTCCGAGTATCCGGCGTGGCCGTCCTGGTACGCGGCGGCCTTGACGAAGCTGACGGACGGGAGCCGGCCGGCCTTGAGCGCGGCGTCGAAGTCCGTCAGGTCGTAGTTGTGGTTCGCCTGACCTTTGTGACCGATCTCCGCGACGTTCTTCGGCGGCAGGTGGTGCGGGTTGGCCGTCGACTTGTAGTAGGAGAACGGGTTGTGGTGCGGGCTGTAGTCCGTGACCTGGGCGCCGCCGACGTTGGCGTGCGACGTGTCGCACTTCGCGTACGAGCCGGACTGCCCGTTCCACGCCGTCGACGGGCGGAAGCCGCCCTGGAACCAGCCCCAGGAGACGTTCTTCTCGTTCAGCCGGTCACCGATGTTCTTGCCCTGCATGGCCGCCAGCGCGTAGCTGCGGGTGTGGTCCTTGCCCGCGCAGTCGTCGTAGGCCGGGTCCGGGTCGGCGGCGACCGTACCCACGCCGTTGGCGTCGGGCGACTTGACCGCGTACGAGTCCGGCTTGTCCGTCCGCTTCGGGTTCTCCGTGCCGGACTTCGGGTCCATGGAGACCACGCCGTGCGTCTGGCCCGAGATGAGGTTGAGCGCGCCCGGCGTCGAGGGACCGTAGGTGGAGCTGTACGAACGGTCGTTGAGGGAGTAGTGCTGCGCGTAGTTCCACAGCGCGGTGACCGTGTTGCCGTCGTAGTAGTCCATCACCAGGCCGGGCTCGCCGAACAGGCCGCCGCTGCACTTGTCGACCTCGGTGTTCTGCACGTACTGGTCGGCCTTGCCGCCGTTGGCGGCGTACTGCTCGGGCCCGTACGAATGGTTCTGGTCGCAGGTCATGGCCTGCGACGGCGTGAGCCGCTTGGGCGTGTACTGGTTGGGGTTCTTGTCGAGCAGACCGGCGTGCGCCAGCGTGTCGATGTGCTTCGGGGTCTTCTTCGACGCCGTGAACTTCGTGCCGTCGGTGTTCGCCGCCTTCGGGTACGTGCCGAAGTAGTGGTCGAACGACACGTTCTCGTCGAACAGGACGACGACGTGCTTGATCGGCGTGGCCGTCGAACCGCCGTGGTGGTGGCCGTGGTGGCCGTGATGGCCGGCGGCCGCCGCCCAGGTCGGTGCCGCTCCGCCGAGCGCGGTGAGCGCGACAGCGCCGGCCAGCGCCCCCAGGCTCCGTATCGATGCGCGTCTTCCCCTGCTGGCCATGGTGGTTCACCCTCCGAACCGGTCGCTGCTCGCCTTACGATCAGGGATGCTCGAACCGGTGTACGGCGCACCGGCAGAGTCAGGATGGCTCAAGAGTGAACAGAGAGTCAGGGATGGCGTACCAACTCTTGACCCGCTCTTGACCTTCGGGTCGGTCGTTTTCGGTCACGCGAGGAGCGCCCGACCGTACCAGTCGCTCTTGTCCCGTACGCCCGGCAACGCGAAGAAGTAGCCGCCGCCGAACGGGCTGACGTAGTCGGTCAGCGGCTCGCCCGCCAGGCGGTGCTGCACCGTCTCGAACTGCCGCCTCAGGTCCTGCTGATAGCACGCGAAGAGCAGGCCCATGTCGAGGTTGCCGTTGGAGTCCATGCCGCGGTCGTAGTTGTACGCGCGGCGCAGGATGCGCTGGTCGGCGGTGGCCGGAGTACGCGGGTTGGCGAGCCGGATGTGCGAGTCGAGCGGGATGACGTCGCCCTTGGGGTCGTCGGTGTAATTCGGCGCGTCGAACTCGTGGTCACCGTCCAGCGGCGCGCCGGTGGCCCGCGACCGGCCGAACATGCGTTCCTGCTCACTGAGCGAGACCCGGTCCCAGAACTCCACCAGCATCCGGATCAGCCGCACCACCTGATAGCTGCCGCCGACCGCCCACTCCGGCTCGCCCGACCCCTTGCCCACCCACACCAGGCGGTTCATCGCGCGTGCGCTGCCCGTGTCCGGGTTGGCGATGCCGTCCTTGAAGCCGAGGAGGTTGCGGGGGGTGCCGGAGGGGCGCGGCGGGCTGCTGAAGCCGTCCATTCGCCAGCGCACCTGCATACCGCCGCGTGTGTGGCGGGCGATGTCGCGCAGGGCGTGCAGCGCCGTGTCGGCGGTGTCGGCGTGCAGTTGGAGGCTGAGGTCGCCGTGGCACCACTCCGGGCGCAGGTCGTCGTCGGGGAAGGCGGGCATCGCGGACAACTGCCGTGGCCTGCGGTCGCCGAGACCGTACCGGTCGTCGAAGAGCGAGGCGCCGACGCCGACCGCCACCGCGAGCTGCCCACCGGGCACCCGCTCCCCGAGCACCCCCGAGTCGGCGGGCGGCCCTGTGATCCCGGCCTGCGCCGGGGTGCCGCCCGAGGTGAGGAACCGCGCCCGTTCGGTGAGCGTGCGCAGCAACTCGGCCAGGCCCGCGCGGTCGTCGGCGGTCACGTCGAGCGAGGCGAACACGCAGGTGCGGCGTGGCGCGGCGATCACGGACGCCTGGTGCGTGCCGTGGAAGGGCGGCATGGGGGCGGCGGCGCCGTGCGCCCGCGGCGCCGCGTAGTCGGAGTCCTTGGTGTGCGCCGGGGCGGCCGCGCCGCCCGCCGCTAGCCCGGCGCCCGCGAGGGCCGCGCCGCGCAGGAAGCCGCGCCGCGCGACGCCGGGGCAGCGACCGGCGCCGGTCGTCTCCTCCGCGCTGGGACCGCCTGTACCCGGATTGCCCGAAGTCGGACTGCCCGTACCCGGACCGCCCGTACTCGGACTGCCCGTACTCAGACCGTCCGTAACCGGACCGCTCGTACCCAGACCGTCCTCACTCACGCTGTCCTCCGTGGGTCGCACAGGGTCGCCACCGAGGCGAGCCGTTCTGCCAGGTCGCCGAAGACGGCGTCGGTCCGCTCCCGCTGGGCGCGGCTCAGTCCGTCGAGCGGGGTCCACCGGCCGTTGTGCCGGAAGCCGCCGACGAGTGACCGGGCTCGATCCAACTCCCGCTCCAGGTCCGCCAGTTCCGGATAGCGGGTGGTGAGGATCGGGTGCAGGCGGTCCAGCACCTCGCGGCTGCCGTCGAGGTTGGCGCGGGCCGTGGCGAGGTTGCTGCCGCTGCCGTAGTCGGTCCGCCCGGTCAGTTCGAACTGGATGGTGTTCTCCACGATCTCGTGTGCGCGCAGCCCGAGTTGGGCCGGGTCCATGCGAGTCTGCGACCAGTCGCCGCGCAGTGTGGTGACCGACGTGAGCAGGGCGGCGGCCGGGGCGCGCAGGTCCCGCGCCGACTCACCGTGCCACAGCCCGTACTCGACGCGGTGGAAGCCGGTGAAGTGCTTGTCGTGGACGCCGCCCGCGAGCCCGGCGTCGGTGCCGTTGATCGCGGCGTCCGCTTCGCCGAACGCGTCGTACGCCGCGCCGAGCCGCTCGTACTGGAGGTGCGCGGTCAGCCAGTCGGCGCGCGCCGCGCCGAGGTCGCCGCGGTCGATGTCGTCACGCAGCCGCGCCGTCTGCTTCGCCAGGGTGCCGAGGCCGCTGCCGACCCATTTCTGGTAGGCGATGGACGGCGGGATCAGGTCGTGCTGGGTGACCGGGACGGCGGCCGGGCCGCGACGGCCCGAGCGGACCCGCACGGTGGGCCCGGTGACCGCGTCGGCGTCGTCCGGCACGCACTTGAAGGCGTAGGCGCCCTTGCCGACACGGACCGTCAGGTGCCGGGTCGTACCGGGACCGATGCCCTCGACCTCGCCGTAGACGGCGCCGGTTTCCGGGTCCTCCAGGTAGACCTCGGCGGCGCCGTCGGTCGGGTTGTGGAAGTCGAAGACCTGGGTGCCGGGGGCCGGGTCGGTCCAGCCGCGGCCGCAGTGGCTGCGGGAGACCTCGACGGCGGTGTGGCGCAACCCGTCCCCGGAGGTCCGCGCGGAGTGCGCGCCGCGCCCCGACGCGACGATCAGCGTCCCGGCGGTGGCGGCGATCACGAGCGCGACGGCCGCGGCCGACCAGAGCCGGACCCGGGTGACGGGTATACGCGGCATCCAACGCCTCCCGGAACAACTGCGCGTACGGCCAAGACGGACGGCCAAGACGGACGGCCAAGACGTACGACTGGAAAAAGGACTGACGGCCGGGGCTTACCGCTGGGGCTTACCACCGGTGCTTACGACCAGGTCATGCTAGGCGTGCCCGCGTCGTCGAACAGCGGTCCGAACCGAAAGGATGCCGAGAGTTCCCCCGTGGTTCACCGAGGCTTCGGTCGTGACCGGCCCTGACCCCGGTCGATCTCACAGCGGCGACTGCCACGTCACGGTCGTCCCGCCGTCGGTGTCGGCGTCCTCCCGCCGCCCGTCGTCCGTCACGGTCAGCCGGACCGCGGGACGTCCGTCCGGCAGCCTGGCCTCGGCGTCCACCGAGACGTCGATGCGGGAGACGGCGGGGCGGCGCGCGGCCGTTGCCAGGGCGCGGCGCAGCGCCGTGAGGAGATGGCCCTGCACGGGCTCGGGGACGGCCGCCTCGACCGGACCGGTGAAGTGCACCGAAGGGGCGAAGCCGAGCACGGCGGCGGCGCCGGCCTTCTCCCGCAGCACCTTGCCGCGGAATGTGGTCGGGGCGTCGGCCGGCGGCTGCTGGAGCGCGAAGATCGCGGTGCGAACCTCCTGGATCGTCGACTCCAGCTCGTCGACGGCGTGTGTGAGCATGTCGTGCACCTCGCCGGCCGGCGCGCGGCGCTGCGTGGACTCCAGCATCATGCCGGTCGCGAACAGCCGCTGGACCACGAGGTCGTGCAGGTCGCGGGCGATGCGGTCACGGTCCTCGAACACGGCGAGCCGCTCCCGCCCGGCCCGTGCGTCGGCCAGGACGAGCGCGAGCGCGGCCTGCGAGGCGAACTGGGTGGCGAGGCGGTGGTCCACCGACGTGTAGGGGCGGTCGCCGCGCGTCCGGGGCAGGGCGAGCGTGCCGATCAGCTGCCCGTCCGCGCGCAACGGCAGCATCATGCTCGGCCCGAACCGGAACCGTACCTCCGTGGTCATCCGGGGGTCGGTCGCCGAGTCCTCGATGAACACCGGTTCCCCGGCCAGGAGTTCGGCGAGGACCGCGCTGCCCGGCTCGATCGTGGTGCCGAGCAGCGAGGCGGGGTCGGCGTCGGCGGAGGCGGCGGCCACGATCCGCATCCCGCCCTCGTCCGTGGGTTGGAGGACGACGCCCGCCGCCGCGTCGGCCAGCCGCCGCGCCTGTTCGGCGACCGTGGTGAGCGCGTCGTCGTCGCGCCCCGTGAGCAGCGCGTTGGTGACGGCCGCGGCTCCCTCGATCCATCGCTCCCGCTGGGTGGCGGTCTCGTACAGGCGGGCATTGCCGATGGCGATGCCCGCCTGGGCGGCGAGGGCACGCAAGAGCTCCAGGTCGTCCCCGCTGAATCCGGGTGCCTGCTTCCCGGTCAGCCGCAGCCGCCCGAAAACCGCGTCCTGGCCGTGTTCCCGTACGGGGATGGGGACGGCCAGGACCTCAGGCTCGTGCAGGACGGCGTCGACCGGCACGTCGGGCGGCAGCCAGGGCGGGCCGTTCGGCGGGGGGCCGCCCGTGGTGACGGCGGCGACGATGGCGCCCTGTTCCTGGTCGAGCACGCCGAGCACGCCGCGGCAGGCGCCGGTCAGCGCGACGGCGCTGTCCGTCAGGTGCTGGAGTGTGCTGCGCAGGTCGAGTTCGGAGCCGACGTCGAGCACCGCAGCCAGGAGAACCGAGAGCCCGGCGGGCACCTCCGGCTCCGGTACGCCCTCGTCCGGCACCGCCATCGCCTGTCCTCCCCCTCGTGCTCCGACCCGCTGAGATCCCGTTCCCGTCCAGTACGGCCCGCTCTGGTCCGGTTCAGTCTGCTCTGGTCCGCTCCGGCCCAGGCCAGCCCAGTCCGGTCCAGTGCGCTCTGGCCCAGTCCGGTCCAGTCCGCTCTGGCCCAGTCCAGCCCTGTCTGCCCGGCTCCGGTCCTCAGCCTGCCAGCGGGTCGAGGGCCAGCGGCTGGATCCGGCCCTCCATCATCGCGCCGAGCCCCTGCACCGAGCAGACGTCGGGGCGTTCGGCGATGTGTACGGGCATGCCCGTCGCGTTGCGCAGCATCTGGTCGAGGCCCGGCAGCAGCGCGGAGCCGCCGACCATCATGATCCCGCGGTCAGCCAGGTCGGCGACCAGGTCGGGCGGGCAGTCGCGCAGCACCTTGCCGATGCCGTCGAGCACGGCGGTCAGCGGCGTGTGGATGGCGCGGCGTACCGCGGAGGTGTCGACGTGCACGGAGCGGGCCAGGCCCGTCGCCACGTCGCGGCCGTGGATCTCGGTCTGCTCGGGGCCCTCCGCGGTGAGGCCGTTGCCGCTGAGCGCGAGTTGCAGGGGGCGTACGGACTGCGAGGGGAGCATCAGCTCGTGGTGCTGGCGCAGGTGCTGGACCACCGCGTGGTCGATGGCGTCGCCGCCGACGGGGATGCGCTCGGCCGTCACGATCGCGCCGAGCGAGAGCACGGCGATCTGCGTCGTGGCGGCGCCGCACACCATGATCATGGTGGCCTCGGGCTGCTCGACGGGGAGCCCGCAGCCGACGGCCGCGGCGATGAGCGTGTCCACCAGCTCCACCCGGCGCGCCCCGAGCCCGATCAGCGTCTCGACCGTGGCGCGCTGCGCCAGCGGGTCCGCGTCGTGCGGCGTGGCGGCCGCCGCGCGCAGCCTCGGTTTGCGGCGCAGGGTACGGCGGAGCTTCTCGCCCAGCAGGTGGCGCAGCATCCGCTGGGCCATCTCGATGTCGACGACGGTGCCGCCGGAGACGGGGCGTACGACACGGATGTAGCCGGGTGTGCGGCCGGTCATCTTCTCCGCGAACTCGCCGACGGCGATCAGCGCGCCGGTGCGGGTGTTGACCGCGGCGGCGCTCGGTTCGTCGACGACGAGGCCGGCGCCCTTCACGTACACGCGGGTGCGGGCGGCGCCCAGGTCGACGGCGAAGTGGCAGCGGCGCAACTGCTCCATGCTGACGGTCATGGCAGGTCCTCCCGAGAGCGCAGACCGTGGGCGGGTCGCCGGGTGGCGCCCCTGTCTGGAATCGTGCGGCGGCGCGGAGACCGTCGCCCGCTGGGATAGGCCGCGCGAGGCAATGTCATAAGGGTGAAAAATGGGGCAAATCGGAAAATTCGGTCATCGGGCTCGCTGTTAGCATCCCGTGTGACCAGCACCGAACCGGAACGGACCGAACCGCCCACACCCGCCGCCACCGAGAAGATCGAGCCCGCGAGGCGCGGACGCGTCCTCGCCGACCTGACTCCGCTGCGGATGTCCCCGGACTTCCGGCGGCTGTGGACCGGCGACACCGTCTCCCGGGCCGGTCAGTCGATGACCGCCCTCGCGGTCTCCCTACAGGTCTACGACATCACCCGCTCCAGCTTCGCCGTCGGCCTGGTCGGCCTCTTCTCACTGGTCCCGCTCGTCCTGTTCGGCCTCTACGGCGGTGCCATCGCCGACACCGTGGACCGCCGCCGGCTCGGCCTGTACAGCGCGCTCGGCCTGTGCGGCCTCTCGGTCGCCCTGGCCACCGCCGCGCTCTGCGGCTACCACCGGGTCTGGCTGCTGTACGGGGTCGTCTCCCTGCAGGCGGTCTGCGGCGGCCTCAACGCGCCCGCCCGCACCGCGATGATTCCGCGCCTCATCCCGCCCGAACACCTGCCCGCCGCAAACGCCCTCGGCTCCATCACCCAGACCGCGGGCTCGCTCGTCGGCCCGATGCTCGGCGGGCTCGTGGTCGGCTTCTGGGGCTACCAGACCGCCTACCTCCTCGACGCCGCCGCCTTCACCGCCTCCCTCTACGCGATGTGGCGGCTGCCCGCGATGCTGCCGCACACCCCGGCGGGCCGACGCCGGGGGCGTGCCTCCGTCGTGGACGGGCTGCGGTTCCTGGCCGGGCGGCCGAACCTGCGGATGACGTTCTTCACCGACATGTGCGCGATGGTCCTCGCGCAGCCGAAGGCGCTCTTCCCGGCCGTCGCCGCGCTGTGGTTCGGCGGCGACGCCCGCACCACCGGGCTGCTGGTCGCCGCGCCCGCGGTGGGCGCGCTGCTCGGCGGGGTGTTCTCCGGCTGGCTGGGGCGCGTGCGCCGACACGGCCTCGGCATCGTGCTCGCGGTCAGCGGCTGGGGCGCGGCCGTCGCCGTCTTCGGCCTGACCCGCGACCTGTGGCTGGGCCTTCTCTTCCTCGCGCTCGCCGGCTGCTCGGACACCATCTCCATGGTGTTCCGCGGCACCATGCTCCAGGTCGCCGCGCCGGACGAGATGCGCGGCCGCCTCCAGGGCGTCTTCATCGTGGTCGTCGCGGGCGGCCCCCGCCTGGGCGACTTCGTGGCCGGTACGGTCGGCGGCCTCACCTCCCCGGCCGTCGCGATCACGGGCGGCGGGACGCTGTGCGTGGCCGCCGTGTGGCTGCTGGCGGCGAAGTGGCGGAGGTTCGTACGGTATGACGCGCGGTGGCCGCAGGCGTGAGGCGCCGCGTGCGCGCCGACCGCTCGGGCGCGCGGGCCGCACCCGCCACCACGTCCGAGGCGGTGTCCAAGGGCGAACGCGGCGGCGCCGCCTCCCCGTGGGACCGGGGGAGACGGCGCCGCGCTGGCTCAGGTCGTGTTACACCAGCCACCCGACGAAGTGGATGACGCCGGCGAGGATGTCCGTGAGCAGGTTCATGATGGTGCGTTCTCCTTGCGGTCTTGCGTGTCGCATGTGTGTGGGACTTGCACGTGCATCGCGATGCGGTCGCTACGGTCTGCAGCCCGTTGCTTGCGCCCCGTAAGCATCGTTGGTCCCGTGTGCCTCACGCAAACTCTGGGGCGACGATCACCTGTTCAAGCGAACAACTGCTCGCCTGTTCGTTTCGCGATGCCCCGGACAAGGCCGAGCTCCAGCAAGTCCTGTGGGCGCAGGCGTAGTTGGTCGGCCGTCGTGCCCGCTTCCTCCGCCGGACGTTTGAGGATGGCGGCGGCCGACTCGGGCGCGATCACCGAGAAGTACGCGTCCGGAGCGACCCACGTGGCACCCGGCGCGGCCAGGGCCAGCGCCCCGCCCGAACCGCCCTCACCGATGACCAGGCTGGTGACCGGGACCGGACTCTCGGCGACCGCCGCGAACAGCCCAGCGATGGCCGCCCCGGCGCCCGCGCGTTCCGCCGCCGCGTCGTTGGCCGCGCCAGGCGTGTCGACCAGTGTCAGGACCGGGACGCCGAGGCGGCCCGCGAGGCGCAGCAGGCGGATGGCGGTGCGGTAACCGGCGGGCGTCGTCGCCGTGCCGCACTGCGCCGCGTACGCGACCGTACGGCCCTCGCGCTCGCCGAAACCGCACCGCATGCCGTCGTCGGTGCCGCCCGCCCGGTCGCCGGACAGCTCCCGCCGGAAGGAGAAGTAGGCATCCAAGTAGGCGTCGGCGCGGGGGCGTTCGGGCGCACGGGCGCGCCGCACCGCCTCCTGGCCGGTGTCCGGCAGGTCGGTCCGGCCGAGAGCCCCGGGCACCGGTGCGGGGAGCGTGGCCGCGCGGCCGGGCGCGAGCAGCCGCAGCCAGCCGCCGACGGCCTCCGCCAGCGCGTCCGGGGCCACCAGGGCGTCGACCGCGCCCGCCGCCAGCTGACTCTCGGCGCCGTACGCCGTCGGGTCGGTGTCGGCCGGACGGACGCGGGACCCGGCGAACCCGATCTGGGCCCCCGGCAGAGCGAGGGTGATGTCCGCCCCGGCCCCGAGCGTGGCCCAGCCGCCGCCCGTCGTCGGATCCCGGGCCACCGCGATCTGGACGAGCCCGGCGGCGCGGGTGAGCGCCGACTGGCGCGCCAGGCGCTGGAGTTGGGTGAGCGCGACCATGCCCTCCTGCATCCGGCTGCCGCCCGTGGCGACCAGCGAGACGACGGGGAGGCCGTGGCGGCGGGCGTGTTCATGGGCGGCCTCGACGCGGTCGCCGGTGCCGCGCCCGAGGGAGCCGCCGAGGTAGCCGAAATCGAAGGCGACGACGACCGTTCCGGTGCCGCCGACCGTGGCCGTGGCCGCGACGACGGACTCCCTCTCGCCGGTGCGTTCGGCCGCGCGGGCGCGGGCGTCGGCGTACCCCGCCCAGTCGAGCGGGCCGTCGCTCCCGGCGTCTTCCCGGTCTCCGTACGGCAGTTCGTCGAGCGAGCCGGGGTCGCAGACCAGGCCGAGAGCGGCGCGGGCCGAGGCGTGCTCAGGCATCCGTGCGCTCCGCGCTCTCCGCGCCCGCCTGGTTCTCCGCGCCCGCCTGGTTCTCCGTGCCCGCCTGGTTCTCCGTGCCCGCCTGGTTCTCCGTGACCACCGGGCTCTTCCGGCCTCCCGTGGTTCCCAGGGACCGCTTGAGGATCTTCCCCATGTCGTTGCGGGGGAGCGCCTCCAGGAAGTGCACGGTGCGCGGACGCTTGTGGGGGGCGAGCCGGGACGCCACGTGATCGGCCAACGCGTCGGCGGTAGGCGGATGCCCGTGGTCCTCCGGGACGATCCAGGCCACCACCCGCTCGCCCAGGTCGTCGTCGGGGGCACCCGTGACGGCGGCCTCGCGGACGGCGGGGTGTTCGAGCAGCGCGTTCTCGATCTCGCCCGCGCCGATCTTGTAACCGCCGCTCTTGATGAGGTCGGTGGCCTTGCGGCCGATGATGCGGACATGGCCGTCGGCGTCCCGTACCGCCATGTCGCCCGTACGGAACCAGCCGCCCGGCGCGAAGGCCGCCGCCGTGGCGTCCGGCCGGTTCAGATACCCCAGGAACAGGTTCGGGCCGCGCACCTGGATCTCACCGACCGCATCCGGGTCTTTGCCCGGGACCTCGGTCGTCCCGTCCTCCTCGGTGAGCCGCAGCTCGACGCCCGGCAGCGGCACGCCCACGGTGCCGGGGCGCGGCTCGCCGTCAGCCCGCATGCTCGGCCGCGGGCCAGGGGGTGTCCACCGGGAAGAGCACAGCATGAGGGTCTCGGTCATGCCGTACCGCTCGATCACCCGCTGCCCGGTCGCCGCCGCGATCCGCTGGTGGTCGTGGACCGGCAGCGCCGCCGAACCGGAGACGAGGAGCCGCGCCGCCGCCAGGGCCTTGGCGAGGTCCGGGTCGCCGGGCAGGGCCTGGGCGATGCGGTGGTACATCGTCGGCACCCCGAACAGCATCGTCGCGCCGGAGGACAGCTCGCGCCGCACCCCGTCGGTGCTGAACCGGCCCAGGTGGCGAAGGGCGCCGCCCCGGCGCAGCGGGCCGATGACGCCGAGGATCAGGCCGTGCACGTGGAACAGCGGGAGGCCGTGCACGAGGGTGTCCCGCTCGCTCCACCGCCAGGCGTCCCGGAGCGCGTCGAGGGTGGAGGCGACGGCGCGGCGGGGGAGCACGGCGCCCTTGGGCGGCCCTGTGGTGCCGGAGGTGTAGACGATGAAGGCGGGGGCGTCGGGATCTGCGGGTTCCGGGGGGACGGCCGACGCACCCACGGCGCTGTCGGCGCTCCCGCTACTCCCACCGCTCCCGCTACTCCCACCGCTCCCGCTACTCCCACCGCTCCCGCTACTCCCACCGCTCCCGCTACTCCCACCGCTC